>DASYUZ010000223.1:0-34418 GCA_036000665.1 Gaiellaceae bacterium
GGAGCTGCTGCTCGGCGGCCACATCGACTCCGTGCCGAACGGCGGCTGGCTCGACGGCGCGCTGAACGTGGTCGCGGCGGTCGAGGTGATGCGCCGCCTCGCCGGGGACGGACAGCCGCCGGTGACGGTGCGGCTCGTGAACTGGGCCGACGAGGAGGGTGCGCGCTTCGGGCGCTCGCTCTTCGGCTCGAGCGCTGCCGCGGGCTCGATGCGCGACCAGGACGAGCTGCGGCAGCGGAAGGATGCGAACGGCGTCGCGCTCCCGGACGCGCTCCGCGAGCACGGCGTCGATCTCGATCAGGCGACGGAGGCGCGGAAGCAGCTGGAGAACGCGGCCGCGTACCTCGAGCTGCACATCGAGCAGGGCCCGGTGCTGGAATCCATGGACCTCCCGCTCGGCGTCGTCCTCGGCACGTACGGCGTCGAGCGCCACCAGGTCACGTGGCGCGGCCAGGCCGCGCATGCGGGCTCGACGCCGATGGACAAACGCCGCGACGCGCTCGCGGGCGCCGCGAAGCTCGCGCTCGAGATCCGCCCGATTGCCGCGCGCGTCGGCGAGGGGGCCGTCTGCACGTCGGGCGGGGTCGTCACGAAGCCGGGGATCGTCACGTCGGTCGTCGAGACCGCGGAGCAGCTGCTCGACCAGCGCCACCTCGATGCGTCGAAGCTGGCCGACCTGCTCACGCAGGCGAAGGAAGCGTCCGAGCGCTTCGCGGACGAGGAGAACATCGACGTCGAGTGGGAGCGGATCTGGAACATCGAGCCGATCCTCTTCGACGACGACTTGATCGAGCTCGCCGACGAGTCGATCCGCGAGGTCTCAGGTACGTCACATCGCTTGCCGAGCGGCCCGTTGCACGACGCAGCCGAGGTCGCGCGCGCGGGCGTGCCGACCGTGATGCTGTTCGTGCAGAGCCTGCGCGGTCTCTCGCACACGAAGCTCGAGGACACGAAGCCGGAGCACCTCGAGCTGAGCGTCCAGGCCCTCGACCGCTTGGCGACGAAGACGCTCGACAAGCTCGCAAGCGGTTAGAAAAACAACGGCCCGCCGGAAGGGCGGGCCGAGGTCTGGTGAAGCGGGGAACCACCCCGCACGCGATTGAGAATCGCCACCAGTCTAGCGCCGCGGCGCCGACCTCGGACCCGCTCCCTCCACCTAGGGCGCGGAGGGCGCCGGACTCGAACCGGAGCCGGCGGTGACCCGGCCACAGCGATTCTCAATGGCTACGGTCCTTGCTCCTGTTCCGAGCATCGGAACGCTCGTTCCGATCGACAGGCGGCGTAGAACCAGCCGACCGAGCGGGTCGAGCGCCGAACAACTCGCCGGGCTCCTCGCCCTCGCGGGGGCGGCTCGGTCGTACGCCTGCGCCGGCCGGAACGGACCTGGTATGAATTCCGGTCCGCTTGTCTGACAAGCCGACAGCATTCGCGCCGATCGACCGTCGCAAGACCTACGAGCTGGTGGCGGAGCGGTTGATCCAGCAGATCGGCGAGGGGCATCTGAAGCCCGGCGACGTGCTTCCCACCGAGCGCGAGCTGGTGCAGTCGTACCGCGTCGGGCGTTCCTCCGTCCGAGAGGCGCTGCGGATACTCGAATCGAAGGGGCTGATCAGGGCGAACGGCAACGGCGCCTTCTCGGTCGCCGAGCTCCGCAATCCCCTCAACCATTCCTTCGACCTGCTCGTCACCCTCGACGCGGCGAGCTACGCGGAGCTGTTCGAGGTGCGCCGCTTCGTCGAGGGCGAGTCGGCCGCACTCGCGGCGCGACGGCGCACGAAGGCGCAGCTGCAGCGGATGGAGTCGGCGATCGAGGCGATGGAAGTCGGGCTCGGGTCGGAAGAGGAGTTCATCGCCGCGGACCTGCGGTTCCACCTCACCGTCGCGGAGGCGACGCGGAACCGCGTGCTCCTCTACCTGATGCACGCGATCCGCGAGCTGCTCCAGCGCTCGCTCTCGTCGAGTTACAACATCCCCGGCAGTCCGGAGGGCGCGATCGAGATGCACCGCCTGATCGCCGAGGCGATCGCAGCGAAGCATCCGGACCAGGCACGCGAGCGTATGCAGGAGCACGTCGCGCGGGTCGAGCGCGACACCGTCCGCGGGGAGGCGTTGCGGTAGTGGCGACGCTCGGGTTCGTCGGCCTGGGCGTGATGGGCAGCGGCATGGCGCGGCGCCTGCTCGCGGCCGGGCACACCGTGTACGGCTACAACCGCACGCGCGAGAAAGCCGAGGCGCTCGCCGCCGACGGCCTGATCGTCGTCGACTCGCCGCGCGAGGCGGCCGAACGGGGGGACGTGGTGTTCAGCATGGTCACGAACGTCGCGGCGCTGCGCGCCGTCGCGCAAGGGGACGACGGCATTCTCGCCGGGCTCTCGGCCGGAAAGGTCTGGGTCGACATGTCGACCGTGGCGCCCGCGGTGAGCCGGGAACTCGCCGAGCACGTGCGCGATCGGGGGGCGGACATGATCGACGCACCCGTCTCGGGCAGCGTCAGCACGCTCGAGGAGGGCAAGCTCTCGATCATGGTCGGCGGCCGCGCCGAGACGTTCGAGTGGGTGCGCCCGATCCTGCTCGACATCGGCCCGAAGGCGACGCACGTCGGCGACAACGGCCAGGCCCTGCTCTTGAAGATCGCGATCAACCTCAGCCTGCACGTGCAGATGGTCGCGTTCTCGGAAGGCCTCCTGCTGGCGGAGAAGGACGGCATCGACCGCCAGGTCGCGGTCGATGTGATGCTGAACAGCGTCATCGCGTCGCCGATGCTCAAGTACCGCGGCCCCTTCGTGCTCGAGTTCCCCGAGGAGGCGTGGTTCGACGTCGACATGATGCAGAAGGACATGCTGCTCGCCCTCGAGGCGGGACGGCAGCTCGACGTGCCGATGCCGACGACCGCGGCGTCGAACGAGCTGCTCACGGCAGCGCGCGCGATGGGCCTCGCGAAAGAGGACTTCGCGATCGTCTACGAGGTGCTCGCAGCTATGGCGGGCCGGACGAAGACGCGAGCGTGATGGCGACGACGGCCGAGACAACCGGAGAGGTCACGGCCGAGCTCGGTCTGCGTATGTATGCGCAGATGACCCGCATCCGGGCGTTCGAGGAGCAGGTGAACGAGCTCTACCGGGCCGCGAAGATGCCCGGCCTCGCACACCTGTACATCGGCGAGGAGGCGGTCGCGGTCGGCGTCTGCGAAGCGCTGCGGCAGGAGGACTACATCACAAGCACGCATCGCGGCCACGGACACTGCCTCGCGAAGGGCGCGGAGATCGAGCGCATGTTCTGCGAGCTGCTCGGCAAAGAGGCGGGCTACTGCCGCGGCAAAGGCGGCTCGATGCACATCGCCGACCACGAGAACAACAATCTCGGCGCGAACGCGATCGTCGCCGGCTCGGCAGGGATCGCGACGGGCGCGGCGTTCTCGGCGAAGACGCGAGGCACCGACCAGGTCGCGGTCTGCTTCTTCGGCGAGGGCGCGCTCGGCCAGGGCTTGCTCTACGAGGTGATGAACCTCGCCTCGCTGATGTCGCTGCCGGTGATCTACGCGTGCGAGAACAACCTCTACAACGAGTACACGCACTACGCCGAGACCACCGCAGGCGACATCACGGCGCGGGCGGCGGCGTTTGCGATCCCCGATGAGGAAGTGGACGGGCAGGACGTGCGGGCGGTCTACGCCGCTGCGACGGCCGCGGTCGCGCGCGCACGCTCAGGCGGCGGCCCGACGTTCCTGCTTCTGAACACCTATCGCTTTCACGGGCACCACGTGGGCGACGTCGACCGCGCGTACTACCGCTCGAAGGAAGACGAGGAGCGGTGGCGGAGGGAGCGCGACCCGATCAGCCTGCTGGGCGCGTGGCTGCGCGAGCAGGGGGTCGAAGGCGAGGCGCTCGACCGTATCGAGAGCGAAGCGCGCGCCGAGGTCGCAGCCGGGGTCGAGGCAGCCCTCGCGGCGCCGTTTCCCGATCCCGCAGAGGTGGACGAGGATGTCTATGCCTAGCGTGCAGGAGCTTCCCAAGGAGCACGAGGGCACGCGCGTGATCTCGCTCGCGCAGGCGGTGAACGAAGCGCTCGCGGAAGAGCTCCGCCGCGACCCGGCGGTGTTCGTAATCGGCGAGGACGTCGCGGAGGCCGGCACGCCCTTCAAGGTCTTCGCGGGTCTCGTCGAAGAGTTCGGGACGGAGCGCGTGATCGACTCGCCGATCTCCGAGGCGGGCATCACCGGCCTCGGGCTCGGCGCCGCGATGACCGGGCTGCGGCCCGTGGTCGACATCATGTTCGGCGACTTCCTCACCCTGGTCATGGACCAGCTCGCGAACCAGGCGGCGAAGATCCACTACATGTCCGGCGGGCGTCTGAAGGCGCCGTTGACCGTCCGGACGACGCTCGGCGCCACGCGCCGGTCGGCAGCGCAGCACAGCCAGAGCCTGCACGCGTGGGTCGCGCACGTCCCGGGGCTCAAGGTCGCGCTGCCGTCGACGCCGTACGACGCGAAGGGCCTGCTGAAGTCGGCGATTCGCGACGACAATCCGGTCGTCGTCTTCGAGGACAAGATGATGTTCCAGACGAAGGGGCGGGTTCCCGAGGACGAGTACACGATCCCGTTTGGCGTCGCCGACGTGAAGCGCGCGGGCGAGGACGTCACGCTCGTCGCGACGAGCTCGATGGTGTACGTCGCGCTCGACGCCGCGCAGCTGCTGGAGCAGGACGGCGTGAGCGCGGAGGTCGTCGACCCGCGCACGCTCGTCCCGCTCGACCGCGAAACGCTCGTCGCATCGGCGCGCAAGACCGGCCGTGTGATCGTCGTCGATGAGGGGCACCGAAGTTACGGCGCCTCTGCCGAGCTCGCCGCGGTCATCTCCGAGCTGGCGTTCTACGATCTCGACGCGCCGGTCTTGCGACTCGCCGCCCTGGACGTGCCGGTGCCGTTCTCGCCCGTGCTCGAGGACGAGACGGTCCCGACTCCGGAGCGCGTCGCCGAGGCCGCGCAGACACTCGTCCGAGGAGGCGACCCATGGGCCTGAAGACGTTCGGAACGAACGCCGTCGACTGGGAGCAGCGGGTCGACTTCGACCGCCTGCGCCGCGAGCGCTTGGAGCGCGCCAAGCGGGGCCTCGCAGAGTCGGAGCTCGGCGCGCTGCTCTGCTTCGACATGAACAACATCCGTTACATCACCGCGACTCACATCGGGACGTGGGCGATGGACAAGCTGATCCGCTTCTGCCTGTTGCCGCAGGGCGCCGAGCCGATCATGTGGGACTTCGGATCGGCGGCGCGGCACCACAAGCTCTACAACCCGTGGCTCGGTGACGAGCGCTCGCGCGCCGGAATCTCGACGCTCCGCGGGTCGGTGAAGGGACGAGCGGAGTCGGTTGCGGAGAAGATCAGGGTCGAGCTCGAGCAGCGGGGTCTGCTCGGCGAGCCGGTCGGCGTCGACGTGATCGAGCTGCCCGTCCTGCACGCGCTCCAGGAGGCCGGTGTGACGGTCGTCGACGGGCAGGCGCTGATGCAGGACGTGCGCATGATCAAGACCGAGGACGAGATCACGCTCCTGAACACGGCATGCGCGATGGTCGACGCCGCGTACGAGGAGCTCTTTCGCGCGCTGCGGCCGGGTATGCGCGAGAACGAGTGCGTCGGGCTCGTGAGCAAGGTTCTGTACGAGCTCGGCTCGGAGCACGTCGAGGGCGTGAACGCGATCTCAGGCGAGCGTTGCAGCCCGCACCCGCACGTGTTCACGGACCGGATGCTGCGTCCCGGCGATCCCGCGTACTTCGACATCCTCCATGCGTTCAACGGGTACCGCACGTGTTACTACCGCACGTTTGCGGTCGGGAGCGCGTCACGTGCGCAGGTCGACGCGTACAAGCGCTGCCGCGACATCCTCGACCAGGCGATCGGGCTGGTCAGGCCCGGCGTGACGACAGCCGAGGTCGTCTCGACGTTCCCGGAGGCGAGCGAATTCGGTTTCGCCGACGAGGAGGCGGCGTTCGCGCTCCAGTTCGGTCACGGCGTGGGCCTCTCGATCTGGGAGAAGCCGATCTTCAGCCGGCTGGTGTCGTTCGACTATCCGGAGACGATTCAGGCGAGGATGGTCTTCGCGCTCGAGATGTTCTGGCCTGCCGCCGACGGCTGGTCTGCGGCGCGCATCGAGGAGCAGCTCGTCGTCACGAACGACGGCTGCGAGGTAATCACGCGCTTCCCGGCCGAAGAGCTGATGGTCGCCGGCGGAGGCCACTACACGGTCGGCGGACCGCTGCCGGGGATCCGCGAGACGCAGTCGAACCTCAACCGCGCGTCGGGCGACGGGACGATCGATCGCGTCGTTGCGTCGGCACGGCTCGAGGGAGCGGCCGTCGAGCCGTAGATGCCGACCGACGTGATCATGCCCGCGCTCGGCATGGCCCAGGAGACCGGGAAGATCGTTCGCTGGCTGAAGGCGGAGGGCGACACCGTCGCGAAGGGCGAGCCGCTGATGGAGGTCGAGACGGACAAGGTCACGGTCGACGTCGAGGCTCCGGCCGACGGCAGGCTGGCCGCCGTCGCCGCGGGCGAAGGGGAGGACGTGCCGGTCGGACAGACGATCGCATTGATCCTTGCCACGGGCGAAGAAGCCCCCGCCGGCGGCGAGGCCGGACCCAGTAACGCAGAGTCACAACGTCGCGACGGGGCGGCAGAAACCCGTGGGCGCCGCCGGCCGCTCGCGTCGCCCAAGGCGCGGCGGCTCGCAGCCGAGCGCAACATCGACCTCGCAGCCCTTTCCGGGAGTGGCCCGCGCGGGGCGGTCTTGGCCGCCGACGTCGACGAGTCAGCAACTCAAAGCCACAAAGCGACGTCGGAGCTCGGAACCGTCTGGCGGCGGATGGCGGAGCGGACGACCGCGAGCTGGCAATCCGTGCCCCACTTCTTCCTCGAGCGCGCGATCGACGTGACGCGCCTGAACGCCTGGCGTGAGACGGCGCGCCGGCGCGAAGGCTACGACCGTGTGAGCCACACCGACCTGCTCGTCAAGCTCGCCGCCGCTGCGCTCGCGCGCCACCCGCGCGTCAACGCGCGCTGGCAGGAGGGCACGATCGTGCCGAGTGAGCGCATCCACGTGGGGATCGCCGTCGCGATCGACGACGGGCTCATCGTCCCCGTCGTGCATGACGCGGACCGCCTCTCGCTGAAGGACGTGTCGGCGCGGCGCGTGCAGCTGGTCGAGGCCGCGCGCGCGGGGCGGCTCCGGCCCGACGACGTCTCGGGTGGCACGTTCACGATCTCGAATCTCGGCATGTACGGCGTCGACTCGTTCCAGGCGATCGTCAACGCCCCGCAGGCGGCGATCCTCGCCGTCGGGCGGATCGTCGACCGGGTCATTCCGGTCGACGGCGCGCCGGCGGTGCGGCCGGCGATGACGTTGACGCTGTCCTTCGACCACCGCGTCGTCGACGGCGCGCGGGGAGCGGAGTTCCTCGACACGCTCGCCGCGCTCGCGGAGGAGCCCGCGGGACTGGTGGACTGATGAGAGAGGGGAATCGACAGGGAGGAGGAGCAATGCTGAAACTCGGCCTCGCGCTCGTCGGGCCCGCGCTCGCTCTTGCGCTCTTGGTGAGCCAGGGGACGGCCGGGACGACGGCCAAGCCGAAGGGGGCGCCAATCGTGATCGGCACGTCGCTGCCGCTCACGGGCCGCTTCTCGGAACCGGGGACTGCGGCCGCGCGCGGCTATGCGACCTGGGTCAAGATGACGAACAACCGCGGCGGCCTGCTCGGCAGGCCGGTCAGCATCAGGATCAAGGACGACGGCAGCGACCAGAACACGGTCGTCTCCGACTACAACCGGCTGATCACGCAGGACAAGGTCGACCTGCTGCTGGGGACGTTCTCGTCCCTCTTGAACCTGCCCGCCGCGGCCGTCGCGGAGCGGAACCGCAAGGTGTACGTCTGTCCAGCCTGCGGCTCGCCGCGCCTGTTCGACCGCAAGTACACGTACTTCTTCTTCTCGCAGCCGGCGACGGCGCCGCACCAGGCGGACCTGTTCTCGGCGTGGCTGAAGGGGCTGCCGCGCGCGAAGCGGCCGAAGTCGATCGCGCTTCCGACGCAGGACGACCCGTTCACGAAGCCGGTGATCGACGGTGTCAAGGACCGGCTCGCGGGCAGCGGGATCGACGTCGTCTACTCGACGGTCTACCCGCCGGACACGACCAACTTCGACTCGATCGCCAACGCGATCAAGTCGAGCGGCGCAGAGGCCGTGGCCACAGGGACGGTGTTCGAGGACGGCGTCGGGCTGGTCCGCGCGTTCAAGCGCATCGGCTACAACCCGAAGGTCCTCTTCCAGACGACGGCTCCTACGCTCGGCAAGGAGTACTCGAAGGCGGTCGGGGTCAAGAACACCGAGGGGATCTTCTACGCCGTCAGCTGGAGCTCGGCCGCGAAGTACCCGCTCAACCAGGCCTTCGTCAAGGCCTACACGTCCAGGTGGAAGGTGCCCGTTCAGGAGGTGCCCGAGGACGCGGCCGACGGGTTTGCCTCCGCACAGGTCCTGGAGAAGGCCGTCCGCGCCGTCGGGAGCCTCGACCAGGACAAGCTCAAGGACTACCTCCACTCGCACAGGGTGATGACGATCCTCGGCCCCCTGCGCTGGGATCAGTACGGCGCGCCGCAGGGCTCGTTCCTGCTCGCGCAGTGGCAGAAGGGGAAGCCGGAGATCGTGCTGCCCAAGAAGGTGGCCACGTCGAAGAAGATCGTCATGACGAAGCCGAGGTGGCGGTAGCGACGTCAAAGGGCCTGCGGCGCGTGCCGCAGGCCCTTTCCTTCGCGAAGGAGACGCGTGACTGAGCTCGTCCAGACGATCGTGCTCGGCCTTCTGATCGGTGGCGTGTACGCGCTGGCGGCGTCGGGGCTGACGCTGATCTTCGGCGTCATGAACGTGATCAACGTCGCGCACGGCGCGTTCCTGATCCTCGCGGCGTACGTGACGTTCGCCGTCTGGACGCGCACCGGCATCGACCCGCTCGTCTTCGCGCTCGCGACGACCCCGGCGATGTTCGCGCTCGGCTGGCTCGTCTACAAGCTGCTCGTGTCGAGGATCGCCGGCGCTCCGGCATCGATGTCGGTGCTGCTCACATTCGCGTTCGCACTGGTGATCGAGGGGATCCTCGGGCTCGTCTACAAAGGCGTGTTCCGCGCGATGACGCCGTCCTACTTCGACGAGTCGTTCCATCTCGGTGGGCTGTTCTTCCCCAAGGCGCAGGTATACGCGGCGGCCCTCGCCGTGGGACTGTTGGTCCTGCTCTACCTCGTGCTCACGCGAACGTGGCTGGGACGTGCGATCCGCGCGAGCGCGCAGAACCCCTCGGGCGCTCGCCTCGTCGGCGTCGATCCGGGTGCCGTGGCCGCGCTGACGTTCGCACTCGGGATCGCCACCACCGGGGCCGCGGGCTCCGCGATCGGCGTTCTGTACCCGTTCTTCCCGGCGGCGCACTACGCGTGGATCTCGCGGCTGCTCGGGATCATCGTCCTGGGTGGGATGGGCAGCCTCCCGGGCGCGCTCGTCGGCGCGATGCTGCTCGGCGTCGCCGAGACGACGACGTCGACGTACTTCTCCGTCCGCTGGGCAACCGCTGTCCCGTACGTCCTCATCCTCGTGGTGCTCCTGCTGCGGCCACACGGACTGTTCGGGGAGCGCGTGCGCGAGGACGTCGTCACGGCATGAGCCCGCGGCCGGTTCGCGTCGCCGGTGCCGTTGGGATTGGCGCAGCCGCGGCTGCGCTCGCGGTCTACCCGCTGCTCTCGCACAACGCGTACCACCAGAACGTGCTGCTGCTCGCGTTCTTGCTCGCCGTGATGGCGTCCAGCTGGAACATCATCTCCGGCTACGCCGGCTACGTGTCGCTCGGCCACAGCGTCTTCCTCGGAATCGGCGCCTATGCCGTGGCGATCACCGGCGAGCACCTCACTGTCTCGCCGTTCTGGCTGACCCCTGTGGGCGCAGTCGCAGCCGCCCTGTCTGCGCTCGTGCTCGGCGCCGTGATCATGCGCACGCGCGGCCACTCGTTCGTGATCATCACGATCGCGTTCCTCTTCCTGATGCAGCTCGTGGCGTTGAACTGGTCGTCGCTCACGGGCGGCTCCGGCGGGGCGACGCTGCCGCTTCCGCGCTGGAGCCTCGACTGGGTCTATACGCCTTTCTACTACGCGCTGCTCGTCCTGCTCGCGCTGTCGATGCTGCTCTCGTGGTGGATCCGGAGGACGAAGTTCGGAACCGGTCTGATCGCGATCCGCGAGGACGAGAACAAGGCCGCAGCCATCGGGATCACGACACCCGTCTACAAGGTGCTCGCTTTCGTCGCGAGCGCGGTCCTGATCGGCGCGGCGGGAGGGATCTACGGCTACTTCCTCAACTTCTTCGAGCCGCGCGGGATGTTCAACATCCTGACGAGCGTCGAGATCGTGCTCGCCGTGCTCCTCGGCGGGCGCGCAACGATCTGGGGCCCGGTGCTCGGCGCCTTCGCGCTCCAGGGCATCAAGGAGGCGACCAATGTGTACCTCGGCGGCAGCGAGGCGCACCTGGTCGTGTTCGGGGTCCTGATGGGCCTCGTCGTCCTCTTCATGCCGCGCGGAGTGCTTCCGACGGTGTCGGGATGGGTCGAGCGGCGGCAGACTGCGGGAGTGGCCGTCCCCTCGATCGAGGTGCGCGCGCGGCCGGCGCCCGCGTCGCTCGAAGCGCGTGCCGCGACGAACGGACACGGCGGCGGGCGGCGGGCGCTGCTCGAGGTGAAGGGAGCGCGAAAGAGCTTCGGCGGCATCTCCGCCGTCGACGGGTGCTCGCTGTCGGTGCAGGAGGGGACGATCACGGCGCTGATCGGCCCGAACGGCTCCGGGAAGACGACGCTCTTCAATCTGATCGACGGAACGATGCGCGCGGATGCGGGCGAGATCTGGTTCGACGGGCGGCAGATCGACGGCCAGCGCCCTTGGGTGCGCGCGCACGCGGGAATCGGCCGCACGTTCCAGATCACGCGACTGTTTCACCAGATGACGGTGCTCGAGAACGTCGTCGCGCCGCTGCGCTCGTTCTCGTGGCGCCAGCTCGCGGCGGACGCCGTGAGCGGACCCGAAGCGGCGCGGGCCGAGGAGCTGCTCGACTTCGTCGGCATGGGGAAGTTCGGCGGCGTCCGCGCAGCGGCCCTCTCGTACGGCCAGCAGAAGCTCGTCGAGCTCGCGCAGGTGCTGATGCTCGACTCGAAGCTGATCATGCTCGACGAGCCGGCGGGCGGGATCAACCCGACGCTGATCGAGCACATGGCGGAGATGATCCGCGAGCTGAACCGGCAGGGGAAGACGTTCTTGATCGTCGAGCACAACATGCCGCTCGTCCTCGGGCTCTGCGATCCCGTGCTCGTGCTCGCGCGCGGCAGCTGCATCTGCTCGGGGACGCCGTCGGAGGTGCAGGCGGACCCGCGCGTCCTCGATGCGTATCTCGGGGAGGACTTCCGCCTCGAGCAACCGGCGGGCGTGCCGTAGTGCTGTTGCGGCTGAATGGCGTGTTTGCCGGCTACGGCGGCGGCGACGTGCTGCAGGACCTCGACCTCGGCGTCGACGAGCGATCTGTCACCTGCATCGTCGGGCCGAACGGCGCGGGAAAGTCGACCGTGCTGCGCGTCGTCAGCGGCCTGCTCGCGCCGCGCCGCGGCGACGTGACCTTCGACGGCCGGCGCATTGCCGGATGCAACCCGGCCGACATCCTCGCGCGCGGCGTCGTCCAGGTGCCGCAGTCGCAGGGCCTGTTCCCAAGCCTGACGATCCGCGAGAACGTGCTCATGGGCGGCTACGTGATTCGCCGCGAGCGGCGCACGATCCGCGAGCGCTATGCGCGCGTGGAGGAGCTCTTCCCGCTCGTGCGCGAACGCGGCGACGAGAAGGCCGGGAACCTCTCCGGCGGCCAGCGCCGGATGGTCGAGTTCGGGCGCACGCTGATGCTCGATCCCTCACTCGTGCTCCTCGACGAGCCGTCGCTCGG
Organism: Gaiellaceae bacterium; assembly: GCA_036000665.1. Classification (GTDB taxonomy): domain Bacteria; phylum Actinomycetota; class Thermoleophilia; order Gaiellales; family Gaiellaceae; genus JACCTU01. The sequence goes on from DASYUZ010000223.1 coordinate 12,001, forward strand.
GCTCGACCCGAAGGCGCTGCGGAACGTGGCCGACTCGATCGCGCTGATGCGCGAGGCGGGGAAGACGATCCTGCTCGTCGAGCAGAACGTCCGCTTTGGGCTGCGCATGGCGACGCACGGCGTCGTGATGGAGAGCGGGCGCGTGCTGATGACGGGCTCAGCGGACGAGGTCTTGAACAACCCCGAAATGGCCGACCTCTACTTCGGCGGGTCCGCGTCGCATGTGCGCGGCGCCGTCCCGGTCGATACCGCGTGACGGGGCCGCTGCTCGCGGGCGCGGCGGGCCTCGGCTTCGGCGTCTTTCAGACGCTGAACCGCCGCGCCGTCGCAGGGCTCCCGGACGCGTACCTCGCGACCTTCCTGCAGCTTCTCGTCGCGCTAGTCGTGCTCGTCGGCGCCAGCCTAGCGACGGAAGACCTCGGCGACCTGCGAACCGCGACGACCGCGGCGCTCGCCTGGTTCGCCGCGGCGGGCGTCGTGCACTTCGCGCTCGGTTGGACGCTGCTGAACATGAGTCAGATGCGGGTCGGCGCGGCGCTGACGAGCCCGCTGCTCAGCACGAATCCGGTCTTCGGCGCGCTGATCGCCGCAATCGCGCTGCGCGAGCTGCCCGGGCTCGTCACGTGGGCGGGGATCGTGATCGTGACCATCGGAGCGCTCATCGTCTCGCTCCCCCGGGCGGCCGAGGTCGGTTGGGCGGGCCACTGGCGCGACTCGGTCTGGGGCCTCGGCGCGTCGTTCGCGTGGGCGATCAGCCCGATCTGCACGAAGAAAGGGCTGGAGGGCCTATCGTCGCCGCTGCTCGGCGTGACGCTCGGGATGGCCGTCGCGGTCGCGGTGTACTCGCTCGCGCTTCCACTTCGCCCGGACGCGGAGGGCGCGATCGCCTGGGACGCCCTCAGCTTCAAGCTGCTCGCGGGCATCTTCGTCGCGCTCTCGACGTGGCTGCGCTGGCTCTCCCTCGACTACAGCCCGGTTGGCGTCGTGCTTGCGCTCGGCCTGCTTTCCGTCCCGGTCGTGCTCGTGCTCTCGCCGCTGTTGATGGGGCGCCACGTCGAGCAGGTCGGCAAGGAGATCTGGATCGGCGCGACGCTCGTCGTCGGCGGCTCGCTTCTCCTGGTGGTCGCGTGACGCACGTCGTCGACGCGCACGCGCACGTTGTCGTGCCCGGTCTGGGCGCAGACGTCTCGTGGCGAGACGGCGCGCAGCTCGTCTCCTTGGCCGGCAAGGAGATCCGTTCCGCGGTGCGCGAGTTCGTCCACCTCGAGCGGATCCTCGAGGAGCAGGACCGCGCCGGCGTCGACCGCGTCGTGCTCTGTCCGTGGGTGACGCTGCTCGGCCGCGACCCCGAGCGCCAGAACGAGGCACTCGCCGGGCTGGTCGGCGAACGCGTGTCCGCGCTCGGCACGGTCGATCTCGAGCAGCCGGAGCAGCTCCGGGAGCTGATGCGCGACGGGCGGCTCTCGGGCGTCGAAGTCGCGGCGAGCGTCGGCGGCCGCTATCTCGGCGACGAGCGCTTCGCCGAGTTCTGGGCGGCCGCGGAGGAGACGGAGGCGCTCGTGTTCGTGCACCCGACGACGCGCGGCTTCGAGTTGCCGGTGTTCGACGACTACTACCTCTGGAACTCGGTCGCGAATCCGCTCGAGACGACCGTCACGGCGGCGCACATGGTGTTCGCCGGCGTCCTCGAGCAGCACCCGAACCTCCGCGTGCTGCTCGCGCATGGCGGCGGCGCGATCTTCGCGCTCCGGGGCCGGCTGCGTCACGCGCACTCGTTCCAGCCGCAGGCGCGCTCGGCGCTGGGAGAGTCGCCGGAGGAATCGCTGCGCCGCTTCTACTACGACACGGTCACCCACGACGTGACGCTGCTGCGGCAGCTCGTCGACGAGGTGGGCGCCGACCACGTGCTGTGCGGCTCGGACTACCCGTTCGACATGGGCGTGGAGCGCCCCGCGGAGATCGTCCGCGCGCTCGGACTCCCCGCACAAGACGAAGAAGCGATCCTCGGCGGCAACGCGCTGCGCCTGCTCGGGCAGGAGGTTCAGGCGTGATCGCGGACCGGCAACCCGATCGTGCGGCGCCAGTGCTGCTGGCCCAGCTCGAAGCCGATCGAGCAGCCGAGCTCGACGAGCTCCGGCTCGCTGAAGTGCGCCTTCAGCCTCGCCCAGAGTTCGTCGTCGGCCTGCGAGGAGTCCCACGCGATCGCGTGCGCCCAGCGCAGCGCCAGCTGCTCGCGCTCGTCGAAGCGCGAGAAGTCCATCACCTCGGGGTCGTCGGCGAGGTAGCGGAAGCAGAGCTCCTTCAGCTCCGGATCGACGAGGCCGCTGCGGAGGACGTTGTCGCGCAGGAACCGGTACGCCTCGTCGGCGGCCGGGACGCGTGCGCGGACGTCGTGCTCGCTGCCGACGAGCTGCGCCACCTATGCCTCGACCTTCCCCGGCGCGAGCCCGCCGCTCGTGTCGGCGAGCAGCTCGCCGTGGCCGACGCCCCAGGTCTTGATCACACGCTGCTGGCCGAACGTCAGCTGAACGAACTGGCCGAGCTCGATGATCTCCTCGTCGCTGAAGTGCTCGCGGAGCCGGGCCCAGACCGTGTCGTCGGCCCCCTCCGGGTCCCAGACGAGCATGCTCGTGTAGAGGAGCGCGGCCTTCTGGCGTTCAGTGAAGCGGTCCGACTGCTCGAACTCGAGCAGCTCGTCGTAGTCCGCCTCGGTCAGCCCCTGCTCCCCGCCCCGGAGAGACCGTTGCGATCCTCAGTAGTCGCACTCGATCGTCTTCGAGATGTAGACGCGGCAGAGCTCCTTGAGCGAGTGCTCGACCCGCCCCTCGCGGAAGATCGTCTTCCACGGCCGCATGAACGCCTTCGCGACGGCGGGGACGTGGAAGCGGATCGCCTGCGTCTCGGGCCGCGGAGTGCCGTACCGCCGCGAGTGCTCCAGGTCGGCGGCGAGCTCGGGGTCGGTGATCGACGCGGGGTCGACGTAGCTGATCCTGGCCACGGAGCGGAGGGTAGCCAATGACCGATTCGTTCGACGTCGTCGTCGCGGGCGCGGGGCACAACAGCCTCGTCACCGCTGCGTATCTCGCGAAGGCCGGATTCGACGTGCTCGTGCTGGAGGAGCGGCCGGTCGTCGGCGGCAACACGGCGACCGAAGAGCTGACGCTACCGGGCTTCCTGCACGACTCGTGCTCGACGGCGCACAACCTGATCCAGGCGAACCCTGCGATCCGCGAGCTCGGGCTCGAGGAGTACGGGCTCGAGTACATCCACCCCGATCCGGTCGTCCACATCCCGTTCGCGGACGGGACCTGGCTGACGCAGTGGCGCGACCTCGAGCGCACGTGCGAGGAGTTCGCGAAATTCTCTGCGCGCGACGCGGACTCCTTCCGCCGCGTGATCGCCGACTACGACGAGGCGAAGAGCGTCTTCGGCGCGTACCGCAACAATCCGATCGGCCGCGCGCCGCGTCCCGAGGACGCGCTCGACGGACGCTGGCGCCGGCGGCTCGCGCTCTCTGCGTGGGACGTCATCCGCGGTCAGTTCGAGGACTGGCACACGCAGGCGTTCATGCTCTGGATGGCGATGATGACCGTGCAGCCGGCCGACCGGCCGGGAACGGGTCTGCTCGCGTACTCGCTCGTCTACGGCCGCCAGCAGCACTCGTGGACGCTTCCGCGCGGCGGCTCGTCCGCGCTGCCGCTCGCGCTTACACGGCTGATCGAGGAGCGCGGCGGGACCCTGCTCACCGGCAAGCGTGTCTCGGGGCTCGTGCTCGAGGGTGGCCGCTGCGTCGGCGTCGAGACGGACCACGGCGAGACGTACCGCGCGCGGCGCGGCGTCCTCTCGACGGTGCACGTGAAGCACCTCGTCGAGATGGCCCCTCGCGAGCTGTGGGGCGACGACTTCGTCTACGCGGTCGACGCGTGGCGGCCCGGGATCGCGCTCTTCCCGACCCACTATGCGACGACTGCCGCGCCGGCGTTTCCGGTCGACGGCGGCGAGATCGTTCCCGTTGCGTCGGGCACGGCGCCGTCGGTCGACAGGCTGCTCCGGGTCGGCGGCGACGCCGCGCGCGGCGTGATCGGCGACGACGATCCGATGCTCCTCGTCGTCTGTGCGACCGTGGCCGACCCGTCGCGTGCACCGGAGGGACGTCACGTCCTCAAGGTCATCGGCTTCCAGCCCTACGAGCTGGCCGAGGGGCCGGAGCGCTGGGACGAGGTCAAGCACGAGGTCTCTGCGCGGAATCTCCGACAGCTGCAGCGCTACGCGCCGACCCTGACGGACGACACGATCCTGGCCCAGGTCGTGAAGAGCCCGCTCGACCTCGAGCGGATGAACGCGCACAACTGGCACGGCACGTGCCATGGCGGCGACATGAGCCCGGCGCAATCGGGGGCGCTGCGCTTCGCGCCGAAGACACCGATCCCGGGCCTCTTCCAGACGGGCGGGACGACGCACCCCGGCGGCTCCGTCTCGGCCGCGCCGGGCCGCAACACGGCGATCGTGCTGCTCGAGGAGCTCGGAACCTCGCTCGAGGAGGTCGTGGGGGCGGTGGCTCGTGCCTGACGCGCGCGTGCAGGCGGCGATCGACAACTGGGCGCCGCGTTTCGTCACCAACGGCGTGGACGCGAACGACTTCCGGCGCACGACCGCGCGGATCGAGCGCTGGGACGACTGGCTCGACGCCTGGGTCGAGACGGGCGACCTGCACAAGACGCTTGCGGAGGAGGCGGAGAGCGAGCTGACCGCCGGCGAGGCGTGGGTGCGTGCCGCGCTCGCGTACCACTTCGCGAAGTTCGTGTGGGTGCTCGACGTGGAGCGCAACCACGAGACGACGCGGCTCGCGATCGAGGCGCTCGCGCGCGCGCACGCGTGCCTCGACCCGACTGCGGAGCGGCTCGAGATCCCGTTCGACGGCGCAGCGCTCGCGGCGAACCTGCGCAGGCCGCAGGGCGTGGACCGGCCGCCGCTCGTCATCCTGATCCCCGGCCTCGACTCGACGAAGGAGGAGTTCTTCAACTGGGAGAACGTCTTCCTGGCCCGCGGTCTCGCGACGCTATCGCTCGACGGTCCGGGCCAGGGCGAGAGCGGCTTCACGCTGCACATCCGCCCCGACTACGAGGCCGCAGTCTCGGCTGCGCTCGACGCCGTGGCGTGGGACGGCCCGCTCGGCGTCGCCGGCGTCAGCCTCGGCGGCTACTACGCGCCGCGCGCCGCCGCGCGCGAGCCGCGGCTCCGCGCCGTGGCCGGGATCAGCGGCGCCTTCAACTTCGGCGAGTGTTGGGACGGACTGCCGGGCCTGACACGCGAGACCTTCCAGCACCATTCGGGTGCGCGCGACGAGGAGGAGGCGCGCGCAAAGGCGCACGAGCTCGACCTCGCGCCCGTCGTCGGCGAGCTGCACCAGCCGGCGCTGATGGTGACCGGGAAGCGCGACCGGATCATCCCCTGGCAGCAGACGGAGCGGATCGCGCGCGAGGCGCCGAATGCGCACTTCGTCCTCTATGAGGAGGCGAACCACGTCTGCAACGACGTGCCGTACAAGTACCGGCCGCTCGTCGCCGACTGGTTGCGCAAGGAGCTCGAACGTGTGGGATAGGTTCTCCACCGCCGAAGTCGACCGTCGCTTCGCGCTCGCGCGCGACCTGATGCGCGCGCACGACCTCTCGGCCCTCGTCGTCTTCGGCAACTCGGGGACTAACCGCGCGAACATGGCGAACGCGTTCTGGCTCTCGAACCACCTCGACCTGCACCACTGCTACGTCGTCGTGCCGCTCGACGACTCGCAAGAGACGGCGCTCTACACCGGCTTGACGAACCATGTACCGAACGCGCGCGAGGTCAGCGACCTGCCGCTGATCGAGTGGGGCGGCTACGACCCGGCGGCGACGGTGGCGGAGCGGCTGCGCGTGCTCGGCGTCGAGGGCGGGCGCGTCGGGCTCGTGGGGGTGAACGCGAAGTTCTCGATGGGGATGCCCTACGCCCATCACGCACGCGTGCGGGAGCGGCTGCCGAAGGTCGAGCTCGTCGAGGTGACGAGCGCGTTTCAGCGGCTGCGCGTCGTCAAGTCGGATGAGGAGATCGAGTGGCTGCGCAAGGCGGCCGAGCTCACGGACAAGGCGATGCTCGCCGTCGCGGAGGGTGCGCGTCCGGGGAAGACCGAGATCGAGCTCGTGGCGCTCGGCGAAGCGGCGTACCGCGCCGAGGGCGGCCTGCCGCGGATCATGTTCCTGCGCTCGATGGCGATGGACGATCCGACCGGGTGCCTGCCGGCGCAGAATCCTTCGCATCGCAAGCTGCGCCGCGGCGACGTGATCATCACCGAGTTCAGCGCCTCGCACTGGGGCTACACCGGGCAGATCCACCGCCCGATCTTCGTCGAGGCCGAGCCAACGCCCGAGTGGCAGCGCCTCTTCGACGTCGCCAAGCAGGCGTACGACGCGATCGCGGCGACGATCCGGCCCGGCGCGACCGAAGGGGAGGTGATCCGCGCCGCCGAGCCGATCCGCGCCGCGGGGTACACGATCTACGACGACCTCGTGCACGGCTACGGCGTCGACATCATGCCGCCGCTGATCGATCGCGAGCAGTTCGCCAACCCGCCTGCGGACGACGGCGCGAGCTTCGAGCGGGGCATGGCGATCGTGATCCAACCGAACCCGGTCACCCCCGACGAGCGCATGGGCCTCCAGCTCGGCGCGCTGACGATCGTGCGCGAGGAGGGCGCCGAGACGCTGCACGGCGTGCCCTTCGAGCCGCTGGTTGCCGTCGCCTGATCCCGAGAGAAGCGAGGAGCGAATGAACGAGCTGCCCGACTACGTCGTCGTCAACCGCGCCCGTGGGCGCATGCTCACGCACAGCGCGGCCGAGGTTTCCGTCCGCGACTTCCCGCCGCTCGTCAGCGACGAGCCGCCCTCGCGTGGGGGCGAGAACCGCGGCCCTACGCCGCTCGAGCTCGTCCTGGTCGCCCTCTGTGCCTGAACGAACGTCTCGACGGCCAGGCTGGCCGCCAAGCTCCGGTTCCGCTACGACGACCTCGAGACGCTCGCCGAGGGCGAGCTCGACACGCGCGGCCGGCGCGGCGAGGCCGACGTCCCGGTTCACTACCGCGCGGTGCGGCTTCGACTCCGCATCGCGAGCGACGAAAGCGAGCAGCGGCTCGCGCGGCTCGCGGACCTCGTCGCGCGCTACTGCCCCGTCGACAGCTTCGTCCGCGCGGCCGTGCCCGACTACAGCGTGACCTGGGAGCGCATGTGATCGGGCAGCCGCTCCGGCGCCGCGAGGACGAGCGTTTCCTGACCGGCGCCGCTCGCTATGTCGACGACGTCGACGTCCCAGGCGCGCTGCATGCGGCGTTCGTGCGGAGCTTCGAGGCGCACGCGCGCATCCGGAAGATCGACGCGGAGCCGGCGCGCCGCGCCCGCGGAGTGGTCGCGGTGCTGACCGGAGCGGACGTCGCCGATCGCGCAGGTCGCCTGCCGGCCGGCTCGATCGAGGACGGTGTCGTCGCCGACGCGGGCCATCCTGTCCTCGCACGCGACAAGGTGCGCTATGCAGGCGAGGCCGTCGCGATCGTGGTGGCGAAGTCGCGCGCGCTCGCGGAGGACGCCGCCGAGCTCGTCGAGGTCGACCTCGAACCGCTGCCCGCGGTCGTGGACGTGCTCGCCGCGCTCGCCGACGGCGCGCCGCTCCTGCACGAGCAGCTTGGCGACAACGTGCTCTCCCGCTGGTCGAAACGCGCCGGCGACGCTGTGGGCGCGTTCGCCCGCGCCCACCGCGTCGTCTCGCGCAGCTTCTCGATTCCGCGACTTGTCGCGGCGCCGATGGAGCCACGGGGCGCGGTCGCGTCGTACGACGCCGACCGCGATCTCGTCACGCTCTGGACGTCGTCCCAGGACCCGCACCGGCCGCTCGCGCAGCTGTCGTTTGCGCTCGGCCGTCCGCGCGACTCGTTTCGTATCGTCGTCCCGGACGTCGGCGGTGCGTTCGGGAGCAAGGGCGCGATCCCGCCCGAGGCCGTGGCCGCGATCGTCGCCGCGATGGAGCTTGGTCGGCCCGTGCGCTGGACGGAGGACCGGCTCGAGAACTTCCTCGCCGCCTATCAGGGGCGCGGCCTCGAGGCCGATCTCGAGCTCGCCGTCGCCGCCGACGGCGAGCTGCTCGCGGTCCGGGCGCGGCTGTACGCCGACCTCGGGGCGTATCTCTTCCCGACGACCGCCGTGCCCTCGCATACGACCGCGATGCTGATGACGGGCGCGTACCGGATCCCGGCCGCGGACGTCGAGGTCGTCGGTGTCGCGACCTCGAAGGTGCCGACGGGGCCCTACCGCGGCGCCGGCCGGCCCGAGGCCGCCTATCTCGTCGAGCGGATGGTCGACCTCGCCGCGCACGAGCTCGGGATCGATCCCGTCGAGCTGCGCCGGCGGAACCTGATCCCGCGCGACGCCTTTCCGTACGAGACTCCGCTCGGCTGGGTCTACGACTCCGGCGACTACGAGCGCTGCCTCGATCGCGTGCTCGAGCTGCTCGGGCCCGAGGATGGACACGCGCGCGGTGTCGCCATGTACATCGAGCGCTGCGGCGGTCTGTGGGAGAGCGCTTCGGTCGAGGCGCTTCCGGACGGGAAGGTGATCGTGCGCACCGGCTCGTCGCCACACGGCCAGGGCCACGAGACGGTGTTCGCGCAGATCGCCGCGACCGAGCTCGACCTCGATCCTGCGGAGGTCGAGGTGCGCTGGGGCGACACCGACGAGACCCCTGCCGGCGTCGGGACGTTCGCGAGCCGTTCCGTGGCGATGGGCGGTTCCGCGGTGCTCGAGGCTGCGCGCGCGGTGAAGGAGCACTGGCGCCAGACAGGCGCGCGGACGCCGTTCCGCGCCGAGGTGCGCTTCGAATCGCCGCTCCTCTTCGCCGCAGGCGCGTACGCCGCCGTCGTCGAGCTGGACCCAGCGACCGGGCGGCTGACCGTTCTCCGCGTCGCGGGTGTCGACGACTCCGGAACGATCGTCAACCCGCTGCTCGCCGAGGGCCAGGTGCTCGGCGCGATCGTCCAGGGGCTCGGCGAGTGCCTGGTCGAGGAGGCGATCCACGACGAGTACGGGCAGCTGCGGACCGCGTCGTTCGCCGACTACAGCCTCCTGACCGCTGCTGAGCTGCCAGACCTCGTGACGGCCTTCGTCGAGACGCCGTCGCCGCACAACCCGCTGGGCGCCAAGGGGATCGGCGAGGGCGGGGCCATCGGCACGCTCGCTGCGATCGCGAACGCAGTCGCAGCTGCACTGGCGCCGTTCGGCGTCCGCCACCTGGACCCGCCGTACACCGAGGAGCGCGTGTGGCGCGCGCTGCACGAACGATGAAGCCCGCGCCCTTCGAGTACGACGCACCCGACTCGATCGAGGAAGCGCTCGACCTGCTTGCGCGCCACGGCGACGACGCGAAGGTGCTGGCGGGCGGGCAGAGCCTCGTGCCGCTGCTCAACTTCCGCCTCGCCCGGCCGGGGCGCCTCGTCGACATCAATCGGATCGGCGACCTTGCCTACGTCGAGCACAGCGACGGACGCCTGAAGCTCGGAGCGTTGACGCGCACGGCCGCCCTCGAGCGCTCCGAGCTCGTCGCCGAGCAGTGGCCGATCCTGCGAGAAGCGGTCCGCTACGCGGGGCACCCGCAGATCCGCAGCCGGGGCACCGTGGGCGGCTCCGTCGCGCACGCCGATCCGGCCGCCGAGCTGCCCACGGTCCTGACGGCGCTCGATGCCCGCTTCACCGTTCGGTCGCTGCGTGGCGTGCGAAGGCTTGCGGCGGACGAGCTGTTCGCCGGCTTCCTGACGACCACACTCGCGCCCGACGAGCTCGTCGTGGAGATCGACCTCCCGTCGCTGCCGGCCGGTGCCGGGAGCGCGTTCGTCGAGTACGCGCGCGTGCACGGCGACTTCGCCCTCGCCGGCGCAGCCGTCGCCGTGTCTCCGGATCGAGCCGCGGTCGTCCTGCTCCGTGCCGGGCCGACCCCGTTGCGGGTGGCGGACGCCGAGCGTGCGCTCGTCGAGGGGGCTGACGAGGAGGCCGCGCGGCTCGCGGCCGCTGCCGCGGACGTCGACGGGCCGCGGCGCGCATTGCTCGAGGACGTCGCTCGGCGCGCGATCGCGCTCGCGAGGGAGCGCACGGCATGACGCAGCAGGTCTCGATCGAGATCAACGGCGAGCGCTACGCGGCGGAGGTTGAGGCGCGCCTGAGCCTCGCGGACTTCATTCGCTACGAGGCGCGCCTGCACGGCACGCATCTCGGCTGCGAGCACGGCGTCTGCGGCGCCTGCACGGTGCAGCTCGACGGAGAGCCCGTGCGCTCGTGCCTGCTGTTCGCGGTCCAGGCGGACGGCCGCCGGGTGCGCACGGTCGAGGCGCTCGGCGAGCCCGGGAAGCTCCACCCGCTGCAGGAGGCCTTCAAGGAGACCCACGCGCTCCAGTGCGGCTTCTGCACGCCCGGGTTCCTGATGTCGCTGGAGCCGTTCCTGCGGGACAACCCGCACCCGAGCGAAGAGGAGATCCGCGAGGCGCTCGCAGGCAACCTCTGCCGCTGCACCGGCTACGTCGGCATCATCGAGGCCGTGCGGCTCGCAGCCGAGCGGTAGGTTTTCTCGCCGTTTGCCGCGAGTTATCCTCGTCGGAACCCGACCCAGGAGACCCATGCTCACCTTCGGCGTCACCGTTCTCCCCGATCCTCCTCACACGCGCCTGATCGAGCTCAACCAACTCGCCGAGCGCCACGGGTTCGAGTACGGCTGGACCTACGACTCGCACATCCTCTGGCAGGAGTCGTACGCGACGCTGCCGCTCGTCGGCGACAGGACCGACCGCATCAAGCTGGGCCACTTCGTGACGAACCCGGGGATCCGCGATCCGACGATCACGGCGAGCTGGTACGCGACGATGCAGGACCTCACGAACGGCCGGATGGTGATGGGCATCGGACGCGGCGACTCGTCAAGGCGCGTCGTCGGTCTGAAACCCGTCAAGGTCGCGGAGTTCGAACGACGCTGCGCGATGATCAAGGAGCTAATGAACGGCCGCGCGGTCGAATGGAACGGCAAGGAGCTCCAGCTGAAATGGGTGCGCGAGGAGCTGCCGGAGATCGAGATGTGGATCGCCGGTTACGGTCCGAAGGCGCTCGCGGTCGCAGGCCGCGTCGGCGACGGCGTGATCATCCAGCTCGCCGATCCACAGATCATCCAGTGGATCATGGACACGGCGCGGCGTTCGGCCGAGGAGGAAGGCCGCGACCCGTCGGCGCTCAAGTGCATCGTCGGTGCGCCGAGCATGATCACCGACGACATCGCGAAGGCGCGCGATCAGTCGCGCTGGTTCCCGGCCATGGTCTCGAACCACGTCATGGACCTGATCGAGCGCTACGGCTGGGACTCGGAGATCCCGCAGGCGCTCACCGACTACGTGAAGGCGCGGAAGTTCTACGACTACAAGGACCACAGCCGCGTCGGCGCAGCACATGGGGAGTTCGTGACCGACGAGATCTGCGACCGCTTCTGCGTCCTCGGCTCGGCGGAGCAAGCGACCGAGAAGCTCAAGGAGCTCGAGTCGGTCGGCGTCGACCAGTTCAACATCTACCTGATGACGGAGCAGCAGGAGGAGACGCTGGCGGCGTACGGCGACGAGATCATCCCGAAGTTCTCGGCCGTCGCCGCGTAGCGGCCGGACCTTCGCATGGCCTTCGTCGCCCGATCCCTCCGGATGGGGGGTCCCGAGACCGTGCTAAAGGAGGGGGGCGACCCCGCTTACACTAGTGGCAGGGCGAACACGATGCCTGAGGTGGAGCGGCCCCCTCACGAGAATCGGCCCGACGATGCCGGACGAAGCCGGCTCGTCGCCGTTTCGGCACGCATGCTTTCGACGCTCGATCCCGACGACGTGGCGAAGCGGATCGTCGCCGGCGCGGCGAGCCTCTTCGGCGCTTCGCGCTCGGCGATGCTGGCCCACGACCCCGTGACCCGGATCCTCACGGGCGTCACCGGGATCGGCGTTCGCGACGAGACGATCCGCCTTGCGCGCGTCCCTGTCTCGGCCTCGCGCGCGGCCAACGGAGGGGCGCTCGACCGGGCGGTGCATGCGGGCGACGAGGAGTCCGGCGCCGCTCTGAGCATGGCGCTCGGCTTCGAGACGTTCGGCTGCATCCCGCTGCGAACGGGCGGGGAGCTGTCCGCGCTGGTCGTGCTGGACGTTCCGCTCGAGCGGTTCAGCGAGGCCGAGCGCGAGCTCGCAGGCGAGTTCGCGGAGCTGGCCTCGATCGCGCTCGCCAACGCCCGCGCCCACCGCCGGGCGAGGCTCGGAACCGCTCTGGCAGCGGGAAGCCGTGCCGCACAGGAGCTGCACGACACCGTCCTGCAAGAGCTCTTCGCAATCGGCGTGCGGGCCGACGAGCTGCGCCTCTCGCCACCCGGGGCAGCGGGCGACGAGGCGGTTCGAACGATCATCCAGCTCGCCAACGCTGCGGCGACCGACATGCGGAACGCGATTCAGGTGCTCCGGCTGGGAAAGCCGCCGCACCTGCCGCTGGGCCCCGCGCTCGAGCAGCTGGCGGACGAGGTCCGAGGGCGCGGCGGCCTGGAGATCGAGCTGCTCGTCGCCCTAGCGGTCGCCGAACGGAACGACGAGCTCGCGGAGGTGGTCTACCGCGTCTGCTCCGACGCGCTCACGAACGCCGAGCACCACCCGGTCGCGACGGGATGCCGCGTCAGCTGCACGGTCGAAGACGGGTGGGTGCACGCGCTCGTCGAGCACGACGGCGGCAGCGAGCAGGACTGGCACCGCGGCCGATTCGGGCTCGCGTTCCTGCGCGAGGTGGTCGAGTCGGTCGGTGGGACGCTCGAACTACGGCCCGTGGACGGCGGGGAGGGGCTCGCCGCACGACTTCCGTTCGAGGCTCCACTACCCGCAAAGATCTAGCCGTTCGGCTCGTTGCGCACGTCGCTAGCGGCTGCGACGCTGGATCGACTGATGGCAACCGCGTACGACCTGATGCGCAGCCCCCTGCCGGAGCCCGCCCGCGTCCGCGTGCTCGTGGTCGACGACCACGCGATCGTCCGTCTCGGAGTCCGCAGCCTGCTCGAGCGAGCGGGATTGAGCGTCGTCGCGCAGGCGGCGACCGGCGCCGAAGCGATCTCCGCTGCGGTGCTCCACCATCCGGACGTGGTCGTGCTCGACCTCGCACTGCCGGATCGCGACGGCGTCTCCGTGTGCAGAGAGCTTCGCGCGCGCTTTCCCGAGACCGTGGTCGTCGTCTTCTCCGCGCTGCGGGACGACGGGGTGGTCAGGCGTGCGGTCGAGGCCGGCGCGAGCGCGTACCTCTTGAAGGACGCCGAAGACTTCGATCTCGTCGGAGCGGTGCGCCGCGCGCTCGCCGGCGAGAGCGTCCTCGATCCGCGCGCGGCAGCGGCGCTGATCCGGCGACTCGGCACAGCCGACGAGCGCCCCGTCATCACGGAGCAGGAGCGGAACGTGCTTCGCCTCGCGGCCGAGGGCGCTTCCAACCGCGAGATCGGGGCGCGGCTCTACCTGAGCCCGCACACGGTCAAGGAATACCTGCGCAACGCGATGCGGAAGCTCGACGTCCACTCGCGGATCGAAGCGGTCCTCGCGGCAAACCGGCTCGGCTTGCTCGACTGACGAGAGCTGCCGACGGGCCCCGGCCGCAACAGGGGCCCGCCGGTCTTCGCGCAGGTCATGGGCGAGCCCTAACAGCTTGCGGGAAATTCGCTCCGCTGCATAGCCCCGTCTCGGCGGTCTCGTCCCCTCCAATCGGGCGGAACCCACTCGGGCCGGCGAGCATGGTCCTGGCAGCAGGTTCGACGATACGCCGCATTCCTGTCCCTCGTAGACTCTGGGGATGGGGGGTGTGATCGTGTTCGCAGTCGGCGCCGCGATCGCCTTCGCTGCCATCGCCTATTGGGTGTTCGTCCGGCGGCGGACGCGACGCTCATCGGGGGGTCGCCGCTACTAGGCCTGTCTCCCGCTACTAGCGGACTCTGGCGCGAAACCCGGCCGTGAACTCTCGTTCACGAGCCGGAGAAGGCGTACGATGTTCCGGACTGGCCCTGCACTCAGGTTCCGGCCCGAGCCCGCAAACCACCAACGCGCTGAATGCGCGCGAGGCGAGGAGCTTTAAGGCGAACGGGACTTCGGCGGGGCCAGTCGCTTTCGGCTACGCCGTCACTTCGAAGTACCTCGACGAACCAGACGGCGTGCTAGCGCTTGGAGACCGGGCGTGAAGTCGCCCTCCACGCCTGTGGCGCTTGGGGGCCCGCGAAGATCGCCTCGTTCCGTCGCTTTTGCGCGCCGGCCGGCTCCAGGGCGGCCGTGTTGCTGAGCGCCTTTGACTCGTCCAGCGCGCGGAGCCTCTTCAGGCTCTGGTTCTCGATCTGCCGGATCCGCTCGCGCGTCACGCCGAACGTCCGTCCGACCTCGTCGAGCGTGCGCGGCGGCTTCCCGTCCAACCCATAGCGGAGCTCCAACACACCTTGCTCACGCGGGGAAAGCCTCGAGAGCACGTTCCCAAGAGCCTCCTTACGCATCGCCGTGTCCGCCTCCTCGTCGGGCGCCGGGGCGGACTCGTCCTTCAAGAAATGACCGAACTCCGACTCCTCCTCGTCGCCGACAGGCTTCTCCAGCGACACCGGCGTCTGGGCGCTGCGCCGAATCTGCTCCACCTCGTCCGGCAGCAAATCGAGCTCGCGGCCGATCTCGAACGAGCTCGGCTCTCGCCCCAGCTCGGCGCGAAGCTTGCGCTCCGAGCGCGCGATCTTGTTCAGCTTCTCGACGACGTGGACGGGCATGCGAATCGTCCGCCCCTTGTCCGCCAGCCCCCGCGCCACCGCCTGCCGGATCCACCACGTCGCGTACGTCGAGAACTTGAAGCCCTTGCGGTGGTCGAACTTCTCGGCGGCGCGCACCAGGCCGATCGTCCCCTCCTGGATCAGATCCAGGAACGGCAGGCCCTGATTGCGGTAGCGCTTCGCGATCGAGACGACGAGGCGCAGGTTCGCCTCGACCATCTCCTGCTTCGCACGGTGGTCACCCCGCTCGATCCGCTTCGCCAACGCAACCTCCTGGGTGGCGGTCAGCAAGTCGACCTTCCCGATGTCTTTGAGGAAGAGCTCGAGCGAATCGGTGGGCTGCTCGATGCGGACAGCAGTCTCTTGCTTCGAGGACACGTTTTCTCCCTTCTTGCGGGGCCTATCCGAACACCCGGGACAAACGGGCCTTCGCGGCAAAGAGGAGAGAACTGCGGCGCTCACTCAGCGCCGCGAACCGCGTCAACTTCTCGCTGCTACGCCTCAGAGTACAGGTTTCGAAGGGGGTTCGTATTCGCGCCGCGCGACAATCGCTAACTGTCCTCGACCACCTTGGCCGCGTAGAGCTGGTAGGGGAGTTCCTCGAGCACGCGCTGCCGCGGTTCGGGGACGTCGAAGAACCGCGGGAGCGCCAGTGGCTCCAGCCAGGCGAGCTCCGGCCGAGCGGCGAGGACGCGCCCGCTCGCCGCGCGATCGCCCCCGAGCGCGACCCGTTCGACCCTGCCCTGCCACGGTCCGAGCACGTGCGCCGCTTCGGCGGCCGCCTTTTCGACGAGCTCGCGTTCCTGGCCTTCGCGCCGGCGGCGGAAGCGATTGGCCGACGAGCCTCCGGCGCGATGGCGGCCCTTGACGAAGCGGGAGCCGACCTTGGACGCGGCGAGCCGCTCGCCTTCGAAGACGCCGACCGCGAACCCGCCGAGCCGGACGAGCAGTGCCGCCACCGTGTGGTCTTCGCCGAGCGCCTCGAGCAGCGGCCCGACCACGACCTGCTCGTACTCCGCTTCGTGGGCGAGACCGAACGGCGGCGACACCGTCAGCGTTGCGTCGGCGAGCTCGAGCCGCGCGCTGCCGTCGCGGTAGGAGGCGCGGCCCGGGGTCCCCTCGAGCGGGGCGAGGCGCTTGGCCAGGTTCGCTCGGCCGATGTAGCGCGTCGCCATCCGACGCACTATGCTCGCCCCGTGGAGCAGCGCGCCGCGCAGCAGACCAAGTTCCTGCTCGACGAATCGCAGCTCCCGCGACGGTGGTACAACATCGCGTCCGACATGCCGAACCAGGCGCAGCCGGTGCTGCACCCGGGTACAGGCCAGCCGGTCGGGCCCGACGATCTCTCACCGCTCTTCCCGATGGAGCTGATCCTCCAGGAGGTGAGCACCGAGGCTGAGATCGAGATCCCGGAGGAAGTGCTGGACATCTACAGCCTCTGGCGCCCGACGCCGCTGTATCGCGCGCACCGGCTCGAACAGGCCGTGGGCACGCGCTCCGCGATCTTCTACAAGTACGAAGGCGTCAGCCCGCCCGGAAGCCACAAGCCGAACACGGCCGTGGCGCAGGCGTACTACAACAAGAAAGAAGGCAGGACGCGTCTGTCGACGGAGACCGGCGCCGGGCAGTGGGGAAGCGCGCTCGCGTTCGCGTGCAAGCTGATCGGGCTCGAGTGCAAGGTCTACATGGTGCGCGTCTCGTACGAGCAGAAGCCGTACCGGCGGTCGATGATCCAGTCCTGGGGCGCCTCCGTCATCCCCAGCCCGTCGAACGAGACTGAGAGCGGCCGCGCCGTCCTCGCAGAGCACCCCGACTCACCGGGAAGCCTCGGCATCGCCATCTCCGAAGCCGTCGAGGACGCGGCCGGCCGCGACGACACGGCGTACTCGCTCGGCAGCGTCCTCAACCACGTGCTCCTGCACCAGACGGTGATCGGGCAGGAGGCGCTCGTGCAGCTCGAGCAGGCGGGCGCGGTCCCGGACGTCGTCATCGGCTGCGTGGGCGGCGGCTCGAACTTCGCGGGGCTTGCGTTCCCCTTCCTGCGGGAGAAGATCGCGGGGCGCGAGCTCGACGTGCTCGCGTGCGAGCCGGCCGCGTGCCCGACGCTGACTCGTGGGTTGTTCGCGTACGACTTCGGCGACACGAGCAAGCTGACGCCGCTCGTCCCGATGCACACGCTCGGCCACGACTTCGTCCCGGAGCCGATTCACGCCGGCGGACTGCGCTACCACGGCGTCGCGCCGCTGATCTCACAGCTCGTGCGCGACGGCCTGATCCGTGCCGAGGCATACGTCCAGAGCGACGTCTTCGCCTCTGCCCTCGTCTTCGCCGGCTCCGAGGGCATCATCCCCGCGCCCGAGGCCGCGCATGCGATCCACGGCACGCTCAAGGCGGCGCGGGAAGCGGACGAGGCCGGCGAGGAGCGCACGATTCTCTTCAACCTCTCCGGCCACGGTCACTTCGACATGGGCGCGTACGACAACTACCTGGCCGGCAACCTGGCCGACGTCGCGCTCGACGAAGACGAGATGGCGCGCGCACTGCGCGCGATCGAAGGCCTGCCCACGCCGGCCTGAGCTACGAGACGCCGGCGCCCTGGAGGCAGTCGCGGAGGTACCTCTTCGTGACGACCCCGCAGGCGGCCCTCCGCCCCGCCTCGTAGGTGGCGAAGCCGCCGAGGATCGTGCCGATGCCGTTGAAGCAGTAGGAGCGAAACGCCTTCGGCGCTTGTGCGCAGAAGCGGGCCGACCGGCGGCCGCTCGCATCGTTGGCCGTGATGTCGCGGGCCGCGCCGTAGACGCACTCACGTTCCATCGCGCGCGCGAGCTTGCAGATCGCGAGGAGCGGACGCGTCGCCTGACGCGTCTGGCCGGACGCGTCACGCCCGAGCGACTGGAAGCACGTCGCCACCCAGGCGCGCTCCGACCGGTAGCACCAGTTCACGGCTTTCTGCCAGTCGTAGCTGACCTCGGGGAGGATCCGCGACGTGACCATGAGGTAGCAGTAGAGCTTGTCGCGCGCGGCGACGACGTTGCAGGGATAGATCAGGTCGCTCTTCTTGACCCATTTTGTCTTCATGCCCATCATCGGCGACGGCAGGAAGTTCTGCATGAAGACGCCTCCGGTGCACGACGTCTGGTCCCAGCCCGTCTCGAGCTTGCTGCACACGCGGAGCGAGAACGGAAGGTCGTTGCCGCTGTAGATCATCAGACCGTGCCCGAGCCCGTGGACGCACTGGTACGCAACGAACAGCGTCTTGCGGATATCGGCTCCAGAGCAAAGCCGCCGCGCGACTGACGCGACCTTCTGCCGCGGCACGCCGCCGAACGCCCGCTCGATCACGCCGTGGTAGTAGCCGGACCAGCAGCTCATCGAGCCGTCGCCGAGCGCCTTCGCCGCGTTGCCGTGGTAGTGGACGAACGCCGCGTGCCCGATCTCGTGCGCGATCTGATGGCACCCGCCTTCGACGCTCGGGTTCGATCGCATCAACGTATCGAAGCGAGCAAGCGCCGCCTTCGGACCTTCGTAGTACGCGACGTTGCCGAGCGCCTGCTTGTAGCAGGCGTAGTCCCCCTTGCAGTCTTCGACCTTCCTGTCGTCCGGGTTGAACTGCATCGCCGCCGCGCTGCTGTTCTTCGTCGCGTCGACCACGTAGGCCGCAACGGCGCGGATCTCCCCGGTGCTCAGCTTCCCCGCGAACGCGGGCATCCCGTTGCCGCCGTTCGACACCTGCCGAACGACCACGTCGTAAGCGGGCTTCAGCTGGTCGAGGTTTGGTCCGGTCTGACCGTGCGCCTTTGCCGCGTCGAGCATGTGGCAGCTCCCGCAGCCGGCAGAGGCGAAGACGCGCTCGCCTGCCGCGGTGCGCGCCGATTCATGGCCTCGCTGGCAGCCGGTGAGCGCGGCCACGACCCCGAGCCCAAGGACGAGCAGCGTCCGGCGGCGAAGCGTTCCCCCCATGGCCAGCATTGTTGCGCCCACGCGCCGATTCGGCCAACCGCCGATCGACTAGATCTGGACTTGAGGCGGCGGCGGACCTGGCGCCGCCGCTCCCGGACTGCGAGAGGCTAGTGGCAGGTGCCGGAACCGAGGTCCCGGAACGTCTTCCCCGCCTCAGGGACGAACTCGAAGTCGTACCCGTCGGGGCGTAGCGTCAACTTGAGGACGCCGTAGGTGACTCGATCTCGGACGAGGCTGTTTGGCCGAATCGCGCCCCAGCTCGACTCGAGACTCTTGCCGCCGGTCCCGACGACGAATTGCAACAGCCCGCGTGCGTCGTCGCGGGCGCCGGTCGGGTTCTGCGGCGCGAAACGCTCGTAGTCGTGGTCGTGGCCCGAGAGGACGATCTCCGCACCCGCGTCGTACAGGTCGCGAACGAACGCGTCCGTGCGCGGATCCGTACCGTGCCGTGGGCCGCTCGACCAGCGCGCGTTGTGCCACATCGCGAGCGTGCATGCATTGGTGTGCGCGGCGAGGTCGTTCCTGAGCCATACCTCCTGCGGCGAGCCGGAGCCGCACCCGCCGACGTTTGCATTCGAGCACTGAGCGTTGAGCGAGATCACGTGCCACCCGCCCACGTCGAACGAGAACCACGTCTTGAAGGGCTCGGGACCTGCGCGCGTGCCGAAGTAGGTGTAGAAGTCGCCGCCGCCGTAGAAGTCGTGGCTTCCGCCGGCGGTGACCCATGTCTTGTCCTTGAACCGGCCCCACGACCGGTCGTACGAGCCGGAGAACTTGTCCAGGCTTCCGAACTCGTACTGCGCGTCGCCGAGGTTGAGGACGTACGTTGGATTGATCGACGTGATCAGGGCGGCCGTGAACTGCTGTCGGCAGGTTGACGCGGTCGGAGCGTTGGCCGGCTCGCACGCGACATCGCCCGCAGCGACAAGCACTACCTCGCTGGGGGGAGGGCTGCCGTTCAAGACGCCGAACGTGACCGCGGCCGACGTCGTCCAGTTGCCGGCCGCATCGGCCGCCCGTGCGAGAACGCGATGCGTCCCGTTCGCCGCGACCGTCGAATCCCAGACCGCCGTCCACGGCGGCCCCGACCCGCTCGAGGCGACCTCGAGCCCGTCGACGAACCACGTCACCTGCGTCACGCCGACGTCGTCGGTTGCGTCCGCGGTGAGCGTCACGCTCCCCGAGACCGTGGAGCCCTCAGCCGGAGCCGTCACCGTCGCGACCGGCGGCTGCGTATCTGCCGGGCACGCCTCGGTCGAAGCGACGAGTTCGCTCGGCGCGGACCTGTTGCCGGCGGCGTCGAAGACCACGACCGCGAAGGTGTAGGACGTGCCGCAGGCGAGTCCCGAGAACGTGTAGCTGGTGCTCGTCGTCGTCTCGAGCTTCGTTCCGCTCACGTAGACGTCGTAGCCGGCGACGCCGACGTTGTCCGTTGACGCCGACCAGGTCGTCGCGATGCCCGACGCCGTTCGGGCGGTCGCGGCGAAGCCTGTCGCAGCGGACGGCGCGGTCTCGTCCGTCGCGGAGTTCGAGACGGCGAAGACCAGCACGCGTGACGTCCCCCAGTTGCCTGCCGCGTCGGACGCCTTCGCGAAGATCCGGTGCGATCCGTTTTCGACCGTCGCGGAGTCCCATGTGTGCGCCCACGGCGGTCCTGAGCCGTCCCAGGCGACCTCGTCGCCGTCCACGTACCACTTGGCCTCGCGGAGGGCAGTGTTGTCGGTCGCGTCGGCGGCGAGCGTAACGACGCCCGAGACGGTCGTACCGGCGCCGGGCGCCGTCACCGTCACGGTCGGCGGCTGCGTGTCCGCCGGGCACGCGTCGGTCGTCGCGGTCACCGACGTCTGCGGCGACCGGTTGCCCGCGGCGTCGAACGCGTCGACCACGAACGTGTACGCGTTGCCGCAGGACAGGCCGCCGAACGTGTAGGTCGTCCCGGCCGTAGCGTCGACCGAGGTTGCGTCGCGGTACAGGCCGTAGCCGGCGACGCCGAGGTTGTCGGTGGAAGCGGACCAAACGATCGAGACGCTCGTTTCGGTCTTCGCGGTCACGGCCAGGCTCGTGGGGGCGGTCGGTGCCTGATCGTCCGCTCCGGCCGCGTTCCGGACCGAGAACGTCACCGTCGCCGAGGTGCCCCAGTTGCCGGCAGCGTCGGAGGCCTTGGCGAAGATGCGATGCGTACCGTCCGCGACCGTGGACGAGTCCCACGGCACCGACCAGGAGGGACCGGCACCGTCCCAGCCGACCTCGACGCCGTCGACGTACCACTTCGCCGTGGCGACGCCGACGTCGTCGGCGGCGTCGGCGCCGAGCATGATCGTCCCCGAGACGATGCTCCGCGCTGCGGGAGCCGTCACCGTCACTGTCGGGGCGGTCGTGTCCGAGCTCGCGGGGCGCTCGAACTCGTATGCTCCGATGTCGACGATCGACCGGCCGTCGCCGTTGCCGTCGGTCGGTCGCTGACGTTCGTCGAAGTCCACGCGGTAGCCGACGTCGACACCTGCGTCGATCGCAGGGCTTCCCGTCCGCAGGCGGAGGTCGCCGCCGGCGGCGTTCACGAACTGCGGGTTCGCGACGATGCTGTGCGTCCCCTTCGTGAACTGCATCGCTCCGCCGTAGAAGAGGTCGTAGTCCTCGTCGAACGGCGCGTCCGCGTAGCCGACCTTCGAGACCGCCCGAACGATGTTGTTCCTCATCGTCAGCACGCCGCTCGAGCAGCCGGCGTAGCAGACGAAGCCCCGGCTCGCGGACCCGGTGAGGTAGGCGGTGTTGTGGTAGAGGCGGGTCCCGAGTACGGGGCCCGTCCCGTCGCCGGCTCCACGCGTGACCAGGAACATCGCCTTCGGAAGCGACGAGCGGAACACGTTGTGCGCGTAGACGTTGTCCGCCGCGCGAGCGCCCGCGAGCTCGGTGAACGAGTTGCTCTCGAGGGCAAGGTTGTGATGGATCGTGTTTCCTTTCCCGTCGAAGATCTCGACCGCGGCCCCGTCGCGACCGTAGTCGTACGAGAAGGCGTCCGAGCCGGAAATGGTGTTGTACGCGACTTCGGCTCCGTCGCCACGGAGCAAGACGCCGAACGCGCCGCTGTCGTCGTTCCTGCGAGACGCCGTGTTCACGGACATCCGGTTGTTGTTCCGCAGCTCGTTCCAGACGACGGCGGCGCCCGTGGTGCCTGGGCGGACGTAGACGCCGGCGACGTTGTCCGTCGCAAGGCTGTTCTCGATCCGGTCGTCGGTGCCCGCAAGCGCAATCCCGGCGAACCTGCAGCCGCGGACGTGAACTTCGCGAACCGTCACGTGCGCGCCCGAGACGACGATGCAGTTCGCCCCGCCCTCGATGACGGGGAGCGCGCCCGTCCCGTAGG
Source organism: Gaiellaceae bacterium (assembly GCA_036000665.1). Classification (GTDB taxonomy): domain Bacteria; phylum Actinomycetota; class Thermoleophilia; order Gaiellales; family Gaiellaceae; genus JACCTU01. Next base: position 34,163 of record DASYUZ010000223.1, read on the forward strand.
CGCCGACCACGATCGGCGACTCGGGCGTTCCGTTCGCAGTGATCGTCAGCTGCCCGGTCCACGTCGCGCCGCGCGCCAGCAGGACCTGATCGCCCGCGCCGAGTGCTGCCGAGCTTGCGCGCGAGAGCGTCTTCCACGCGTTCGCGGGCGAAAGCCCTGTGTTCGCGTCGGCGCCTGATGCGCTGTCGACGTAGTAGACGGCGGCCTGCGCCGCCGCCGCGTCGGCGGCCAGCGGGGCGGGCGCTCGCCCGGCGCC
>DASYUZ010000224.1:0-12584 GCA_036000665.1 Gaiellaceae bacterium
GCCGCAAGACGACCGCACGCCGCAAGACCGCCGCGCGCAAGACGACGGCCCGCCGCAAGACGACCGCACGCCGCAAGACCGCCGCGCGCAAGACGACGGCCCGCCGCAAGACGACCGCACGCCGCAAGACCGCCGCGCGCAAGACGACCGCACGCCGCAAGACGACCGCACGCCGCAAGACCGCGGCACGCAAGACGACGGCCCGCCGGAAGACGACGGCCCGTCGCAGCACGACGCGGAGGCGCAGCCGCTAGCGCCTCTCCAGCTTGGCGCCCGCCGAGGCCGTGTGAGAATGTCCGCCCATGCAGGGCGAACGGCTTCGGTGGGCGCGTGAGCTTCCCGAGCTTCTGCTCGGACTCCTCGCGATCGCGATCGCCGTTGCGATCGCCGCGATCGTCGCCGCGAACGCGATCCGCGACGTCAAGCGGCAGCGCGACACGATCGTCGTCACGGGATCCGCCAAGCAGCCGATCTCGGCGAACCTCGCGACGTGGCGGCTGTCCGCCTCGGCGCAGGCGCGCACGTCTGCGGAAGCGGTCCGCACCCTGCGCCGTGACGTCGCCGGTGTCGACGCATTCCTCGCCGGCGGCGACCTCGGGCCCGACAGCGTGCGCAAGCCGCCGATCCAGATCGAGCAGATCATGTTCAGCGTCCCGACGGGGCTGGCGAAGCCGCGCTTCCGCCAGGTCCCCGCCTGGCGGCTGACGCAGCGCTTCGAGGTCCAGACCGGACAGATCGAGAAGCTCGAACGACTCGCGTCGACCGTCGACGAGCTGCTCCTCCAGGGGGCCGATGTCGCCACTGCGAACGTCCGGTACCTCTCGACGCAGTTGACCGAGGCTCGATTTGAGGCGCTGCGCAAGGCGACGGCCGACGCGCGCCGGCGTGCGGAAACGCTCGCAGACGGCCTCGGCGGGCACCTCGGCGCGGTCAAGAGCGTCGACCTCGGCGTGTTCCAGATCACGCCGCGCAACTCGACCGACGTGAGCGACTACGGCATCAACGACACGACCTCACGCCTGAAAGACGTCACCGCGGTCGTGAGAGTGACGTTTCGCGTCGAGCGCTAACCCGTAGCGCTCTCGCTGCCCTTCCGGTGGGCCATGACCGTCCTGAAGCACCTTCGACCGCTCGGATCGACGGTCATGGCCGACCGAAAACATCACGCTCCCGACAAACCGTCAGCGATCGCCCGGATCAACTCACCGTCCGGCGTGTCCCCGCTCAGCTCCCAGAACATGAGCCCGCCGAGCCCGTTGCCCTTGACGTAGTGCGCCTTGCGCTTCATCACCTTCGGATCGTCGAACGTCCAGAACGTTGTCCCATTGAACAGCCAAGCCGCGTCGGCGCGGTCATCGCGGTAGCGCGTGTAGCCCGACCCCAGCAGGCTCTTCGCGACTTCGTAGTCGTCGACGCCGGCCTCCCACACACCCGGCGCAGGCCCGCTCGCAGGCTGATAGAGACCGTGGTTCGCGGCGTTCACGCCGGTCCAGCCGCGTGAGTAGAAGGGCACGCCGACGACGAGCTCGCTCCTCGGCGCCCCGCGCACGAGGTACGCCTTCACCGTGTCGTCGACGGAGAAACGCGGACTCGAGGGATCGCTCTTCGAAGGCCAGATGTTCGACTGGTGATTCGTGACCGACTCCCACGCGCCGTGGAGGTCGTAGCCCTGCACGGTCGCGAAGTCGAGCGAGTCGAAGATGCTGCCCGCTTCGAAGCCGGCGTCGATCTTCGACGGCGCCGCGGGCAGGAACGCGGTGAGCAAATAGTCGCGGCCGGACACGCGGCCGTACGCGTCGAGCTGGCGCCGGAACTCAGCGAGCAGCTTCGTGAAGTTCTGCTTGTCCTCCGGCCGAATGATGTTGCCCGTGTTCCCTTCGGAGCCCGGCCATTCCCAGTCGAGATCGATGCCGTCGAAGACGCCGGCCGCCGCACTCGGCCCGCCCATCCCGCCCCAGCCGGGCTCGGGAATGTTGCCCTTGACGAAGAGGTCGACGCAGGATGCGACGAGACGCTCCCGAGACTGCTGCGTGAGCGCCGCGTCCGAGAAGTACTTCGACCACGTCCACCCGCCGAGCGAGATCACCACCTTCAGGTGCGGGTAGAGCTGTTTCAGGGCCCGCAACTGCTGGAAGTTGCCGAGGATCGGCCGCGGCCACGTCACCTCTTGGCCCGTGACGGACTCGTCGGCGCTCCAGGGCTTCTGATAGTCGGCCCATTCGTCGCCGAGCTTGCAGACGACATTTCCGGCAGTGTCCGGCACGACGTTGCCGAACGCGTAGTTGACGACGTCGAGCCTTGCTGCCGAACCGCTCGTGACGACGTCCTTGACGCGGTAGTTGCGGCCGTAGATCCCCCACTCGATGAAGTACCCGACGACCTTCGCATGGTCGCCGGCGACGGTCGCCGGGCTGCGGTCAGGCCGAGCCGCTGCGGCGAGCGGTGCCGCGACCGCGAGCGTGACGAACGCAACGGCCGCGACGAGACCTCCCGGTCCCTTCATGGGTTCCACCTCCGGGTCGATTGGCTTATACCAATTCCGAGCCTCTCATGGAGACTCGGGCGCGTCAAGGCGTATCGGTTCAGACCACAGGTCGTGGTCTAGCCCAGTTAGGGGCGGGCGAAAGCGAGGCCGCCCTCGCCGGCCTGCCCTACGGCGCCGGAGCGGAGGCGAGCCCGTGAAGCTCCACGGCAAGAAGATCCTGATCACAGGCGGCGGCTCGGGCATCGGCCTCGAGCTTGCTCGTGCTGCTCGCGCGCCCTCACCCCGCGAGCGCGTCGAGCTCATCCTCGCTGAGCTCGAGGCCGGCGGCCGCCACGTTCTCTTCCAGGTGCGCCACCGACGAGGTACCCGGGATCGGGAGCATCGCCGGTGAGCGCGCGAGCAGCCACGCGAGCGCGACCTGGAACGGCGTTGCGCCGCGGTTGCGGGCGATCTGGGCGACGGCCGAATCGTCGGCGACGCTGCCAGCGCCGAGCGGGTACCACGGGATGAAGGCGATGCCGAGCCGCTCGGATGCACGCAGCACGTCCTCCGAGCTGCGGTCGCCGAGGCTATACCGGTTCTGTACCGAGACGATCGGTGTCAGCTCTCGGGCGCGCTCGAGCTCGTCGACGGACACGTTCGAGAGTCCGATCAGGTCGACTTTGCCCTCGTCGCGCAGCTCGACCAGCGTCCCCACGGACTCCTCGAGCGGGACCCTCGGGTCGACGGCATGTAGCTGGAGCAGGTCGAGCCGCTCCGTGCGGAGAAGCTCGAGGCTTCGCTCGACGTCGCGACGCAGCGTCTGGGGGCGGCCGTCGGGGACCCACGACGACGGGCCGCCACGCTGCAGCCCGGCCTTCGTCGCGACGACGAGGTCGTCGGGAAAGGGCGACAGCGTCTCTCCGATCAACCGCTCGCTCACCTCCGGGCCGTAGGAGTGCGCGGTGTCCACGAACGTCACGCCGAGCTCGACGGCCCGGCGCAGGACGCGCCGCGCCTCGTCGGGATCGCGCGGCTCGCCCCAGATCCCCGGCCCGGTGATCCGCATCGCGCCGAAGCCGAGGCGCGCGACCGTGCGCCCGTCGAGACCAATCGTGCCGCTGACCACGTCTGCGCGGACGCTAGCGAGTCACTGCACGAGCGCGCGCCGGAACGCAATCGCCACGGCGTGCGTGCGGCTCCTGGCATCGAGCTTCGGGAGCAGGCGCCGAACGTGGGTCTTGACCGTCTCCGGAGCGATGCGGAGCGCGCGCGCGATGTCATAGGTGTCGGCGCCGTCCGCCAGCAACTGGAGGATCTGGAGCTCGCGCGGGGTGAGCTTGCGCGTGCGCGTCGGCGGCGGGCTCTCCTCCAGTGACGAGACGAGCCAGAGGGCGGCCGTCGTGTGGCCGAGCGCGACGTCTCGCGCCTCGTAGCGGACTGCGACGGTCTCGCCGTCCTTGCGCCGCAGCCGCGTGACGCCGGTCTCGACCACGGCCTCGGCCGGCACCAGCTCCGGGGCGAGCACGACGTTCGCGGGCCGCTGCGCGAGGAGCTCCTCGCGCGTCCAGCCCACCAGCACGCACGCACTCTGGTTCACCGCGAGAAAGCGGTCGGGGCTTTCGATCAAGAACGCGCCGGCTTCGAGCTCGTCGTCCGCGAGCCCGGCGCCGGCGGCGGGCCATGCTGGGGCGCGCCGCGCAGGCTCCGAGGTCAGAGCGTCGTGTTGGATACCGCTCACACCCCGAGAGACGCGAAAAAATGCCGAAACCTGCGCTCTGGTGGTACCTCGCAAGAGTGATTTCGGGCGCGAGCCGTTTGGACTCCGCGACGGTCCGAGAGGACAAGAGCGTGAGGACCTGCGCCGCTTGGGAGCACGAAGGGCTGACCGCGTATGACCCGACGTGCGAATCCGAAATGAACCGCCTGCAGAACGAGCTGATGCAGGGCGACAGCTCTGGTGACAGCACTGAGACGAGCGCTGCTGCGGACGCTCGCTCGTGCCTTGCTCGTTCTCGCCGTGGCCGGGACGGGCGCCGTCCCGGCCTCCGCAGCCGACCCGGGTGCGGTCCCGGGACCGCCGCCGCGCTCAACGACGCGGTGGCGTACGCGTGCGCCAAGGGCGCGATCGTGGTCGCTGCAGCCGGGAACGGCGGCGTGACCACGCCCTTCTTCCCCGCCGCGGCGGCCTCGGCCTCGCCCGCGCACCCAGCAGCACGCGCGATGCCGTCCAGTCGGCGATCGAGCGCTCGGCGCTCGCGGGCCGGACGAGCTTTTGGGCGCACGGTCGGCACCGGGAAGCTGAGAGCGACGGTTCGCTTCGGCGGTACCCGGCTCACGCTCCGCCTCTTCGACGCACGCGACCGACTGATCGCCCGCGCCGCGGGACGCAGTCCGCTTCGGCTCATGCGCACGCTCGAGGCCGGCTCGTACAGGCTCGAGGTCTCGAGGTCCGGCAGGCGGGCTTCGTTCGCGCTCGACGTCGCTCACGCGAGCGCACGATGATGGGTGAGGCTGGAGGGGCGAGCGTGCGCTCGCCCCCTTTCGCCTAGCTGACTTCCGTGACGAGCTCGTACGTGGACGGCTGGAAGCTGTCGACGTGCTCGCGAACCGCGCGCATGCGCGCCGTGAACTCGTCGGTTGCCTTCCACGCCTGTTGCGCGTCGAAGCTCTCCCACGGCGCGAAGCTGAGGTAGCGACGCGGATCCTCGACGTCTCGCACGAGCCTGAAGGCGCCCGACCCGGGCTGGTCCTTCGCCCAGCGGACGAAGTCCGTCCAGGCCTCGACGAACTCCTCCTCGTGGTCCGGTTTCACCGTCCAGATCCCGCTCGTGTACGTCTCGGTCATCACGGCCTCCTAGATGTTGTTCCCGAGCAGGTTGGTACATCCGGGCCTCCTGGAGGCTGAGGGCTGAGAAGCAACTCAGTCCGAAGGAGGACCCGGATGAAGCTTCACCGTAACGCGGCTCGCGCGAGGGAGCTAGCGGGCCGTCCAGCCCAGGTCCATGACGAGCGGCGCGCCCGTGATCGAGCGCCCGGCCGGTCCGAGGAGGAAGGCGGCGGTCTCCGCGACCTCCTCCGGCTCGAGCAGGCGCTTGACCGCCTGCGGGGCGAGGATCACGTCCTCGAGCACGCGCTCCTCGGGCAGTCCGTGCGCCTCCGCCTGCGCCGCGATCTGCTCTTCGACGAGCGGCGTGCGCACGTACGCGGGGCAGAGCGCCGACGCGGTGATCCCGGCGTCCGCCCCTTCGAGCGCGAGCACCTTGACAAGCCCGAGCACGCCGTGCTTCGCCGACACGTAGCCCGCCTTGAACGGTGACGCGACGAGCCCGTGCACCGAGGCGACGACGAGGAACCGCCCGTCGCCGCTCTGGGACAGCGCGCTCCAGGCGTACTTCGCGAGCAGGAACGGGCTCGTCAGGAGCAGAGCGAGCAGCGCGTCCCAGCGGTCCTCCGGGAACTCGGCGATCGGCGCCACATGCTGGAAGCCGGCGTTCGCGACCACCGCGTCGAGGCGGCCGAACCGTTCGCGTGCGGCGTCGACGACCGCCCGGTTGCCCTCGCGCGTCGTCAGGTCGCCGTCGTCGACGTCGACCGCATGGACGTCCCAGCCCTCCGCGGGAAGGCGCTGTGCGATCGCGCGGCCGATCCCGCTTGCCGCGCCGGTGACGAGCGCCGCTCGGCGGTCAGCCACGCCACGGCCGCGCGCCGACCTGCTGGAGGATCTCCTCGAGCATGTGGAACGACGAGAGCACGTGGTCGCGAGCAAGCGATCGGGCGCCGGCGGCGCTGCCCGCAGCGAGCGCCTGGCGGATCGCACGGTGCTGCTGGTCGTTCTGCGCGTAGAGCTCGTCGATCCGCGCGTCTCCGGGAGCCCACACGGCCGGGCCGGAGAAGGTCCGGCGCGCGCTCTTCGCGAGCTGCTCGACGAGCGGCAGGTCGGCGACGCGGTAGATCACGTCGTGGAAGGCGTGATTCCCGCGCACCCACTCCGCGGTCAGGCTGCGGCGGTCGCGGCCGGGTTCGCGCGAGCGCATCTCCTGCGTCAGCCGGTGGAACCGCTTCTCGGCCGCGACGAGCTCCGCGAGGGCGTCCTCGGTCATGCGCGTCGCTGCGACCTCCGTGGCCAAGCTCTCGAGCTCGGCCCGGACCAGGAACGCCTCCCGGAGATCCTCCCGGGTGATCGTGCGCACGCGCACGCCCCGGTTCGGCTCGAAGGAGACGAGCCCGAGCGCGGCCAGCTTGCGCAACGCCTCGCGGATGGGCGTTCGGCTCACTTCGAACTGCTCGGAGAGCTGCTCCTGGCGAAGCACGGTGCCAGGAGCGAGCTCTCCCGAGACGATCGCCTCCTCGATGACGAGGGCGATGTCGTCGGCCTTGGTGCTGGTGGTCGTCACACCGCCTGCGCGAACTGCGCTTCCTCGGTCGAGCCCTTGAGCGCGAGCGTCGAGCTCTCGCCGCCGGTGACCGCCTCGAGCACGCCGTCGAAGTAGCCGGCCCCGACCTCGCGCTGGTGACGCGTCGCCGTGTAGCCGTGCTCCTCGAGCGCGAACTCGGCCTCCTGCAGGCGCACGTACGCGGCCATCCCTTCCGCAGCGTAACCCCGCGCCAGGTCGAACATCGACTCGTTGAGCGCGTGGAACCCCGCGAGCGTGACGAACTGGAAGCGGTAGCCCATCGCGCCCAGCTCGCGCTGGAAGCTCGCGATCTCGCGGTCGCTCAGGTTCTTCCGCCAGTTGAACGACGGCGAGCAGTTGTACGCGAGCAGCTTGCGCCGATGTCGCTCGTGGATCGCCTCGGCGAAGACGTGAGCCTCTTCCAGATCGGGCGTCGAGGTCTCGAACCAGATCACGTCCGCGTACGGCGCGTACGCCAGCGAGCGCGCGATCGGCGCTTCGATCCCGTCGCGCACTCGGAAGAAGCCCTCGGCCGTGCGCTCGCCCGTCAGGAACTCGGCGTCGGCCGGGTCGGCGTCCGTCGTGAGGAGCGTCGCGCTGAGCGCGTCGGTGCGCGCGACGAGCACCGTCGGGACGCCGAGCACGTCGCTCGCGAGCCGCGCACCGACGAGCGTGCGCACGAACTGCGACGTGGGAACGAGCACCTTGCCGCCGAGGTGGCCGCATTTCTTCTCGGACGCGAGCTGGTCCTCGAAGTGGACGCCTGCCGCGCCCGCTTCGATCATCGACTTCATCAGCTCGAACGCGTGGAGCGGGCCGCCGAAGCCCGCCTCCGCGTCGGCGACGATCGGTGCGAGCCAGTCGATGCTCCCATCGCCCTCGGCCCACGTGATCTGGTCGGCACGGACGAGCGCGTTGTTCAGCCGGCGGACGAGCGCAGGCGCGCTGTTCGACGGGTAGAGGCTCTGGTCGGGATAGGTGTGGCCGCTCAGGTTCGCGTCGGCGGCGACCTGCCACCCCGAGAGGTAGATCGCCTTCAGGCCGGCCTTGACCATCTGCACCGCCTGGCCCCCGGAGAGCGCGCCGAGCGCTCCGACATAGTCCTCGGTCGTCAGCAGGCGCCAGAGCCGTTCCGCCCCGAGGCGCGCGACCGTGTGCTCGACGGGCACAGAGCCCCGCAGGCGGACGACTGCCTCGGCGGTGTACGGGCGGCGGATCCCGTGCCAGCGCTCGTCCGCCTCCCAGGCGGTCTCGAGGCGCTCGGCCTCCTCCTGGATCCGAGTGCGGGGGTCTGGGGTCGATCTGGTCATCCTCAGGCTCCTTTCGGGTCCAACATCGCGGGTTTCGGATCCTAGATAGCCCATAGGACGGCGTCAACTCGCCAGATGGCCAGATCTCGGATCCAGACCGGAGCCTGGATGGTGCCAGGCACCCTTGAGGGTGGTCGAGGGTTAGGCCGGGCCCCAGCGGACGACGCTGGCGGCCCAGGTGTAGCCCGTACCCGCTGCGAGCAGCAGCACCAGGTCGCCGTCGCGGAGCTCGCCCGCGCGCGCGGCCCGGTCGAGCGCGAGCAGCGGATCGACGCCGCTCATGTGCCCCGTGTCGTCGAGGTAGACCGTTCGTGCCGGGTCGAGGCCGAGCGCGCGCACGAGCTCGTCGTGCATCGAGCGCTTCATGTGCAGGCCACAGAGGAAGCTCGCGTCGCCGAGCGTCGCGCCGGAGCGCTCGAGCGCGCCCTCAGCGGCGCGCACGAAGTTCGGCAGGCTGACTTCGTCGAGGCGTTCCTTCATCGCCGCGGGGTCGACGACGTCGAGGAAGCGGTAGCCGCCGTTCATCTCGACACTGCCGCCCGAGGGCACCTTCACCTGCAGCGCGAGCGATCCGTCCGTGATCGCGTGCGAGCCGAGCAGCTCGTTCGTCGGCCCGTCCCGCTCGATCAGCGCGGCGACCGCGCCGTCGCCGAAGTTGAACATGAACCGCGAGCGCTCGTTCGCGTAATCGAGCAGGTACGACTCGCGCGAGGCACCGACGAGGAGCACGCGGCGCAAACCGTCGTCCGCCACCAGATAGTTGCGCACGAGACGGAGCGCCATCGGCCCTCCGCACGACACGTTTCCGTACTCGAGCGCGACCGCATTCGTACAGCCGAGCCGGTGCGCGATTAGCGGGGCGACCTGCCACACGGCGTAGTCGCGCCACATCGAGCCGAAGTAGACGACTGCGTCGATCCCGCTGGGATCGACGCTAGCCTCATCGAGCAGCCGCTTCGCAGCCGAGACGGATAAATCGCTCACGTGCTCGTCGGGCGCCGCGATGTGCTTTCCGCGCAGCCCGAACTTCTCCACGATCACGTGCTCCGGGATCCCGCTCTCCGCGGCGACTTCGGCTGCGCTCATCCAGCGTTCGGGGAGATACGCAGCTGTTGCCGCGACGCCGACGCTCACGAATCCGCCTCGAGCACGCAGCCGATGATCCGCTCCAGCTCGTCCAGCACGGACTTCGGCATCCGGTCGCGGTCCTCCATCAGGATCCAGCGCAGGCCGATCAGCTCGCCCATGCCCATCAGCGCCCAGGCCGTGACCATGGGATCGATCTCGCCTACCTCGCCGGACTCCCTTGCCTCGCGCAGCGCCTCGACGTAGCCCTCGGACAGGCGGTCGTAGTGGTAGCGGAGCATCTCCGGCGAGACGAACTCGGCCTGGCGGATGATCCGGTAGAGCGCCTTGTGCTCGGCGGTGAAGCGGAAGTAGGCGGCGAAGCCCAGCACCTCGGCCTCGAGGCGAGTGCGCCCCTTCGAGCTCGCGTCCTTCATCGCGTGACGCACGCGGCGGTTGAGGTCCCGGACGAGCTCGTCGAAGACCTGCTTCTTGCTCTCGAAGTAGAGGTAGAACGTGCCCTGTGCAACGCCGGCCACCTCGGTGATCTTCACGATCGACGCGTCGTGGTAACCGACGTCGGCGAAGACCTGCTCCGCGGCCTCGAGCAGCTTCTGACGTGTGCGGGCGCCGCGCTCGCGGAGCGCACGGCCGTCCGCACCGGTCGGGACGACGTCGGTCACCGCGCGGCCTCCCGCTCGACGACCGCGCGCAGCGCGTCTTTCTGCACCTTGCCCATTCCCGACCTCGGAAGCTCGTCGACGAACCGGACGGAGCGCGGGACCTTGAACGAGGCAAGGCGTTCGCGGCAGTGCGCGATCAGCTCCTCCTCGTCCGCCTCGCTGCGGAGCACGACGACTGCGATGCCCGACTCGCCCCAGCGTTCGTCGGGAACGCCCAGCACGGCTGCGTCGGCGACAGCCGGGTGCTCGTGGAGAACGCTCTCGACCTCCGCCGGATAGACGTTCTCGCCGCCGGAGATGAACAGCTCCTTCAGGCGCCCGACGATGCGGTAGTTCCCCTCCTCGTCGCGCTCGGCGATGTCGCCCGTGCGCAGCCAACCGTCCACGAGCGTCTCGGCCGTCGCCTCCGCGTTCCGCCAGTAGCCGGCAAACACGTTCGGCCCGCGCACGAGCAGCTCGTTCTCGGGCGAGAGGTCGACCTCGACGTACGGGTACGGCTTGCCGGCCCAGCCGCGCTTGCGCGCCGCGTCCTCGGGGGGAAGGCAGAGCACGTTCGGCGCGGCCTCTGTGAGTCCGTAGCCCTGCACGATCTCGATGCCGCGCTCCTGCCAGCGCTCGAGGAGCGTCTCGGGCATCGGCGCGCCTCCGACAACCGCCTGCCGAAGGCTCGACAGGTCTGCATCGTCGAAGCGCGGCTCCTCCGCGAGGAAGAGGTAGATCGCCGGTACGCCCATCATCGTCGTCACGCGTTTCTGCTCGATCAGCTCCAGGCAGCGTGCCGCGTCGAACGAGCGCTCGAGCACGACCGTCGCGCCCTTCCACCAGGCCAGGAGCGGCTGCACGTTCCAGCCGCCGCAGTGGAACTGGGGCAACAGCTGCAGCACGACGTCGTCGCTGTGGACGCCGGTCGCGAGGTCGAAGCCGACGTTCGTCCAGAAGCAGTTTGCGTGCGTGAGCAGCGCGCCCTTCGGCTTCCCGGTCGTTCCGGAGGTGTAGACGAGGAGCAGCGGATCGTCGGCGCTGGGCGGGCCAAGTAACAGTCTGTTACTTGCGGTCGGCACGGCGAGCGGCTCAAAGTCGTGGCCCGTCGCGGCGGCGAGGCCGGCGTGTTCGTCCTCAACGAAGAAGAGCGCGGGCTCGGCGTCCGCCAGCTGGTACTCGAGTTCCGGTGCGGCCAGGCGCCAGCTGAGCGGCGCGAGCACGAGCCCTCCCTTCGCGCAGGCGAAGAACACCGCGACGTGATCGGGCGAATTGGCCGTCAGGGTCGCGACGCGGTCGCCGCGGCGCAAGCCGCGCGCCGCGAAGGTCGAGGCGAAGCGGTTCGACGCCTCGTCCAGCTCCGCGTACGTGATCGTGCGCTCGAGGTACTCGATCGCAACCCGTTCGGGCGTCAGCCTTGCGCGGTCGGAGAGCCAGCGCCCGATCGTCAGCACAGAAACTCCTCGACGGCGCGCACGAAGCGCCCCGGCTGCTCCCAGAAGAACAGGTGCCCGGCGTCCTCGAAGAGCTCGACGCACGCGCCGGGGATCCGTTCCGCGAGCAGCTCTGCGTTCCGCACGTCGACAACGCCGTCGTCGGTGCCGTGGAGGACCAGCGTCGGCGCGCCGATCTCCCCGAGCCGGTCGAAGACGTCGAACGTCGCACCGGCCGCGGCCTGCGCGTGCCAGCCCGCCGGGTCGGGCGGATGCTCGAGCCGGAGCCGGAAGATCTGCTCCACGAGCTCGGCAGGCGCGTCCGTCGCGAGCGCGTTCTCGACGAAACGGTGCAGCGCGACCTCGGGCCCGAGCGTCGCCGCCTCCTGCATCAGCGCGACCGTGCGGTCCGGCATCGCGTGTGCACCGGCGCCGCCGGGCGTCGTGCACGCGAGCACGAGCCGGTCGACGCGCTCGGGGTAGGAGAGAGTCAGCTGCTGCGCCACCATCCCGCCGAGGCTCGTCCCGACCACGTGCGCGCGCCCGACGTCGGCGGCGTCGAGCACGGCGACCGCGTCGGCGGCCAGCTCGGCGACGCTGTACGGCCCGGGCGGCACGTCGCTCGCGCCGATCCCGCGGTTGTCGAAGCTCAGCACGCGGAACCGGCCGGCCAGCGGCGCGATGACCGGGCCCCAGCCCCAGCGGGCATAGCCCAGCCCGTGAATGAGGAGGAGGGACGGTCCGTCGCCGACTGCCTCCCACGCGATCCGCACGCCCGTGCTCTCCGCGACGCTCATGCGCCCTCCGCCTGCGCGCGCACGCGCTCCTCGAGCAGCCGCAGCCCGCGGCGCGGCCCGCGCGCGCCGATTCCCGCGAGGCCGCCGGGGAGGAAGAAGACGATCAGGATGAAAAACGTCCCGAGCACGAACAGCGGCTCCGAGAGCGGCGTCCGCAACACGCCGGGAAGATCCTGCACGCGCTCCGATGACGCGACGGCAACCAGGCGGGTGTCGAGGTACGTGTAGAGGATCCCGCCGAGGACGGCACCCCAACGCGTCCCCGTGCCGCCGATCACGACCATCACGAGGAGCGAGAGCGTGAAGCTCGCCGCGGTGACCTCCGGTGTCGCGCCGCCGATCAAGAGCACGTAGACGACGCCGCCGAGCGTCGCGAGGAACGACGCGAGCACGAACGCCGTCAACTTGAACGCAAACGGGCGCAGGCCGATCACTTCGACGCGCTGCTCGTTCTCG
>DASYUZ010000225.1:0-1948 GCA_036000665.1 Gaiellaceae bacterium
ACGGCGTTCGTCGCGGGAATCGCGACCGCGATCGGCGCCGGCGTGAGCATGGCGTTCTCGGAGGCGCTCTCCGATACCGGCGAGCTGACCGGGCGCGGCAGCCCGTGGGCGCGAGGCACGATCACCGGTATCGGAACGTTCGTCGGCGGCGTGCTGCACACGCTGCCGTTCCTGATCCCCCAGTACTCGGTCGCGCTCGTGGTCGCCGTGATCACCGTCGCGTTCGAGCTCGTTGCGCTGGCATTCCTGCGCTGGCGGTTCTTCAACACGAGCTTCGTGCGCTCGTTCGTCTCCGTCACGCTCGGCGGCGCGATCATCGCCGCGGTCAGCGCGTTCCTCGGCTCGACGGCGTGACACGGCTCTTCGTGCTTGCGCGTCACGGCGAGTCCACACTTAACGTCGAGCAGGTCGTGACCGGTGATCCCGCGCGCGACGTCCGGCTCACGGAGAAGGGCCGCGAGGAGTCGCGGCTGCTCGGGGTCCAGATACGCAACGTGCCGCTCGACGTTTGCGTGATCACCCGGTTCGGGCGCACGCGAGAAACGGCCGAGATCGCGCTCGAGGGACGGGACGTGCCGCTCGACGTCGAGCCGCTGCTCGACGACATCGACATCGGCGACCTCGAGGGCGTGACGATCGAGGACTACCGCGCCTGGAAGCGTGCGCACACGCGAGCCGACGCGTTCCCGGGCGGTGAGAGCCTGGACGCGGCCGCGGTCCGCTACGGCCGCGGCTTCCAGCGGCTGCTCGCGCGGCCCGAGGAGCAGATCCTCGTCGTGACGCACGAGATCCCGGTGCGCTACGCGTTGAACGCGGCCGAAGGCTCGCCCGACCCCGATTCGCCTCACCACCAGATCGCGAACGCGACCCCGTATCTCTTCGGCGACGAGCAGCTCGCCGCGGTCGCCGAGCGCCTTGTCACGCACGGCTCCTGATCGCGAAACGGCCCGCTACTCAGGCTTCACGCTCGGCCCGCTCATCGGCGGGGTGCTCGCGGCCGTGGGGGGGACGAGCATCGCGATGCTCGTGAACGCCGTCACCTTTCTTGCGGTCGCGGGCGCCGCGCTCGTCATTCGCGCGGAACGACGCTTCGTGTCCCTCGACCGAGGAAAGGACCGCGCACGCGACGGCATCGTGTTCCTCGTCCGCGACCGGATGCTCGGACTCGTGATCGGCGCGGCATTCGTTTCGCTCCTCTTCATGACCGCGTCCGCGCCGGCGGAGGTCTTCTTCGCCAAGGACGTGCTCGAGGTCGGTGACGTCGGGTTCGGCGCGCTGATGACAGCAGAGCTCCGGCCTCGCGCTGCCGACGCTCTGGCTCGTGTTCGCCTTCGCGCTCGCGTCCTACTTCGTGGGCGGCGTGGCGCACGGCCTGAAGAACGTGCTCATCCGGACGCTGATCCACGAGCGCGTCCCGGACCGCCTGCACGGGCGGGCGTACGCCGCGTACAACGGCCTGCGCAACTTCGCCGAGCTCTTCGCGATCATGGGCGGCGGCGCGCTGGTGGCCGTGATCGGCGCGCGCTGGACACTCTTTCTCGCGGGCGCCATCCCGGCCGCGGCGGGGCTCGCCGGGGTCGCGGTCTACTCGCGCCTGCGCGAGCGCGACACCGTGCAGACCGCAGCGCTCGCCGAGCCGACTTAGTAGTGCTCATCCAGGAAATGTCCTCCGGCTCCTGGCCCGCGATCACGCGGCGCGCTGCGGCGTCCTCAGTCGCCCCCGTACTTGACAGTACGAGGACTCCCTGCGTCCTTGCATCGCTTGGTGCTCGCGACCCAGGAGCTCGGCAACATTCCCTGAAGCAGCACTAGTTGAGCGTCGGGTCGGGCGGCATCGTCGCGAGCAGGGCGTACGGGCCGCCTTTGCGGCGCAGCACGTCGCTCCACAGCTCGCCGTCCGTCTCCCCGAACACGTCGTCGCGCTCCGGCTCGGCGAGGATCCACCCTT
>DASYUZ010000226.1:0-10248 GCA_036000665.1 Gaiellaceae bacterium
ACCTTTGGCTCGAGATGACGGAGTCGGGCGTGATCGACAAGGTCGCGCTCGTCTACGGGCAGATGAACGAGCCGCCGGGAGCCCGCCTCCGCGTCGGGCTCTCCGGTCTGACGATGGCCGAGTACTTCCGCGACGAGGGCCAGGACGTCCTCCTCTTCATCGACAACATCTTCCGCTTCGTGCAGGCGGGCTCCGAGGTGTCCGCGCTGCTGGGCCGCATGCCGAGCGCGGTCGGCTACCAGCCGACGCTCGCGACCGAGATGGGGCAGCTGCAGGAGCGCATCACCTCGACGCGCACGGGCTCGGTCACGTCGGTGCAGGCGATCTACGTGCCCGCCGACGACCTGACCGACCCGGCGCCGGCGAACACCTTCGCGCACCTCGACGCGTTCATCGTCCTCTCGCGGCCGATCTCCGAGAAGGGGATCTACCCGGCGATCGACCCGCTCGACTCGTCCTCGCGCGCGCTCGACCGCGCAGTCGTCGGCGACGAGCACTACGCCACGGCGACGCGCGTGCAGGAGATCCTCCAGCGCTACAAGGACCTGCAGGACATCATCGCGATCCTCGGCATGGACGAGCTCTCCGACGAGGACAAGCTCGTCGTGCAGCGGGCGCGCAAGATCGAGCGCTTCCTCTCGCAGCCGATGAACGTCGCCGAGGCGTTCACCGGCCAGCCGGGCGTCTTCGTCAGCGTCGAAGACACGATCAAGGGCTTCCAGGAGATCATCCAGGGGAAGCACGACGACCTTCCGGAGCAGGCCTTCTACATGGTCGGCTCGATCGACGAAGTGCTGATGAAGGCCAAGGGCGAGGATCCCGCCGAAGCGCGGCGGCAGGCGCGCGAGCGCGAGACCGCCGGCGCGCCGGCCTAGGGCCACTAGTCAATGGCCGACGAGCGGCGCACATTCGACGTCTCGATCGTCACGCCCGAGGGCGCGGCGTTCGAGGGCGAGGCCGAGATGCTCATCGTCCCCGGCGCCGCCGGCGAGATCGGCGTCCTCGCGCGCCACGCGCCGCTCGTCGCGACGCTCAAGGCGGGCGCGACCCGCGTGCACGTGCGCGCCGACCACGTCGAGGAGTTCGCGACCGGGCCCGGCTTCTTCACGGTGCAGTTCGACCGCGCGATCGCGCTCGTGGACGACGCGGTCAAGGCCGACCAGATCGACCGCGACGCTGCGGAACGCGCGCTCGAGGAGGCGCGAGCGGAGCTCGAGCGCGTCGAGCAGGGAGAGTCGAGCGCGGACCGCTGGATGCTCGAGCAGCGGATCATCCACTACGAGATCCAGCTCGAGGTCGCGTCCGGCGCAGATATGCGCATGGTCCGCCCGAAGCTCGGCGCGGGCGAACGCCACGCGTAGGGGGGCCGGTATCGCGGCTCGATCCCTCGCTGTATCTGATCTCGATACCTCCTGGTATGCTCGGTGCATACGATGCTGGTCGACGTCAACCCGTTCGTCTACTCGCATCCCGTCGCTCCCGACGAGATCATCGACCGCGACGACGAGACGCGGAAGCTGCTGGCGCAGGCCGTCGGCGGCCACTACGTGCGCCTCTTCGCCCCGCGGAAGTACGGCAAGACGAGCCTGCTGCGGCGCGTGCTGCGGGACGGCGAGCGCGAAGAGGGCCTGATCCCCGTCCTCGTCGACCTCTACGGGGTCGTCTCGATCGCGGATGTGACGGTGCGCTTCGAGCGCGCCTATTCGCGGCAGCTGAAAGGCGCGATCCGGTCGCGGGTCGAGGAGTTTCTCCAGCGGACGGGCCTCGGGCTCTCGCTCGGAGCCTTCGGCATCAGCGCGAAGCTCCAGCTCGATCAGCGGATGGACCCGCTGCCGGCGCTGCACGCGCTCCTCGATCTCCCGCTCCGGCTCGAGGAAGGCGGCGGCTTGCGCGCGCTGATCGCGCTCGACGAGTTCCAGGACGTCGACAAGATCTCCGAGCTCGACGCGCTTCTGCGGAGCCACATCCAGTACCACGGCGACGTCGCGTCCTACGTCTTCGCCGGATCCGAGCCCGGCTTGATGAAGCAGCTCTTCGAGACGACGGACCGTCCGCTGTACGGCTCAGCGGTTCCGATGCGGCTCGGGCGGCTTCAGGACGCGGACATCGCCGAGTACGTGACGGCGCGCTTCCGCGAATCGGAGCGGAGCGTGGGGGAGGCGCTCAACCCGCTCCTGGCCGCGGCGAAGGGGCATCCGCAGCGCGCGATGCTGCTCGCGCACCGGCTCTGGGAGCAGATCGGGCACGGCGCAACGGCGACGCTCGCCGACTGGACGGCCGCGCACGCCGCGGCCCACGCCGAGCTCGAGGCGGAGTTCGTCGCGCACTGGCGCGGGTTCGGCGCCACCGAGCAGAAGACGATGCGCGCGCTCGTCGCCGGCGACGGCTCGCCCTACCGGGCCGCCGTGCTCGAACGCCTGCAGCTGAGCAAGCCCACGGCGCAGAACGCCCTGCGGCGCCTCGCCGCGAGCGCGGAGGTCGAGAGCGACGGGCAGCGGCAGGTGATCGTGGACCCGCTCTTCGCAGAGTGGATCGGCCGCTTCGAGAGCGCCGAGGAGTGAACGGCGGGCGGCACGGACGCGTTAGGGGCATCGCCTCCATGCCGCCCGGGGAGTAGGAGCCAAGCAATCCTGCGACCGCGTAGTGCCTGTGCTCGCAGCCCACGGTACGGGCCGCCTCTTTGTGCGTCCAGGGGCCGATCGGATGATCAGGCGGACGATCCGCACCTCGTCCCTCGGGTGTGTCAGGCGGGCAGCCGCGCCCTCGCCACGGTGCCGCGTCCGGGCGCGCTGCCCAGCTCGAGCGAGCCGGAAGCACTCTCGAGCCGAAGCCGCTGGGAGGCGAGCCCGATGTGTCCGTCCGCGAGCCGCTCCGGGATGAGGCCGGTATCGAACCCGACGCCGTCATCCAACACGGACAGCTCCACCGCGCCGTTCTGCGACTGCAGGCGCACGGTCACGTTGGCAGCGCGCGCGTGCTCGGCTGCGTTCACGAGCAATTCGCGCGCCACGCCGAGCAGCAGGTCCTCGCGCGGGTGCGGGCCGTCGTAGTCCAGGTCGAAGTGCACGCGGAACCCGCCCCGACGAGCGACTCGCGCCGAGACCGAACGGAGCGCCGCCTCGAGCCCGGCCTGCTCGAGCACGTAGGGGTGAAGCTCGAAGATCGTCTCGCGCAGCTCCCCGACGGTCGCGCTCAGCGCTCGCTCGGCGCGCTCGAGCAACGGGTGCGGCGCGAGGGCTGCCACCTCTTCGAGGTCGTGCTTCGAGGAAAGCAGGTTCTGGATCGCGCTGTCGTGGAGGCCTTCGGCAAGAGCTCGGCGCTCGCGCTCCTCCGCGGTGAGGACGTCTGCCAGCAGCCGGCGCCGGACCGCCGCGAGCTCGACGATCCGTCTCGTCCGTCGCCAGAGCAGCGTGGAGAGCAGGACGGCGGCCGCGCCGATCCAGAGCAGATAACCGGTGTGCACCGCGATGAAGCGCGCCGCTTCCGCCTGGTTTCGCGCCGGGTGGGCGAGGGCCTGCGCGACGTACGCCGCCGCCGTGGCGCCCGCCGCAACGGCCGTGGCAACCGGCTGGAAGCGGAACGCGACCGCGATCGGCACCAGGAAGTAGGCGAGCCTCGCCTGTGAGAACGGCCCACCCGACAGCAGCGCGAGCACGGTGATCGCCGCGACGTCGATCGCGGTCGCGGCGAGCGCGAGCGAGCGGCCCACGGGCCGGCGGTGGACCCAGACCAGCAGGAGCAGGCTCCAGGCACTGAACACGGAGATTGCCGCCAAGAAGCCCGCCAGCTCCTGATTCGGGTGCGAGAGCGCGCGCCCGGCGACGAGCAGCAGGATCGCCGGAAGCCGAAGCCACGCAACCACGCGCTCGGCCTCGGCCGCGAGGCCGGAGAGCTCGCGGTCGTCGCCCTCCCGCACGGCTACTCGATCAGGCCGCGCCGCATCGCCTCCGCGACGGCCGCCGCGCGGTCGGAGACGCTCAGCTTCTCGTAGAGGTGCTGCACGTGCGTCTTCACGGTGGTGACGCCGAGGTAGAGCTGGCCCGCGATCTCGGGCAGGCTTCGCCCCGACGCGATCAGTTTCAGGATCTCGCGCTCCCGGTCCGTCAACGCCGGGGCGTCGTTCGACGCGCGCAGGCGAATCTCGGAAACGAGCCCCGAGGCCAGCTCCGGCGGCACGACGTTCTCGCCGCGGGCACACGCGAGCACGGCATCGACGATCTGTTCGCGCCGCGCTTCCTTCGGGATGAACCCGGCCGCGCCTTCCTCCAGCGCCTTGTAGACGACGCCGCTCTCGGTGAACGCGGAGAGGAGCAGGACCCGCGTGGGAAGGCGGTCGCGGATGACCGCGTGCGTGACGCGAACGCCGTCGAGGCCCGGCAGCTTGTAGTCGAGCAGCGCGACATCCGGCACGTGTTCCTCGATCGCGGCGAGCGCGGCGGTGCCGTCCCCGGCCTCGGCGACGACCTCGACGCGGCCGCTCCCGCAAAGTGCGCGAACGACGCCGTCGCGGTACAGCGGGTGGTCGTCGGCGACGACAACGCGAACCTTGTTCCGCTCCGTCACGGCAACACCGCAATCGTACGCCTGCGACGTTCGGTCGCGCGGTCGATCGGATGGACGCGCATGTTCGTCCCCGCAGTCATCCGATCGGAGGATCGACGGGCCGCAGGCGAGCGGCCACGCTGGCGACAGAAGCGGTGGACGAGGGACCTGAGGGTTGGGGCCGCCGCCTCGCTGGGCAGGCCGCGGCCCCACCTCAGCTAGACTGTGGCTTCACCTGGAGAGCTTTGACAGGCAGCTTGGCGACCAGGTTAAAAAACGCCTAAAGAGCCCGAGAGCTCCGGCTCCCGTGCCTCTTTAGGGCGGGAGTTTTTCGTGAGCGACCGGATCGAACAACTGAAGGCATTGCTCGACGAGCGGATCGTCGTCCTCGACGGCTCGTGGGGCGTGCTGATCCAGCGCGAGGTCAAGGGCGAGGAGGCCTACCGCGGGGAGCGCTTCCGCGACCACCCGCACGACGTCGCCGGCGACCCGGACCTGCTCAACCTGACGCGCCCAGAGCTCGTGCTGGACATCCACCGCGCGTACTTCGCCGCCGGTGCCGACGTCGCGACCACGAACACCTTCACGGCGACGTCGATCGGTCAGGCCGACTACGGGCTCGAGGGCGCCGCGTACGAAATGAACGTCGCGGGCGCGCGCCTGGCGCGGCGGGCCGCCGACGAGCTCGACCGCCCGTCGTGGGTGGCGGGTTCGATCGGCCCGCTGAACGTCTCACTCTCCGTGTCGCCCCGCGTCGACGACCCGACCTACCGCTCGCACACGTTCGACCAGGTCCGTGACGTGTACGCCGAGCAGATTCGAGCGCTCATCAAAGGCGGCGTCGATCTGCTCTTGATCGAGACGATCTTCGACACGCTGAACGCGAAAGCCGCGGTGGCCGCTGCACTAGACACGGCACCCCAGGTGCCGCTCTGGCTGTCCTTCACCGCGATCGACAGGAGCGGACGCAACCTCTCGGGTCAAACGGTCGAGGCGTTCTGGACGTCGGTCGAGGACGCAAACCCGCTGATCGTCGGCGTCAACTGCTCGCTGGGCGCGACCGAGATGCGTCCGTTCGTCGAGGACCTCGCGAGGCTTGCACCGACCTATGTCGCGTGCTACCCGAACGCGGGCCTGCCGAACGAGTTCGGCTTGCACGACGAACAGCCGGGAGACACGAGCCGCTTCCTCGGCGAGTTCGCGCACAACGGGCTCGTCAACATCGTCGGCGGGTGCTGCGGGACGACGCCCGAGCACGTACGCGCGATCGTCCAGGCCGTCCGCGGCGCTGCCCCGCGGCGGCTCGCCGAGCCGCCCACGCGGCCTCGCTTCAGCGGGATGGAGCCGTTCACGATCATGCCGGACACAGGGTTCGTGATGGTCGGGGAGCGCACGAACGTCACCGGCTCCGCGCGCTTCCGGCGCATGGTCGAGGCAGACGACTGGCAGGGCGCGCTCGACGTCGCGCTCCAGCAGGTCCGCGGTGGCGCGAACGTCCTCGACGTGAACATGGACGCCGACCTGCTCGACGCGGAGCGGGCGATGACCACCTTCCTCAACCTCGTCGCGACCGAGCCGGAGGTCGCCCGGCTGCCGATCATGGTCGACAGCTCGCGCTGGGAAGCGCTCGAGGCCGGGCTGAAGTGCCTGCAAGGAAAGGGAATCGTCAACTCGATCTCGCTCAAGGAGGGCGAAGAGGTGTTCCTCGAGCACGCGCGGCGGATCAAGACCTACGGCGCCGCGGTGATCGTGATGGCGTTCGACGAGGAGGGTCAGGCGACGAGCGTCGAGCGACGCATAGCGATCTGCGAGCGCGCGTACCGCCTGCTCACGGAGCAGGCCGGCTACGCGCCGCAGGAGATCATCTTCGACCCGAACGTGCTCGCCGTCGCGACCGGGATCGAGGAGCACAACAGCTACGCGAAGGAGTTCATCGAAGCGCTGCCGCTGATCAAGGAGCGCTGTCCGGGCGTGCTGACCTCGGGCGGGATCTCGAATCTCAGCTTCAGCTTCCGCGGCAACGACGTCGTCCGTGAGGCGATGCACGCGGCATTTCTGTACCACGCGATCCAGGCGGGTCTCGACATGGGGATCGTCAATGCGGGACAGCTCGCCGTCTACGAGGACATCGAGCCGGAGCTGCTCGAGCGGGTCGAGGACGTGATCTTCGACAGGCGCGCCGATGCGACAGACCGGCTCGTCGAGCTCGCCGAGCGCGTCAAGGGCGAGGGGACTAAGCGCGAGCTCGACCTCTCGTGGCGCCAGGCTCCGGTCGAAGAGCGCCTCTCGCACGCGCTCGTTCACGGGATCGTCGACTTCATCGAGGAGGACACCGAGGAGGCGCGGCAGAAGTACGACCGGCCGCTCGAGGTGATCGAGGGCCCGCTCATGAGTGGGATGGCGATCGTCGGGGACCTCTTCGGCTCCGGACGCATGTTCCTGCCGCAGGTGGTGAAGAGCGCGCGCGCGATGAAGCGCGCAGTCGCATACCTCGAGCCGTACATGGAGGCCGAGAAGCAGGCGGGTCGCGGTGGACCGCAGGGGAAGGTCGTGCTCGCGACGGTCAAGGGCGACGTGCACGACATCGGCAAGAACATCGTCGGCGTCGTCCTCGGCTGCAACAACTACGAGGTCATCGACCTCGGCGTGATGGTGCCGGGCGACCGCATCCTCGACACTGCGCTCGAGGAGGGTGCGCACATCGTCGGCCTGTCCGGGCTGATCACTCCGTCGCTCGACCAGATGGTCAACGTCGCGCGCGAGATGACGCGCCGCGGACTCGACCTGCCGCTGCTGATCGGGGGCGCGACGACGTCGAAGCAGCACACGGCCGTGAAGATCGCGCCGGAGTACGAAGAGCCCGTCGTGCACGTTCTCGATGCGTCGCGCGTGATCGACGTCGTGTCGAACCTGCTCGACCCGGTGCGGCGCGAGCAGCTCGACGTCGAGAACCGCGAGCTTCAGGAGCGGTTGCGCGATCAACACGCCGAGCGCGAGCGGAAGCCCCTGCTGCCGATCGAGGACGCGCGCGCCAACGCCCAGCGCGTCACCTTCGAGCAGCTCGAGACGCCGTCGTTCACGGGGACGCGCATCGTCGAGCCGTCCCTCGAGACGCTCGCCCGCTACATCGACTGGACGTTCTTCTTCCACGCGTGGGACCTCAAGGGCCGCTTCCCGGCGATCCTCGACCAGCCCGCGGCCAAGGAGCTCTACGATGACGCGACTGCACTGCTCCAGACGATCCTCGCGGCGGGCTCGCTGCAGCCGCGCGGCGTGTACGGGTTCTGGCCCGCGCGCTCGGAGGGCGACGACGTCGCGCTCGAGGACGGCACGCGCTTCCACTTCCTGCGCCAGCAGTCCGCCTACGGCGACTCGCGTCCCAACCGCTCGCTCGCCGACTACGTCGCGCCCGACGGCGATCACATCGGCGCCTTCGCAGTGGCGATCCACGGAGCGGACGAGCTCGCGGCGCGCTACGAGGCCGAGCTCGACGACTACCACGCGATCATGGTCAAGGCGCTCGCCGACCGTTTCGCGGAGGCCTTCGCAGAGTATCTGCACGAGCTCGCGCGGCGCGAGTGGTACGAGGCCGGTCCGCCGCTGTCGAACGAGCAGCTGATCGAAGAGCGCTACCGCGGGATCCGGCCCGCGTTCGGCTATCCCGCCTGCCCCGACCACACCGAAAAGCGGACGCTCTTCGACCTCCTGGGTGCCGCACGAGTCGGGCTCGAGCTGACCGAGAGCTACGCGATGTTCCCCGCGGCCGCGGTTTCCGGGATCTACTTCGGCCACCCCGAGTCCCGATACTTCAGCATCGGGCGCGTCGCCCGCGACCAGGCAGAGGACTACGCCCAGCGCAAGGGCCTGCCGCTCGAGGAGGTCGAACGCTGGCTGGGACCGAATCTCGCTTACACACCCGCGCAACCGGCGCCCGCCGGAGCCTGAGGTATCCTCGCCCCCGCGGACGCCGGTGAGGCGTTCTCGCGTTTCCTGGATGACGACGACGCTGAAGAGAGGGATCGGCCGCGCGGCCGAGCTGAACGGAAACGGCCGCGCCGTCTATCCGCCCGCGATCGGCGTGCCGATGCGCCGCTACCGGCAGCCGGATCCGCCCGGTCACGGGGCGCTCGCGCTCGCCGGCAAGGTGTTCCTCTGGCTCGTGATCGCGGCGCTGATGGTGGCCGGGGGCGTCGCCGGCGGCACGTATCTCTACGTCGAGCGTGACATCGCCCAGGGTCTCGAGGCGAAGTCGATCGACGTCAAGATCGCGCAGGAAAAGCTCGACGCCGTGATTCCGAACCAGGCGACGACGGCGCTCTTGCTCGGCTACGACAAGCGCGCCGGAGTCGAGGGCGCGGAGACGGGCCACTCCGACACGCTGATGCTCGTGCGCGCCGATCCGAACTTCGAGACCGTGACGATGCTCTCCTTCCCGCGTGACCTGCTCGTCACGGTCCACGGCTGCAAGAAGCGGCTGCCCTTCGTCGACCGGATCAACAACGCGTACGGCGAGTGCGGCTCGCAGTCGGCGCTCGAGACCGTGCGCGAGCTCACCGGCGTCCCGATCAACTACCTGATCACGGTCAACTTCCGCGGCTTCAAGCAGATCGTCAGCCACCTCGGCGGCGTCTGGATGGACGTCGACCGCCGCTACTTCAACGACAATTCTCAGGGCGGCGAGCGCTACGCGAAGATCGACCTCAAGCCCGGATACCAGAAGCTGAACGGCGAGCGGGCGCTCGACTTCGTGCGCTACCGCCATACCGACTCGGACCTCTACCGCATCGAGCGGCAGCAGCTCTTTGTGAAGGCGGTGAAGCAGCGGATGTCCGAGTTCTCCGTGCTCGACCTGCCGCAGCTCGTCAAGGTCGTGACGAAGAACGTCGAGGTCGGGCACGTCAGCGAGTTCAACGCGCAGACGATCCTCAACTACGCGTTGTTCGGCTACCAGCTTCCGGGCGGGCACGTCTTCCAGACCAAGATCGACGTCGGCTGCTTCCAGGGGTATGCGGAGCTGACTGTCAGCGAGGCGTGCGTCCGTGACGCGGTGGCGGACTTCACGCACCCCGACGTGCAGGCCTCGGTCAAAGCCACCGACGTCGCTCTCGGGCGCAAACGCACGACGGCGGGTGTGCCGCGCCCGTCGGACACGTCCGTTGCCGTGCTCAACGGCAACGGGCAGGCCGGTGCGGCCGCGAACGGCGGAGCGCTGCTCGCGCGGCGCGGTTACCGGATCGTCACCGGCGCGGACGGCAACGCGCCGAGCTTCCAGTACTGGCTCAGCGAGATCTACTACCGCGACGCGCCCGGCGGCCGGCCCGCGGCGCAGGTCCTCTCGAAGCTGTTCAGCAACTCGCGCATTGGCCCGCTGCCGTCCGACATCGAGCCGCTCTCGAACGGAGCGCTCGTTACGGTCATCCTCGGGCAGACGTTCCACGGCACGCTCACGCCGGCCCCGGTCGACCGAACGCCGAAGCGCGAACCGCCGAACGTCAAGCGCGACTCGGCCGCGACGCCGCTTCTGGGCGCCGCGCGCCGCCGCGTCCCCTACCAGGTGTACGCGCCGACCGTCATCGACAGCGCGTCGCATCTGGAGACGCTCATGCCGATCCACATCTACAAGCTCGGCGACCACAACTCCATCCGGCTGACCTACTCGAACGGGGTGGGCGACTTCTGGGGGATCCAGATGACCGACTGGGACGA
>DASYUZ010000227.1:0-9098 GCA_036000665.1 Gaiellaceae bacterium
AAAGCAATCCTCGACCTCCGCGGCCCGGTGCTCCGCGTGACCGGCTACGACGTGCCGTACCCGTACTGGCAGATCGAGGACGCGTACATGCCGTCGGTCGAGCGGGTGCTGGCGGCGGTCCGGAAGCTGCTGGAGTTCTGAGCGAGCGACTCCGTCTCTGGCTCGAGCGCGGCGAGCGCGGCTACTTCTTGCGCGACGCGGCGACCGGTGAGCGCGTGCGCTGGGAGGACGAGCGGATTCGCGTCGTTCCTGTCGCGGGCGTGACGTTCCGGCCTGGCAACGTCGAGGATGCCTCGTTCGACCCCGGGCGACGACTCGCGCTCGTTCCCGAGCCCGAGAACGAGCACGATCCGAACGCGCTGGCGATCTGGAACGAGGAGCGCACCCTGCAGGCCGGATACGTGCCCGCGGCAGTGGCGCCCGAGCTGCGCGGCGACGAGCAGGCGGTCTCGCTCTGGCGCGTCGAGGGCGGGCTGCGCGTGCTCCTCGCTTCTGCGGAAGCCTGGATCGGGACGCCGCGGTGACGCTGCACGAGATCCCGCTCGAGCGCCGCACGCTGCACGGCCACTTCTCACGCGACCTCGAGCCGATCCTGACGGTCGACTCCGGCGACACGATTGCGTTCGCGTGCCTGACGGCGGGCTGGCACGTGCGGGCCGACGAGACGTTCGAGCCGCGCGACGCGAAGCTCGACGAGGGCCACGCGCTGATCGGACCCGTCGAGATTCGTGGCGCGAAGGCCGGCCAGGTGTTGGAAGTCGCGATCGACAAGGTGCGCGTGGGCGACTGGGGGTTCTGCGCAGCGGGCGATTGGTCTTCCCCCCTCAACGACCGGCTCGGTCTGACCGAGAACGGGGTGTGGTTCACGTGGTCGCTCGACGCCGACGCGGGCCTGGGTCGGGACGAGCGGGGGCGCGAGGTCGAGCTGCGTCCCTTCCTCGGTGTGCTCGGGATGCCGCCTGCGGAGCCGGGGCCGTGGTCGACCGCCCCGCCGCGTGCGTGCGGCGGCAACATCGACTGCAAGGAGCTCGTGGAGGGAACGCGGCTGTACCTCCCGGTCCCGGTCGACGGCGCGCTCTTCTCCGCGGGCGACCCGCACGCCCGCCAGGGTGACGGTGAGGTCTCGCAGCTCGCGATCGAGTCGCTCCTCGACCGCGCCGAGCTGACGCTGAGCGTGCGCGACGACCTGGAGCTGAAGACGCCGCTCGCCTGGACGCCGGAGGGCTGGCTCACGTTCGGCTTCGACGAAGACCTGGACGAGGCCGCTGCACTGGCGCTCGACGCGATGCTCGACCTGCTCGTGCGCGACCACGGGATCGAGCGCGCGGACGCGCTCGCGCTCGCGAGCCTGGTCGTCGACCTGCGCGTCACGCAGATGGTGAACGGCGTCCGCGGCGTGCACGCCGTGCTGCCGCACGAGTCGATCCGCTTCACGAAAATGCGCGCCTGATGGCGTACGAGTTCAAGCTTCCGGATCTCGGCGAGGGTCTGACGGAAGGCGAGATCGCGCGCTGGCTCGTGAGCGAGGGCCAGGAGATCGCCGAGGACGACCCGCTCGTGGAGATCCAGACGGACAAGACGACGGTCGAGATCCCGTCGCCGGCCGCGGGAAAGGTCTCGCGGATCCTGGCGGAGGAGGGCGAGGTCGTCCCGGTCGGGACGGTGATCGTCGTGATCGGCGGCGACGGCGCCGCGCCGCCCGAGCCCGAAGCAAGTAACAACTTGTTACATGCCGAGCGGGCCCGCGCGACACCGTTGGTGCGGAAGATCGCGCAGGACCTGGGTGTCGAGCTCGAAGCTGTTACTCCGACGGGCCCCGGCGGACGCATCACGGAGGATGATGTGCGCGGTGCGGCGGCGGCGAGCGCGCCGCCGGAAGGACGCCGCGAGCCGATCCGCGGCGTGCGCCGGTTGATGAGCGAGAACATGGCGCGATCGCACCGCGAGATCCCGGCGGTCACCTGGGTCGAGGAGTGCGACTTCCGGAACGTCGAGCTAGCCCAGCTGGTGCCGCTCGTGTTGCGCGCGGTCGCGGAGTCGCTGCGGGAGTACCCCGAGCTCAACGCGCGCATCGAGGGTGACGAGCTCGTATACCTCGACCGCTACGACATCGGCATCGCAGTCGCGACGGACGACGGGCTCGTCGTCCCGGTCGTGCGCGACTGCGACACGCGCTCGCTCGAAGAGCTCGAGGCGGAGGTCAAGCGTCTCGTCGAGGCGGCGCGCAACGGGAAGCTCACGCCCGAAGAGCTGCGCGGTGGAACGTTCACGATCACGAGCGCCGGCAAGTTCGCCGGACTCGTCGTCACGCCGCTGATCAACCCGCCGCAGCTCGCGATCCTCGGCGTACACCGGATCGAGGAACGTCCGGTCGTTCGGGACGGGGAAGTCGTCGTCCGGCCGATCGGGAACATCTCGGTCACCTTCGATCACCGCGTGATCTATGGCAAGCGCGCGGCCGAGTTCGGGCTCGACGTGATCCGCCGGCTCGAAGGAGGGGCCGGCGCCACCAGCCCCTCCTGAGCCGCTCCTCCCCCGCCGTTCGCCCCGGCACGCCAGGGCGACCTTGACGACGCCGCGGACCCTCACGTGGACATCCGTCCTACGCGGGGAAGCTGACCCCGGATTGCACGGTCGGCGGACCGGCCGGATTTGTCGGCTCGAGGGCGTCGACCGCAGTCGCAAACCGCACCGTTGTTCCTCCCGTACTACGGTACGGATTCAGTCAAACGGGGGGAGAAAGGGGATCGGATGCGGAAGGTCTTCGTATTGGGGGTTGCTGCGGTCACCGCGTTCGCTGTCGTTGGAGCGGCCGGTGCGGACTCTCCCCCGCCAACCACCTTCGTGACGCCGATGGACACTTTCCAGGAGGTCCCTGCGTGCGTCGCGGGCGACAACAGCACGCGTGGGCTGGCGATCTTCCACGTAGTCGACCAGGCGACGGGCACGGTCGCGTACAAGCTGATCGCGAACAACCTTCCCGGCACCCCGCGAGCAGCGCACATCCACCTTGCGCCTCGCGGAACTGCGGGAGGGATCGTCCAGCCGCTTATGCTGATGGCTGGTGAGGAGAACGGCGTCATCGCCGATGCGACGTTCACGAGTCCCGCGATCGTCGCCGCGCTGCAGACGAACGGCAACGCGTACTACGTCAACGTCCACACCGAGGTCTGCCCGGGCGGTGCGCTTCGCGGGCAACTCGGCGAGCACGGTCCGCCCGGTACGGCGGAGTAAAGAACGATCGAGTGAGGCGGGAGCGATCCCGCCTCACTTTTTTACGGCTGGGCGTTTACGCGCTCGCAGCCGCGCCTAGCAGCGGCACCGGCAGATGCGGCTCGAGCATCTGCTCGATTGCCGGAGCGCTGGCGCGCCCTTCGATTCGTGCCACCGTGCGGTTGCCTTTCACGAGCACGAGCGTCGGCACCGATTCGACGCCGAACCGATCGGCCAGTTCCGGTCTCTCGTCAATGTCGACGCGTGCCGTGCGCAGGCGGGTGCGCTCCTTTCGGGCGAGGTGGGCCAGCAAACTCTCCATCCGGCGTGCTGGGCCGGATCGTTCGCTGGTGAAGAAGACGAGCAGGGGCCGTGCTTCGTCGTTCACTGGGTTCCTCCTAATGTGTTGCCTGGTCCGCAAATCCAGGGATATCTGTTGTGCCCGGTCGGCTGCCTGGACAAACTCTCCGTCTACACTTGCCCGTTTGGGCGGCTGGTATTGGATCGGCGTCTCTGCGGGCCTCGGGGCGGCGCTGGGCGTGCTCGGGCTCGGCCTCCTGCGGGACGTCCGCTTCGCGTTGCCGCTGGCGATCGCTGTGGGAGTCGCGGTGGGATATGTGCTTGCCGAGTGGGCCGGTGCGATCGCCGGGGCGGTCGGCGCCGTGCTCGGCGCCGTCGGCGCCACCCCGGTCGTGCGCGGCACGCTCGCGCGCGGCGGAACGCGGGCCGGCACCGCGGTGATCGTCGCCGTGGCCGCGGTCGCGCTCGGCGCGCTCTCGTTCGTTCCCGTGCTCGGCTATCTGGTCGCGCTCGCCGTTCCCACGCTCGGAGTGCGGCTCCGCCGCCGCGCCGGCGAGCGTCACGCAGGTCTTCGCATCCTTGCCCGCGACTAAGGCACTGCTCGTCGTCATCGACGGGTTGACCCCCGCGATGTTCGAGGACGCCGTCGAGCGGCGCACGGCACCGGCCCTTGCCGACTTGTTCGAGCGCGGGTCCTACGCTCGGGCGGCGTCCGTCTTTCCCTCGCTCACGCCGGTATGCCTCTCGTCTCTGATGACCGGCGCGTACCCGGACGTCCACAGGATCCCGCATCTCGTCTGGTATCACCGCGGCGAACAGCGCCTGGTCGAATACGGCTCGTCGTTTGCCGCGCTGCGCCGGGCCGGTGCGCGGCGCGGGATCGTCGACGCGATCTTCAACATGAACGCCGAGCATCTCTCGCGCGACGCCGTGACGCTCTTCGAAGCCGTCGAGGACGCCGGACGTGTTGCCGCAACGGTCAACATGATCTGCTACCGCGGCCGCACGCCGCACCGAACGCGGATCCCCGGCCTCGCGCGCGTCGCGTACGGCCCGAGCCGGTTCTTCTACTTCAACCTCTTCGCGTCCGACCTCACCGGGGCGCCGTACCGGCTCGGCGGCCGACACGTCGGCGCGAACGACCGGTACGCGGCAGCCGTGGGGCGCTGGCTCGTCACGCGCGACGGCTTCGACCTACTCGTCTACTACCTCCCGGACTACGACTACGCCTCGCACGCGGCGGGGCCGGACGCGGCACACGATGCATTGGCCCGTTCCGACGCGGCGGTGCAGGCGCTCGTCGACGCCGCGGGCGGCATGGACTCCTTGCTCGACCGCTACGCGGTCGTCCTCTGCGCCGACCACGGCCAGACGCGGATCGTCACTCCCGTCGAGCTGCGCGACGCGTTCGCGGGGCTCGGAGGAGCGCTGGTCACCGCCTCCAACAGGGCGGCAATGGTCTACGACCTCGACGGCGGCCGCGCGCGGACGCTCGCCGAACGCCTCGACGGACACCCTGCGGTCGAGACCACCATCTTCCTCGAGAACGGCGCCGTCGTCGCCCGGCGGGACGGAGGTGAGGGGCCCGACGTGCTCGAGGCATACCCGGACGGTCGTGTGCGGGCCGAAGCGGCGCTTCGGAACCCGAACGCGGGCGACGTCCTCATCTCCGCGGCGCCGGAGTACGAGTTCGTCGACCTCGCGGGCCGGCACCATGCCGGCGGCGGCAGCCACGGGTCCCTTTGCGCGGGCGACTCGGAGGTGCCGATGCTCACGGTGGGTCTCGGCCCGCCGCCTGTGAGCATCACCGGTGTGGCGCCACTCCTGCTGGACCACTTCGGGCTCGAGCGCCCGCTGTATGCGCGCGCGGCCTGACCCGCGCCTCCAGCGGCTCTTGATGGTCGAGCAGCAGCTGCGCTCACGTGACGTCGAGGATGCGCGCGTGCTCGAGGCAATGGAGCGCGTTCCTCGAGAGCTCTTCGTGCCCGAGCAGCTCGCCGACCGCGCGTACGACGACGCGGCGCTCCCAATCGGGTTCGGTCAGACGATCTCGCAGCCCTACATGGTCGCGCGCATCTGCGAGGCGCTCTCGCTGCGCGGGAGTGAGCGCGTGCTCGACGTCGGAGCCGGTTCCGGCTACCAGGCGGCCGTGCTCGCCGAGCTCGCACACGAGGTGCACACGATCGAGCGCGTCCCAGAGCTCGCCGCGTTCGCGCTCGAGCGGCTTGCTCAGGCGGGTTACGGCGAACGCGTGTCCGTCCACGTCGGCGACGGCACGCTCGGCCTGCCCGAGCACGCGCCCTATGACGCGATCGCGGTCGCCGCCGCTGCGCCCGACCTCCCTGCGTCGCTCTACGGCCAGCTCGCCGAGCGGGGCCGGCTGGTCGTGCCGGTCGGCGGCCGCCGCGGGCAGCAGCTCCAGCTGGTCGTCCGGAGCCCCGAAGGCCCCGCCGTCGCGCGCTCCATTCCCTGCCGCTTCGTGCCGCTCGTGGGGGAAGAGGGCTTCTCGGAGTAGTTTTCCGGCCGAGGCGCCGGGCACAATGGCCCCGGCGTGGACGGGGGCTCGGTCGAGAAGCTGCTGCGGCTGCCGGTCCGGCTTCGGGGCATTCAGCTCGGCCGGCCGGTTGATCTCGTGCTGGACCGCAACGCGCGCCGAGGGCTCGGCCTGGAGGTGATCTGCGGCGACGACGAGCACCGCTTCCTTCCGCTCGCCGTCGGACATCGCGGCGACGACGCGATCGAGGTGCGCTCGCCCCTCGTGCTCCTTGCCGAGGCTGAGCTCGCCTTCTACACCAGCCGCGGGAGCACGTTCGCCTCGCTCCGAGGAACGGAGGTCCTCGTGTGCGGCGAGCCCGTTGGCACGCTGGAGGATCTGGTCCTGGCGGTCGACGGGTCGATCGAGACCGTCGCAGTGGCGACGGAAGCTGGACCGCGTGAGCTCCTGCTCACGAGCGACGTCACGCTGGGACGCCCAGCCAGCGACGTCAGGGCCGCCTCCTGAGCGGCTAGGCTCGCCCGTCGATGGAGCGCTCGTCCGCCGCCGGCCTCGCCGCCGCGCTTGCACGAACGCGCGTCGGCCGCGCTCTGCGCCGCTCCCACAACTGGATCCAGCTCGCGAAGTTCGGCACGGTCGGCGCGAGCGGATACGTCGTGAACCTGGCGGTCTTTTCCGCGCTGGTGCTCTCGGTCGGTCTCGATCACCGGCTGGCGGCGGTCGGGTCCTGGCTCGTGGCGGTGACGAACAACTACACGTGGAACCGCATCTGGACGTTCCATACGCACCGCGGCCACTACGGCATTCAGGGAGCGCGCTTTTTCATCGTTGCATTGCTCGCGCTCGTCGGGAACCTCATCGTGCTCGAGGTGCTGGTCAGGCTCGGCCTCGCCGACATCCCGGCGCAGGCGATCGCGATCGTGGTCGTGACGCCTGTCAACTTCGTCGGCAACAAGCTGTGGACCTTCCGGCGAACGTCCTGAAGGACGTTCGCGGACTCCTGATCCTCGTCGGCGCGTGCTGCGCGTTGCTCTTTCCGGCAACCGCCACAGCGGCCGAGGTCACCGGTCCGGTCTTCGACGGCAAGGGCAACCTCGTCCAGACGCCGTTCATCCCGAAGCCCGAGCCGGCGCGGCTGACCGAAGCGCGTGCATTACGTACCTTCCTGGAGCATCCGAAGGTGCGCGACTGGCTTGCCCGCTACCCGAAGACCGGGCGCACGACTCAGGCGGAGTTCGAGGAGGAGCAACGCTCCTGGCGGGTCAAAGTCTGGTGGCGCGACGCCGGCCAGATCGCGGACGGGCGGGTCGACGACCGCACGGGCCTCGTCTCGGAAGCGTGGACCGGACCGCAGGTCGCCTGGAAGATGGCACGCGGCTACGAAGGTGCGTTCGGCCGCAAAGAGATCAACAAGCCGGCGCTCTGGCTCGCGCTGTGCGCGCTCTTCCTTGTCGGCCTCGGCGACGTGCGGCGCCCGCTTTCCCTTCGTAACCTCGACCTGCTCGCGCTGCTCTCGTTCTCGGTCTCGCTCTGGTTCTTCAACAAGGGCGACATCTTCGTCAGCGTGCCGCTTGCGTATCCACCGCTCATCTACGTGATCGCACGGATGACGTGGATCGGGGGCACGGGGCGGACGCCTGCCTCCAGGCCGGTCTGGCCCGTCTGGCTGCTGCTCGCCGCCGCGGTCTTCCTGCTGGGATTCCGGATCGGGCTCAACGTCCAGACCTCGAACGTGATCGACGTGGGATACGCAGGCGTGATCGGCGCCGATCGGATCGTCCACGGCGAGGCGCCGTACGGGCACATGCCGGTGCAAGACGAACGGAAGCCTTGTGGCCCAGCCGACGCTGACGGCGAGATCCGAGAGCGCGTGCAGACGAACGGACGCTGCGAATCGTCGAACGAACGCGGAGACACGTACGGGCCGGTGTCGTACATCGGCTACGTGCCCGGTGTCTTGCTCCTCGGTTGGAGCGGGAAGTGGGACGATCTCCCGGCCGCCCACTTCACCGCCGTCGCTTTCGACATCGTCTGTCTCCTCGTCCTGGCCTTGATCGGTTGGCGCTTCGGCGGCCAGCGTCTCGCGGCCACGCTCGCCTTCGCGTGGACCTCGTACCCGTTCACGCAGTACGTCTCGAGCTCGAACACCAACGACGCGATCCTGCCTGCGTTTTTACTGCTCGGGTTCTTCTCCGCCGCGAGCCCGATCGGCCGCGGCGCGTTCGGCGCGCTCGCCGCGTGGACGAAGTTCGCCGCGCTGATCGTGGCGCCGCTCTGGAGCACGTATCCGCAGCCGCAGCGTCGCGTCGTGCTCGCATTTACAGCAGCGTTCGCGGGAGCAACGCTCGCGTCGTTCTCGATCCTGTTGCTCGAGCCGAGGGTCTGGGACGCCGTGCGAACGTTCTGGGACCGCACCCTCGGCTGGCAGCTCGGCCGCGAATCGCCGTTCTCGATCTGGGACTGGGGCCAGTACCACGCCCGCGGAATCCCCGACCTCCACGTCCCGCACCAGATCGTCAAAGTGCTCGTCGTCGCGGGCGCTCTCGTCGCGGCGTTCCTGCCGCGCCGAAAGTCGCCGCTGCAGCTCGCCGCCCTGACCGCCGCACTGATCGCGGCGTTCGAGTTGGTGCTGACGCACTGGTTCTATCTCTACCTACCGTGGTTCTTCCCCTTCGCCGCCTTCGCGCTGCTCGCACGTGACCGAGCGGACCCCTGACATCTGGCAGATCGCGCTCGCGGTTGCGCTCTTCCTCTGCGCGTGGGCGCTCTTGCACGTCGGCTTCTACGAGCGCGACCAGATCGTCGACACGCCGATCTACGAGCGTTACGGCACTTCCATGCGCGAAGGGGAGGTGCCGTACCGCGACTTCCGCGTCGAATACCCCCCGGCTGCGCTCCCGGTCTTCCTCCTCCCAGCGCTCCCGGGCGACGACTACCGCCGGTGGTTCGAGACGCTGATGGCGCTCTGCGGTTGCGGGTTGATCGTCGCCGTAGGTTTAGCGGCGCGGCCGCTCGAGCTCGGGTTCGGCACGCTCGCGTACGTCGCGCTCGCTCCGCTCGCGGTGGGGTCGGTGCTGCTCACGCGATTCGA
>DASYUZ010000228.1:0-1773 GCA_036000665.1 Gaiellaceae bacterium
AGTACGCCTGGGCGAATGCCCGACGCCTCGAAGCCGCCCTCGCCGGAGCAGGCATCGAGTACCGCCACCACAAGGAGCTGGCGCCGACGACCGAGCTGAGGCAGCTTCAGTACCGGGAGGACGACCGGCTCGGCGTCGGCAAGCGCTCGCGCGTCGAGCTCGCGACCGAATACGGCGAGCGCTACCTGAAGGAGATCCTCGACAAGGTCGACCTCGCGGGGATCGTCGACGAGCTTCCGACCGACGCCGCGTCGGCGCTGCTCTGCGTCGAGCGCGATCCCGAGGCCTGCCACCGGTCGCTCATCGCCGAACGTCTGGCGGCTGAGTACGGCCTGCCCCTCAACCACCTCCAGCCGTTCGGATCCGGCGGATGATGAGCGCAGCGTAGATTCGCGACGTGCCCGCGCTGATCTTCGACCTCGACGGAACACTCGTCGACACCGTCTACGCCCACGTCTTCGCGTGGCAGCGCGCGCTCGCGGAGGCGGACCTGCCCGTCGACGGCTGGAAGATCCACCGCCGGATCGGCATGAGCGGCGGCCTGTTCACGCGCGCGGTCGCGCGTGAGGTGGGCCGGCCGCTGACAACGGACGAGGTGGAAGCGACCCAGGCGCGCCACGGCGCTCTCTTCCGCGAGCTCCTTCCCGAGCGGCGGCCGCTGCCGGGCGCGGTCGACCTCCTCGCCGAGCTTCGCAACGCCGGGATCGCACACGGGATCGCGACTTCGGGCCGGCGGCCCGAGATCGATGCCTCGCTCGAGGCCCTCGGCATCACAGCCGAGACCGTGGTCGTGGCGCGTGGCGACGTGCTTCGCGCGAAGCCGGAACCGGACCTCTTCCTCGCCTGCAGCGAGCGGCTCGCCGTTCCGCCCGAGGAGTGCTACGTCATCGGAGACGCTGTCTGGGACCTGCTGGCCGCCCGCCGGGCGCGGATGCTGAGCGTCGGTCTCCTGAGCGGCGGCTACGGCGAGGACGAGCTGACGCGCGCCGGCGCGTTCCGCGTCTACCGGGACGTCGATGAGCTGCGGCACTCGCTCGGCGAGCTCGGTCTCGTCCCCTGACCTGCGCGGGTTCCCCTGAGAAGCAAGAAATCGCGGGTCGACCCTCTCTCCAGGCATGAACCCGAAATCGATCTCATTCGTGCTCGCGAGCTTCGCGCTCGCCGTTGCTCTGCTACCCGCAACCGGTCGCGCAGACGCAGCCGGAACGCCCTCCGCTCGTTTCGTCGGCTTCGCGCTTGTGGACGCGAACGCGCTGCGCGCGGGACGGTTGCCTGCCGGCACGCCGGTGCTCGCGCCGGGGGCCGTCCTCGACGTGTGCCCCGAGCCGGCCTGGGACAACCTGGCGGCGGTTTTCGACTATCGCGGGCCCGCGGCCGCGGTGTTCGCGACGCAAACGGTGCCGCGCTACGCGACGCAGACGCTTTACCGGGGCCAGACGTTGCCCGCTCGCAACGTCATCCACGTCACAAGCATCCCGCTGAACGGACGGGTGCGTGTGACGATCCGGTTTCGCGACGGGTTCGGCCGGCCCCTCGCTCGTCCGAAGCCGATCTCGGGAGCGCTCACTGTCAACCGAGCGTGCGCTTGAGCGCTACGGCAGGCGGGGCGACCAGAGCGCCGAGAGCACGCCGGCGCCGACGAGCAGCGCCGCCGCGGCAGCGAGGAAGGCGTAGGTGATCTCCTTGTCGGCCGGCTTGCGGCCGAGCTTCGTGCCGAGCCGCGCGTAGGCCGACTGCAGCGCCTCGGAGCTCGTCGCGTTGAAGAACTCGCCG
>DASYUZ010000229.1:0-8212 GCA_036000665.1 Gaiellaceae bacterium
CCAGGCGCCGCTCGCGCCCGCCGTGACCGCCGCGCCCGAGGTCAAGGGCATCGCGATGGTCGACGAGATTCTGAGCGCAACGCGCGGCACGTGGAGCGGCTCGCCGACGCTGGCGCTCCAGTGGCAGCGCTGCGACGCGCAAGGCGCGAACTGCGCCGACCTGGGCCTGAGCGGCGATACGTACACGGTGATCCCGTTCGACATCGGCAAGACGATCCGTGTCGCAATCACGGCGCGGAACTCCGCAGGCGTGCGCACTGCAACGTCTGCGGTCACGCAGGTGATCTCGGAGCTGAAGCCGACCGAGGAGAAGACCTGGATCCCCGCCGCCAAGGTGACGCCGCCGCACAGGCTCCTGATCGAGGAGACGTCGGCAAGGCCCGCGAAGTTCGCGAAGCGCGGCCCGGTCACCGTCACGCTGCGGGTCGCAGACGACCGCGGTTTCAACATCCAGGGCGCGCTCGTCACGGCCGTTGTGCTCCCAGGCGGTTCGTTGCTCGCCCCGGCCGAGGCGACGACCGACGAGGAAGGTCTCGTCACGCTCGTCTTCACGCCCGGGCCGAGGCTCAACCTCAAGAAGAAGGGCGCGATCACGATCGTGCTCAACGCCCGGCGCCCTGGGGACAAGCTGTCGAGCCCGCGTGCCGCAGTCGAGCGCGTCAAGGTCACCGTTCCCGCGGTGAAGCGCCTCTCCGGCCGCTAGACCTCGTCGCCTAGACTGCGGCGCGTGGAGGACGCGCTCCAGCGTGCCCAGGAGCTGATCGCGCACTTCGACGAGGAGCTGCGCACCGAGCTGCCCGAGGGGGCGGACGTCTACGACGCCCACACGCACCTCGGGAACGACATCGACGGGATGGCAGGGCGCTTCGACGAGCTGATCTCCACGCTCGACCGCTACGGCGTCTCGCGCGCGAACATGTTCTGCCTCGACGAGCCGGACCGGCATCCGTCCTTCCGCGCCGCCAACGACCGCACGCTCGCCTTCGCGGAGCGTTCGGACGGCCGCCTCGTCCCATTCGTCCGGCTCGACCTGACCGAAGAGCCGCTCGAGGAGGCGAGGCGCTGCCTGGACCTCGGTGCACGCGGGATCAAGCTCCACCCACGGGCGCAGCGCTTCATGTTGAACGACGAGCGGCTGGCGCCGATTTTCGCACTCGCCGCCGAGCGGCGCGTGCCGATCCTGATCCACGGCGGGCGCGGGCTGCCGCCGATCGCGGATCACCTGCGCCGGCTGGTCGACCGCTACCCCGAGGCGCAGCTGATCATCGCGCACGCCGGGATCGCCGACCTCGCAAACCTCGCTTCGTGCTTCTCCGGGAAGCGCGGCGTCTTCTTCGACACGTCGGTCTGGAGCGCGGTCGACTTGCTCGATTTTCTCCACCTCGTCCCGCCCGAGCAGGTCCTGTACGCGTCCGACTATCCGTATGGTCGTCAGCCGAACTCGCTCCTGCTGGCGTTACGCACGGCGCGGCTCGCGAACTTCAGCGAGGACGAGGTACGGAACATGCTGGCCGGCAACGCGAACCGGATCGCAGACGGTGAGAAGCCGCTCGAGCCGTCGGAGCCGCGAGCGCGACCGACGCTCCGGCAGCAGATGGTCTACGCCCGCATCCACCAGTACCTGTCGATGGCGCTGCCGCTGCTCTGGCTCCGCCAGCCGGACACCATCGGTGTGCTCGGCCTGGCGCTGAACGCGTGCGAGGAGGACGGAGGGTCCGAGGAGCTCGAGCAGGTGAAGGAGCTGCTTTCCACCGCGCGGGAGCTCTGGCGCTCGCTCCCGGAGTCCGAGACCGACAGCGACCGGCTGGAAGCATCGCGCGCGACCTCGCGCCTCGTCCACCTCGCGGACATCCTCTCTGTGACGGCGGATGCGACTGAGAATTAACGGCGCCGCCCACGAAGTCGAGGCGCCGGTCGGGCAGACGCTTGCCGAAACGCTGCGCGGAGCGCTCGGCTTCACGGGAACGAAGGTCGCGTGCGGTGAGGGCCACTGCGGTGCGTGCACGGTGCTGATCGACGGCGTCCCGCAGCTTTCGTGCATCACGCTCGTGCACACGGTCGAGGACCACGAGGTGACGACGATCGAGGGGCTCCGCGACCACCCGCTCGTCGACGCGTTCGTGCGCTGCGACGCGCTTCAGTGCGGCTTCTGCACGCCGGGGCAGATCGTGAGCGCGTCTGCGCTCGTCGAGGCGAACCCGGAGCCGACGGTCGACGAGATCCGGCACGCCATGGCCGGAAACCTTTGCCGCTGCGGCACCTACCCCCGCATCGAGGAGGCGATCCAGACCTGGCGCGGCTGATCAAGACCGAGAAGGAGGTCGAGGGCCGCTACACGGAGACGTGGATCATCGTCGAGGAGGACGCGCTCGACCAGTGGCCGGAGGGTCCGGGAGCCGTCGTCGGGCGTCCCGCGCGGAAGGTCGACGGCTACGAGCGGGCGCGCGGTGAGGCGCGCTACACCGCTGACGTCCTGCTACCGGGGATGCTGCAGACCGCGGTGCTCAGAAGCCCTCACGCGCGCTGCCGCGTTCGGCGCATCGACCTCGCGCGCGCGTCTGAGGCTCCCGGCGTCCGTGGAGTGATCGGTCCCGGCGAGATCGAATGGCTGACCGGTGAGCCGAACTACGAGGGAGAACCGGTCGCAGCCGTCGCAGCCGACACGTCCGCGCAGGCACGCTCGGCGGTCGAGCTGATCGAGGTCGAGTGGGAGGAGCTCGAGCCGCTGCTCGATCCCGAAGAAGCCGTGCGGCGGCGCTCGTTCATCGGCGACGTGAAGCGGTACGAGCGCGGAGACTTCGAGCGCGGGCTCGCGGAGGCCGACGTGGTCGTCGAGGCCGAGTACCGCACGCAGACGGTGCTCCACAACTCGATGGAGACGCACCAGGCGGTGTGTGAGTGGCGTGGCGAAGGGCTCGACGTGTATGTCTCGACGCAGAACATCTGGGGGGTCCGCGACGACGTGGCCGAAGCGTTCGACCTGCCGCCAGACAAGGTTCGCGTCGTCTGCGAGTACATGGGCGGCGGCTTCGGCGCGAAGAACGGCGCCGGCCATTTCACGTACATCGCCGCGGAGCTGGCGCGCCGCGCGGGGCGACCCGTACGTTGCGCGCTGACGCGGCGCGAAGAGAACCTCGTCTCGGGCAACCGCAACGCGACGATCCAGCGTGTCGTCGCCGGGGCGCGCTCGGACGGCACGCTCACCGCGCTCGGCGGCGAGTACTGGTGCTCGATCGGCTGGGAGGGCTGGCTCCCGTCGACCGCCGGGCCGCTGCAGATGCTCTACAGCTGCGAGAACGTGCGCACTACCGAGTATCCGGCGAAACTCAACCTGCCGCCGATGAGCGCTTTCCGCGCGCCAGGGTTCACCGAGGGCGCGTGGTCGCTCGAATGCCTGATCGACAAGCTCGCGGCGGCACTCGGCCTCGACCCGCTCGAGTTGCGCCGGCGGAACTACGCGGACGCGGACACGATGGACGGCCGGCCGTACTCGTCGAAGAACCTGATGGAGTGCTACCGGCGCGCCGAGCCGCATTGGAACCGGCGGCACGAGGTGCGCGCGCGCTCCGACGAGACGTGGAAGCGCGGCGTCGGGATGGCGAGCCAGACCTGGTACGGCGGCGGCGGCCCACCCTCGTACGCGTGGGTGAGGCTCGGGTCGGACGGGCGCGTCAACGTCGTCACCGCGATGCAGGACATCGGCACCGGCACCCGGACGGCGATGGCGCAGATCGCAGCCGAGGAGCTCGGACTGGCGGTCGAGCGCGTCGAGGTGCAAGTCGGCGACTCGTCTCGCGGGCCGTTCGCGACGATGTCGGCGGGCTCGTCGACGCTCCCGTCGATGGGCCCGGCGGTTCGCGCGGCGGCTGCAGACGCAGCCCGGCAGCTGCTCGAGATCGCAGCGCAGCGATTCGACCGCGAGGAGCGCGTGCTCTCGCTCCAGGGCGGGCAGATCGTCTCGTCCGACGGCGGCTCGTGGCCGATCGAGGAGATCACCGGGATGCTCGAGGACGGCCAGATTCTCGGCAAGGGCGCTCGCGGGCCGAACCCGGCCGGGATGCGCGTGCTCACGTTCGGGGTGCAGGTCGCCGAGGTTGCGGTCGACGTCGAGACGGGCGAGGTGGTCGTCGAGCGCGTCTACGCGATCCACGACGTCGGCCGGATCGTCAACCCGCTCGGCGCGCGCAGCCAGGTCGAGGGCGGGATCGTCCAGGCGCTGGGCCACACGTTCTCCGAGGCGCGGCTGGACGATCCGCGCAGCGGCACGATCCTCACGCGCACGCTTGACGCGTACAAGGTGCCGACGATCGCCGACGTCCCGGAGATCGAGTGCGAGTTCATCGACGTGCCGGACGCGCACCTGACGAACCTCGGCTCGAAGGGCCTCGGCGAGCCGCCGATCATTCCGACCGCCGCGGCGATCGCAAACGCGATCCGCGACGCGACCGGCGCGGAGGTGACGTCGCTGCCGATCAGTCGAGAGGAAATCTTGCGCGCGCTCGCGGAGGCGCGAGAGCGCGCCAAGGACCGCGTTGCAGCTGGTTCGACCTAGGTCCTTAGAGGAGGCCGCAGGCCTCCTCAGGAACGACTCCCGCGCGCTCGCCGGCGGGACCGAGCTCGTGCCGCTGCTGCGCGACGGGATCGTCGCGGCCGGCACGCTGGTGGACGTGCGCGAAGTGGTGCCGCGCGGCGTCGAGGGTACGCGCATCGGCGCGGGAACGACGCTCGGCGAACTCGAGGTCGACCCGCAGATCCCGGAAGCGCTGCGCGAGGCGTGTCGGCTCGCGGCGTCGCCCCAGCTCCGCAACATGGGCACGATCGGAGGCAACCTGCTGCAGGCGACGCGCTGCTGGTACTGGCGGCTCCAGTTCCCGTGCCGGCTGCACGGCGGCGACGTCTGCCACGCGCGCGACGGGCAGCACCGCGAGCACGCGATCTTCGCGAACCACTTCTGCGCGTCCGGGCACCCCTCCGACGTGGCCGCAGCGCTGGTCGCGCTGTCCGCGACCGTGCACACCGACCGGCGCGAGCTTCCGGTCTCGGACCTCTACCGCCTGCCGACCGAGGAGAACCGCGACGTGACGGCGCTCGAGCCCGGCGAGCTGATCCTCGAGCTCGACGTTCGACAGCCTGCGGCCAGCACATACTTGAAGGCCATGGACCGCAAGCGCTGGTCGTTCCCGCTGGTCGGCGTCGCCGCCGCCCGCTTCGACGACGGCGTGCGGCTGGCGCTTGCCGGAGTCGCACCCATCCCGTGGTTCGTGACCGGACCGGAGGCTGTGGACGAGGCGACTCCCCTGCCGGGGAACGCTTACAAGATCGACCTTGCACGAGCGTTGATTCGCCGCGCGACGGCCGCCGTCGGCGGCTAGGATCCTCGCGCTCGTGGTGCGGCGCCTCTCCGCTCTGCTCGTCATCGCTTGCACGTCCGGCCTCGGGGCCGCCGTGGTCGCGAACGCCCGCAACGAGCGAACGCTGATTCCCGCCGCCAGGATTCCCGCCATCCCCGTGGAGGCGGCGAGCGGGCCGCGCTGCCCGATCCCGCAGATCTTCCGGCCCGCCTTCGAGCAGGCCTCGCGCGAGACGCACTTGCCGCTTGCGCTGCTCACGGCCGTCGCGCGCGTCGAGTCCGAGTTCCAGCCGTACGCACGCTCCGCGGCCGGCGCACGCGGTCTGTTGCAGGTGATGCCGACGACCGCCGCGGAGCTCGAGCTCGACGCCGATCACCCGGTCGAGAACGTGCTCGCCGGCTCGCGCTACCTCCGGCGGCTGTTCGACCAGTTCAAGTCCAGCGATCTCGCGCTCGCCGCGTACAACGCCGGACCGACGGCCGTTGCGCGCTCGGGCGGCGCTCCGAGCGGCGAGACGCTCACGTACGTCGCCGACGTGACGTCGATCTGGCGCTCGCTGGCCGGTTGCAGCTGAGGCTCGCGAGCCTCGTTTCCGCGACGCTGCTCCTCGGCGGCTGCGGCGGCGGTGACGGCGGCAAGACCGTCGTCGAGACGGCGGCTTCCGGCTGTCGCGCCGTCGAGCGACCGGAGCCGCGGCAGCCCTCCGCCCCGAGCGGTCAGGCGGTCGAGCTCAACCCGAAGCTGACGCATCGCGCGGTCGTCGAGACGAACTGCGGCTCGTTCACGATCACGCTCGACCCGAAGGCGTCACCGAAGGCAACCGCGTCGTTCGCCACACTCGCGAACGCGGGCTACTTCGACAACACGATCTTCCATCGCATCGTCCCTGGGTTCGTGATCCAGGGCGGCGACCCCACGGCCACCGGCACCGGCGGCCCCGGCTACACGACGGTCGATCCGCCGAAGGCAGGGACGCGCTACACGAAAGGCGTCGTCGCGATGGCGAAGTCTGCATCGGAACCCCGTGGCGCCGCAGGAAGCCAGTTCTTCGTCGTCACCGGCGACGACATCGGCCTCGCACCCGACTACGCCGTCATCGGGCGCGTGACCGACGGCCTCGACGTCGTCGAACGGATCGGAGGGCTGGGCAACGAGCAGGAGCAGCCGACCGAGACCGTCGTGGTCGAGCGGATCCTGATCCGGAGGAGGTAGCGCTGGTTGCCGCGGTGGTGCTCGCGGCGGGCGAGGCGACGCGCTTCGGCGCGCCGAAGCAGCAGCTCCTCCTGCCGCACGTGCTCGAGCGCCTGCGCGCGAGCCCCGTCGACGAGGTCGTCGTCGTGAGCGGCGCGTACGAGCTCGACACGGATGTACGGGTCGTCCACTGCGCCGAGTGGGAGCTCGGGCCCGGGGCCTCGCTGCGCTGCGGGCTCCGCGCGCTCGGACCGGACACCGCGGCCGCGGTGGTCGTCCTCGCAGACGGCCCGTGGCTCGCCCCCGCCGCGATCGAGCGCGTCCTCGAGGCCTGGCGCACCTCGGGGACGGAGGTGGTGGCGGCGGC
Source organism: Gaiellaceae bacterium (assembly GCA_036000665.1). Classification (GTDB taxonomy): domain Bacteria; phylum Actinomycetota; class Thermoleophilia; order Gaiellales; family Gaiellaceae; genus JACCTU01. The sequence continues at coordinate 6,910 of DASYUZ010000229.1, forward strand.
CTACGGGGGCGAGCGCGGGCACCCCGTGGTGCTCGGTCGGGGCGCCTGGGAGCGTGTTCCGGACGAGGGCGCCCGGGCCCTGGAGCCGCTGCTCGTGCCCTGCGACGACCTCGGACCTCCAGGAGACGTCGATTACGTCGATGATTGGGAGGAGGACCCCCGCTAGCCGCCGAATCCGGACCCCCACATGGAGCTCGCCGCACCACTCGCCTCCTCCAGCTCGCCGCTCGCCCGGGCGCGCCTGCTGCGGCAGCTGCCGCTCCGCGAGGCCGCGGCGAAGGCCGGGCTGACCGAGGAGCAGGTGACGTGGCTCGAAGAGGGCCGCGTCTACCGCTTCGCGACGCCCGACGACGCGCTGCTCGCACTGCTCCTCTACGCGACCGCGCTCGGCATCGACCACCGCGAGGCGCGCGGGCTCGCCGGCCTCCCCGTGCCGCCGAAGCCGTTGCAGATGAACCCCTACACCCGGCTGGCGGTTCTGGGCGCAGTCGCGGCGGCGGTCGTGGCGCTCATCGCCGCGCTCACCTTGCCGGGGCGCTCCGACGAGCGCGCACGCGCGGCCGAGGCAGCTCGGCTCGCAGCGGACGCGAAGCTCCCGCGCGCGTGGCAGATCCACGTCGACGTCCGGAACGGGAGCGGCGACATCAACTACACGCGCAGGGTCGCGTCACGGATCGGGGCACTCGGCTACCAGGTCGCGCGCGTCGCCCGCGCCGACCGCTTCGACTATCCAGAGTCCGCTGTCTACTACGAGCGCGGCGGGCTAAAAGTCGCCGAGCGCCTCGCGCGCCAGCTCCAGATCGTCGCGAAGCCGCTTCCCGGCGGCAAGAACGCACGCCGGCTGGTCGTGATCGTCGGACCGCAGCGCGGTCCCGGTTAGGAGGGCTTGGGGGAACGGGCCCTCCTAAACGAGCGGCGTCCGCAACGCTGACAGCTTCGCCACCAGCTCCGGCGGCATCTCGTACGCGCAGGATGTCTTCACGAGCAGCCGGAGATCCGCCTCGAAACGGTAGCGCTTCGAACACCACGCGCATTCGGAAAGATGCGCCTCCGCGACGAGCTGTTCCTCCTCCGAGAGGACCCGGTCGAGATAGGGCTGGAGCAGCTGCTCGCAATGATCGCAGTCCATCATGGGGCTTCCACGGAGCGGTCGGCCAGCTCGCGCTTCAGCACGCGTCTGGCTCGATGCAATCGTGACATAACTGTACCGATCGGGATATCGAGGATCTGAGCCGCGTCCTGGTAGGAGAAATCGCCGATGTCGACGAGGACGAGGACGTCCCGGAAGTCGTGGGGAACGGCT
>DASYUZ010000230.1:0-46185 GCA_036000665.1 Gaiellaceae bacterium
GCGGTACTTGGGGTCCAGCTCCTCAGAGAACTGGATCAGGCCCGCGACCACGCCGTCGACCTCGATCGTCAGCCGAGTCGCCTCCGGCTCGTCCGTCCAGGGGAAGCCCTCATCCGGGACATCCCACCAGCGCGTGACCTCCGGGGTCGCAAGGATGCGCCGGAGCTCGGCCTCGTCACCCTCGGCGAGCGGCCGGAGGATCATCTGCGGTCGCTCGAGCGACTCCTCGCGCGCCAACTCGCCGGAGGACATGCTGTGAGCCTAGACGTCTAGGCGAGAGCTGCATGCGGACTCCTTTGCAACGCCCGGAGCCTCTTCCCTCGGTCACCGCTCGTCCCCCGCCGCGGGCAGACGGCGGTGTGGACCGGACGGGAGATGATCGTCTCGGCGGCTGCGCGGGACGGACAAAAGAAGAGGTCGCCGACGCCGCCGCCTACGATCCCCGAGCAAAGCGCTGGCGGCCGCTGCCCGAGTGGCGCACCCGTTGGCTGCACGCCGCGGTCTGGACCGGCAAGGAGATGATCGTCTGGGGAGGCGACGGCGACTTTTCCCAGGTCGCGAGCGGGGCCGCCTTCAGCCCGGCCTCACAACGGTGGCGCGCATTGCCGCCGGGCCTGCTCGAGGCGCGCGGGAACGCCGTCGCCGTCTGGACGGGAAGCGAAGTCCTCGTCCTCGGCGGCGCAGGCAACCGCCCGCTCCAGCTTTCGGCGGCCGCCTACTCGCTCGATCCACTACGCCGACGGCGCGCTGCTCTTTGCTCCGACGAATCCAAAGGCTGCTAGTTCCGCTCGACTCTGTACCTGACGTCGCCCTCCGCCACGCGCGAGCTCGTCGAACACTTGTCGATCGTGAAGGTGTCGTTCGAGCCGTTGGGGCCGCCGTCGTGGGCGGTCGCGTTGAACGGCACCAGAGTGCTCGACCCCTTGAAGGTGCCCCGCCCGTGGATGACCGTCGTCTTGTTCGCGTCGTCGAACTCGGCGCTGTCGATGTTCCTCCCGCGGAAGTCGCACCCGTTCGTCGAGATGCGCACCTTGCCTTCGAGTGCGCCGTTGGACTCCCGCTCCACGTCGACCGCGAAGCTGGCGTCGGGGGTCGTCGCGTTCGTCAGCTTCCCGCCGCCGTCAACCTCGCGTTGCGCGTCTGCCGGAGGCGGAGGCACCTGGCCGGCGCCCACGCAAGCATTCAGATTCGCCGTCACGGTTCCCGTGAACCTCGACGGCGTGAGTGGCGTCGGCCCTGGGAACGGGAACGAGATCGGCAGGATCTGCGCCTCGAAATGCGTGTCTCCGCACACCACCGTGAAGGTGACCGTCTCCGTAGCGCCGACCCCAGTCGAACACGGCGCGGCGAGCGTCGCGGCCGGCGGCGCTCCCCTCACGACGCAGAGATCGAGGTCGTCGTCCGCGTTGAAGGCGATGCCGACCGTGATCGTGCCCTGGACCGACGTCGTGTCGATTCCGAAGTGCCCGCAGATCGTGTCGGCTGGATCAGCCGCCTGCGCCGGGCACAGGCTCTGGTCGATCACGACGGCCGGCGTGTTGAACTGACCCGCGAACGTCGCCTCGGCGTTCCCGCTGAAGGTGCAGCTGCCCGGATTCGGGCTGCAGACGGCCTCGCCCTCGCTGGAGGTAGTCGTGGTTGCGCCGGCCGAACCGGTGAGGCACAACGCAAAGAGAACGCTCGCGATCACGCCGGCCCGGAGAAGCCGCGCTCCAAAGAACACGTGCCCCATCTCTCGTTCTCCCTTTCCGTCGAAACGCGTTACCGAGAGCACACGTCCCCACAGACCCGACCGCCATCGGCGCCGCAGCGCTCTCGTCGAGGCCTTGCCCAGGGGACAGACCCCTGTGTGCCTTTTGCGTCTACAACGCGCGCGACAAGCGAACAGATACGGGAGTTCGGCCCCGAGCCTCACGCGTTACGCTGCCCGCGCTGGCCGACCCGCCGGTAAGGGGCTGCGAAGGAAACACGATGACGGCCGAGTTCGTCCTCAACACCCCGGTCGTGCGGGCGTTCGTCGCGGACGTCGGGGCGACGATCGTCGGCGCTTCCTCGCCGGAGCAAGCCTGTGGGGCGATCAGGCCCCGGTTCGCCGAGCTGCTCGCCGACGCTGACTGGCTCCCCGCCGAGTACCAAGCCGCAGCGCCGGAAAGCGGAATGGGCGGCGGCATCGGTCAGTGGCTCCTCTACCGAGCCGACGACGGATCGCTGTCCCTCTTTTCGCTCGTGGTACCGCCGGGTTCGGAGACGCCGATCCACGACCACCTCGCGTGGGGCCTCGTCGGCCTCTACCGCGGCGCGCAGGAGGAGGAGATCTACGCCCGCCGGAACGGCGCGCTGGAGCTCGTCGCGCAGCGGTCGCTCGGTCCGGGTCACTTCTACGTCCTGATCCCGCCGCGCGACGACATCCACCGCGTACGGACGACGTCCGCGCAGACGTCCGTCTCGATCCACTTACTGACGAACGACACCGGCTGCGTTTGGCGGCATACGTACGACCTCGCGTCGGGCGAGGCAAGACCGTTCCGCTCCGGCTACGTCAACGTCGCCTGCGATGACGAGGCCGACCAGCGGAAGTAGAGGTGCGGCCGACGCGAGGGCCGGAGGGAACAGGGACGCGAAGGCCTGCACCTTCGGGCGGCTGCCCCCGCCCCTCCGGCTCAACGGGTTAACGCTTTTCGCCGGTCAGGGGCTACGCCTCTTCGCCGAACGGCGATCGGCGCAATCCGGGCAGCTGCGCCGTTTTCCGGCCCCGATCCGGGGTAAGCACCCCAGAGAGCTCCGAAGGAGGGACGATGGCGAAGAATGTTCGAGAAGCGATGACCAGCAATCCGCGCTCCGTCGGCACGACCGACTCAGTGGTCCAGGCGGCGCGGCTGATGCGCGACGAGCACGTCGGGTCGCTTCCAGTCGTCGAGGACGGCCGTCTCATTGGAATGATCACCGACCGCGACATCGCGATCCGGATCGTGGCTGAGGGCGCCGATCCGGATTCGGTGACGGTCGGCGACGTCGCCTCCCGTCGTGTCGTGACCGTCGAGCCCGACCAGGACATCGACGAAGCGCGCCGGCTCATGGCGCAGCACCAGGTCCGGCGGCTGCCTGTCGTCGAGGGGGACGAGCTCGTCGGCATCCTCGCCCAGGCGGACCTCACCCGTGAGGAAGACGCCGAGCAGGTCGGCGAGATGGTCGAGGCGATCTCCGAGCCCTCCAACGCCGAACGCCGCGTTTGAGGAAGCGACTCGCTCGGACGCGACCGCCCGGCGAAGATCGTGGTGGAAGGCCGGCCGGGCTCCGGCAAGACGACCGTGGCGCAGCGGCTGGCCGACCTGCTGCGGAAGGAAGGCCTGCGCGTCGGCGGCTTCGTGACAGAGGAACTGCGTGAGCGCGGACGCCGCGTCGGCTTCGCCATCGAAACGTTCGACGGCGACCGCGCGACCCTCGCTCACATTTCACTCCCAGGCCCGCCGCGGGTCAGCCGCTACGGCGTGGACCTGGACGCGTTCGAGCGCGTCGCCCTGCCGGCGCTCGAGGCCGCGAAACGCGCGGACGTCGTCGTCCTCGACGAGCTCGGGAAGATGGAGCTCGCGTCCGATCCCTTCTGCGACGCCGTTGCCGAGCTCTTCGACAGCGCGCTCCCGCTCGTCGCGACGATCCATGTCTTCCGGCACCCCTTCACCGATGCCCTCAAGCGCCGCGACGAGGTCGAGCGCGTGCGGGTGTCGCAGAAGACGCGTGACGCGCTGCCGCGCGAGCTCGCGGCGCGGGTCAGGGAATGACCGTCAGGCGACGGGAAGGACGGCTCGGAACGCTTCCCACTGCCGGCTTGGGTTGAGACCGAAACCGACGATCACGGTCCCGTCGGCGGAGGCTCGCGACGCAGTCGTGAGAGTCCAGTTCTGCACGGAGGTCAGGCCTGCGTCGAGCAGTTCGCGCTTGAGGTTCTGCATCTTTTTCGTCGTCGTCCAGCGGAAGGCGGCTTCGGAAGCCGAGGAGCTGGTGGTCAACGCGCGGCCCACGATCACCGAGCCGTTGTCGGAGACTGCGAAGGCGCGCGCCATCGGCCCGCCGAGCGAACCGAGATCCTGCATGCCAGTGGACGCCGTCCACCGGAAGGCGCGCCAGAACTCGCCCTTGTCTCGCGCCTGACCCACCACGACCGCGCCGTTGAGGGACGCGTCCTCACCGGCGCTCTCGCTTCCGCCCAGGGTGCCGAGATCCCTAACTCCGGTCGCGGCCGTCCAGTGGAAGGCACGGATGCCGTTCGCGGTCGACGTCCAGCCCGTGATCGTGCCTCCGTCGGGCGAGACGCCCTCGGCCGATTGACAGCACGGGCCGAGCGGAGCGTGAAGCCCTCCGGACTGGGTCCAGACCGCTCCACCGACCACGACCGAGCCGTCGGCGGAGACGTCGCGGCCCTCGGCCGTCGGCAACGCCTCCATGCCCGCCGAAGCGGTCCACCGGAACCCGTGGTAACCGAGACCCGGTGAGTTGTCCCACGAGCGGCCGACGACGATCGAACCGTCGGCGTTGGCGGCGTGGCCTTCGGCGCTCCCCCCTCCCAGGTCACCGAGATCCTGCAGGCCGGTCGCGGCCGTCCAGCGGAAGGCTCGGAGGGCATTCGTCGCTTGGACGGACATGCCGACGACCACCTTCCCGTCGCCCGAGACGCCGAACGCGTAGGTCTGCACGCCGCCCGGAAGCTGCCCAAGTCCCTGAAAGCTTGCCGCCGTGGGGCTCGGCGGAGGCGGTGGTGGCGGCGGTGGTGGCGGAGACGGGCCGGCGGGCGTGCACCCCGAGAGGGTCGTCTGCGTGGTCGTCGTCCCATCGGCGACCGTGATCTTGCAAGTCGATGAGCTGAACCCCGAACGCTCGATCCGGAAGCGGCCGTCGGAGCCGGCAGTTCCCATCGCGACGCCGTCGATCGTGATCGTTGCGTTCGGGACGGCGCCTTCTCCCTCGACCCGGAGCTGGCCGCCGCTCAGCTCCGCGCGCGTCACGGTCAGCGCGGCAACCGCAGCCGGGACGACAACAAGCAGCGCGACTGCGCTGAGCAGAGCGACTGGGGTAAGCCTAGCCTTCACCCGTCTGCTTCTACCTACCTCGGCCAAGCGCAAACGGATTTCGCCTGTCGTAGGCATTTACCGCGTGAAGCCACGGTCGACGGTGTTAGGGTGCTGAGGACTTTCGACCCGCGGCGCAAGGAGGTATGCCATGGCTGTTGAGGTACGAGAGCGCACTGCGGTGGGATCGCAAACCGTCTTCGTCGACCGGTTCTGCGACGGGGTCATCGGGCCGAGCTCGGAGATGCTCGGGCCGGTTCGCGACGGCGGCCACATCGTCGCCAACACCGCGCCCGGCTGCTGGGGACCGATGATCACTCCCGCCATCAAGGGCGGGCACGAAGTGACGCTTCCGGTCGCCATCGAGGGCGCAGAGGTGGGCGACGCGGTGGCGATCTTCATCAGGGACATCTCGGTCACGTCGCTCGCGACCGCGTCCGGCAACGACCGCTGGGTCGAGGGCCGGTTCAACGGCGACCCGTACTGCGCGAAGGTCTGCGCCGAGTGCGGGGCCGAGGACGAGGCGACCGTGGTCGAGGGCATCGGACAGGACTCGGTGCGCTGCAGCGCGTGCGGCGCCCCCGCCGCGCCGTTTGCCTTCACGAACGGGTACACGATCGCGTTCGACGACGAGTGGGGCGTCGGCGTGACGGTCGGGAAAGAGCAAGCCGAGGCCTTTGCACACGACGCGTACCGCGTCGCCGCGCTACCCGAGCACTCGATCCAGAACCCCATCCTGCTGTTCGCGCCGCACGACCTCGTCGGTATTGCGACGCGCCTGCGTCCCTTCATGGGCCAGCTCGGCACGACCCCGGCGGTCGATGTGCCCGACTCGCACAACGCGGGCGACTTCGGGAGCTTCTTGCTCGGCGCACCACATCGGCACGCCCTCACTCCGGAGCAGCTCGAGCACCGCACCGACGGCCACATGGATGTAGATGCCGTCCGTGCTGGTGCAGTCGTGATCGCGCCGGTGAAAGTCCCCGGCGCCGGGATCTATCTGGGAGACATGCACGCAATGCAGGGCGACGGCGAGATCGCCGGCCATACCTGCGACGTGTCGGGCACCGTGACCCTGCAGGTGCAGGTGCTGAAGGGCCTCGACATCGACGGGCCGATTATCCTGCCGGTTGCCGAGGACCTCCCCTTCCTCGCTCGTCCGCTGACCGCGCCCGAGCGCGCGCGTGCCTCAGCAGTCGCTCGGGACCACGGCGTCGCCGAGATCGAGGAGTCGCTGCCGGTCTCGGTCGTGGGCACCGGGCCCGATCTCAACAGCGCCGTCGAGAACGGTCTCGCGCGAGCCGCACGTCTGCTCGACCTGACCGTGCCGGAGGTGCGTAATCGCGCGACCATCACCGGCTCGATCGAGATCGGCCGCGCTCCGGGTGTCGTGCAGGTGACGTTCCGCGCACCGGCTAAAGCGCTCGAAGCGCGAGGCCTCGCGGACCTCGTCCGCACCCACTACGGGCTGGACGACTAGAGCTGCAACGTCCCGGTCGCGGGTCAGCCGCCCGCGACCGGGACGAGCACGTCGAGCTCGTCGCCGTCGGTGAGCGCTTGCGAGCGGGCGAGGAAGCTGCCGCCTGCCACGGCGGCGAGGCTGCTCGCGTCGCGGCCATCGACGCCCGCCGCGCGGGCGATCGCCTCGAGCAGGTCGTAGACCGTGGCACCTTCGTCCATCCCGACGGTGCGTCGCGCACCGAGGCTCTGTGCAAGCGGCCCCGACAATCGCACGTTGACCGTGAGCGGCGCCATCCAGCTTCATGTTAAGGCACGGACGCCGTGAGCGTCTTTGCGCATCACCTGGGGCTATCGTCCGGCGACGATGCGGAGGCTCGAAGTTCAACCGTTCGCCGACGAACACCTCGATGCGGCCGCAGCCCTCCTCGCCGAGCGCCACGCGCGCCAGCGCGCGACCGAGCCGTTGCTGCCCGAGATCGCCGACTTTCGCGCGCACGTCGAGGAATCCTTGGGCGCTGATGGCGCGTCCGGCTGGGTCGCGCTGCAAGACGGGGACGTCGTCGGCTACGTGATCGGGGCCCCGAGGTCGAATGAGATCTGGGGCCCGAACATCTGGGTCGAGCTCGCAGGGCATGCCGTTCGCGACGCGGAGACCATCCGCGACCTCTACGCCGTCGCGGCGGCGAGTTGGGTCGAAGGCGGCGCCACGCGCCACTACGTGCTCGCTCCGGCAACCGATGTGGAGCTCGTGGACTCGTGGTTTCGCCTCTCCTTCGGAGCCCAGCACGCACTCGGGATTCAGGAAGTTGCGGACCAGAGGGATGTCAGCGGCGAGGACATCACCGTCCGCCGCGCCGGGCCCGAAGATGCGGAGGCGGCGGTGCGGCTCGATCTCGTCCTCCCCGAGCACCAGCGCGGCTCGCCCGTGTTCGGAGTCACGCAGAACCCGAACGAGGAGGAGTCAACTGCCGAGTACCGCGAGGCGCTTGCGGAGGAGGGTGAGGCGATCCTCCTCGCCGAGCGGGACGGGCGGCCAATCGGCTTGCTCGTAATGGCTCCGATCGAGCGTTCGAGCATGCACACCGGCCTCGCGCGCCCCGACCGCGCTTGCATTCTCGGCTTCGCCGCGACGTTGCCCGACGTGCGCGGCTCGGGGGCCGGGCTCGCGTTGACGAACGCCGGTCTCGCGTGGGCGCGGGAGCAGGGTTACGAGACCGTCGTCACCGACTGGCGCGAGACAAACCTGCTCTCGTCGCGGTTCTGGCCCAAGCGTGGATTCCGGCGCACCTTCCTGCGGCTCTACAGGTCGATTCCCTGAGCGTGCGGCGGGGCCGACTCCACCAAACCGGGGTACTGCGCCGTGTCCACCGAACCGCTAGCCGTGGCGTACGTCTTGCGATCAGCTAGCGACGGCGACGCCGCTCTTTGCTCCCCGCGCGTGAGAGCGCGCTCTGCTGCTGGGCTTGCCCAACGACCTACTCTCGCAAAGGTGGCCATGACTGAAGTCCCGTATGTTCGTCAGCCTGCCGACTTCTCAACGCCCGTTCGGTATGCGCACGGCCCTGACTCCTATCGCCAACCGGGCGTTCCTAGCGCGACGATCCTTGACTACGAGTGGACCGCGAGCCGTGTCTTCCCCGGCACCAACCGCCGCTACTGGGTGTACGTCCCGGCGCAGTACACAGCTTCGCAGCCAGCGTCGCTCATGGTCTTCCAGGACGGCCACCTTTACCTCGATCCCGAGGGTGAGATGCGCGCTGCCGTCGTCTTCGACAACCTGATCCACCGAGGCGAGATGCCCGTGACCATCGGTGTCTTCATCGACCCTGGCGAACCCGAGAACCGGAATGTGGAATACGACGCCTTCAGCGATGCCTATGCGACGTTCCTGCTGACGGAAATCCTCCCAAACGTTCGAGACCGCTACCACATCACAAACGACCCCGACCAGTGGGCCCTCGGCGGCGGGAGTAGCGGCGGGAGCTGCGCATTCACCGTCGCTTGGACGCGGCCTGATCGGTTCCGGCGAGTCCTCAGCTTCCTCGGGAGCTTCGCCCAAATCCGCGGTGGCAACCCCTACCCCGAGCTGATCCAGGACACGCCGAAGAAACCGGTGCGCGTATTCCTCCAAGCAGCGACTCGCGATCTCAACTGGGATGCCGCCCAATTCAACTGGTTCAGCGCCAACTTGCGAGTAGCTGCCGCCCTCGCGGAACGTGGGTACGACCTCCGTCTCGTTCTCGGAGACGGGGGGCACAGTCCCAACCACGGCGGCGCGATCTTGCCGGATGCACTCCGCTGGCTCTGGCGACATGAATCTGAATGACCTGCCGCGCGTTCCCCCCATGCGTCGGCGTCGTCTTGTGTCAGCAACGTGCGCAGGTGATCGAGGCTCGCCGGGCTCTGGAAGAAGCTCGTGATCTCCGTGCGCGAGACGAGAACTTCGCCGCCGGGGTCGGTGCGAGCATGAGCTTTCCGTCCGACACCGCAGCGCGTACGACGTTGCGCATTGCGTGACCGAGCCATCGGCCGAAGTAGTCGAAGTTCTCGCGGAACTGGTTGCCGCCGGTTACGAGGTCCGCCGCCTGCTCGATTGTCAGCCACTCGTTGCCGGGGTCAACGCTTGTCACAGATCACTGGCCCTCTCATCGCTGCGCCGTGGCAGTAGGACGAGTGTCGGTAGCGCAGTCCGACGGCTCCGCGTCCCTCGCGCACCATCACGACCATCTCCTCGTTCTCATCGCTTGCGGCCTCCGCGTGCACCTCCACCGCAACTGGCTCGGTGTATGACTGGACGTGAACTCCTGGATGACCGCGAGCGCGCCGTGATACGCGAGTGCGCGGTTCACGAGCGTTTGCGTTTCGTCATGGCTGTACGACTTGCCCTTTCCGGGTATGCGCGTTTTGCTGCCATGGATCGAGTAATCAGCGTGGAACACCGCATTTCGTAGATCGCGGTCCCAGACTTCGCGAATCGGGTCGAGGACACCGGGTTCTCCCGCTGCTTCTGCGAGGCGCTCAAGCTCGGGAAGCTTCTCGTCCAGGAAGCGTTGTGGCCGCTTCGGGATCAACCATCCGGGATGGCGAGCGCAGCCCCGGTGCTCGCGTCTTGCGCCGTTTCCCGCAACTCGCGCGGCAGCGAGCTCGCGTAGACCGTTCGGAGCACCACCCGGATAGCCACGCGCCTCCGTTTCAGCCGGGTTCCCCTCCGCGCCCGCCGTCCCGGAGGACGACGCGGCAGGGTTGTCCGTGAACCGCCGCGCTAAAGCGGCTCCTGACCGCGACCGTTGCCATTCTGTTGCCACGCGGCGGGCGCGTCGCCGCCGCAACAACTCCCCTTCACGAAGAAACCCGCCGTTAGCAGCGGGTTCCTGTGATGGGCGGTACTGGGCTCGAACCAGTGACCCCCAGCTTGTCGAGGTGTTACGGGCGTGGTCGCCTACGGTCGGTCCGGGACCACGTAGCGGCTTGCTAATCGAGGGTTTCTTCCAATCCGCTCGGTCGGCTACGGGCGCGGGCGGCAGGCCTGGACCGTATGCGCCGGGGTCCACGGCGGGGTCTAAAGGGCGAACTACCCGCTTTGGATCGTGGAGAACGAGGGCTTGCACTTCGAGATCCTGGCGCCATCTCGAACGCCTTTCGGGTCCTCTTTCGCGATGAGCTGGCGCAGCTCCCCCGCGTCGAACCCACTCGACTCCACGGAGGTCACGCCCGCGCCGTGCTCGCCACCCCTCGCGATCACGTAGGACGGATGCCAGTTCACGGTCACGTGCTCCACCGATGTGTTCCGCATCGTCACGTGAACAAGCACCTTTCCGTCTTGCCAGGCGCACCACGCGTTGGTCGTTTTGATGAATCGCTTTAAGCGGCTGTCGCAGATTAGGCAGTTGCGATTGAAGAGGCCACGCACCTTCCCCGTGATCGGCCCCGCCAGTGTCGATTTGGGTGCGCCGAGTGCAACGCCGCTGATGGCAAGCGCGATCGCTCCGATCAGGCCGTATACGAGAAACCTCTTCACCCCGACCTCCCAGCCGCAGAAACTACCGAGCGTTGCCGACAGTCATCGTCGCACGCGCGGCTTCAGTCAGCCGATGATCCTGCGCACGCCCGCTGGTGAGGCCGCACGCTAGATGAGCGGCAGCGGTAGCCGCGTCGGTCGGCCCAGCTCGCCGCGGGGCCAGCTTCCTGGAAGCGAATCCGGGCCGCCGGCTCCGCCGTATGTCCGGGGGATTGGCCCCGCTGGACCGCTGGGGTTGGAGGCTCTTGCGGCCGTGTGTGGCCGTCTGTATCGGATCGACGTTGGAACGAGGGGAGAGGAGGAGAGGATGAAGAAGATCGTTGTCTTCGCGACGGCCCTGCTCGCGCTCGGCGTGCTGGTCCAGGCTTCTGGGGCGACTTCGGGCGACGACGACATTCTCCAGTTCGACACCATGATTGGGGTGAGCGGTCCGTTTCTTGGCCCTGCGAATCCGATCAATGGCGTGCCCGGGGCCGGCGCAGCTTGGCGGATCGACAGAGGCCGAGGAGAGCTCCGCACCAACGGCGCCCTTGAGGTCGAGGTGGAGGGCCTCGTCCTCGTGAACACGGGCGCGAATCCGCAGGCCGCCTTCCGCGCGGTCGTGGCCTGCCACACGATCGTGAACGGACAGGCTGCAACGGCCCGTGACGTCACCGGTCCGTTCCCCGCGACACCCCAGGGCGACTCGAAGATCGAGGCGCAAGTCAGTGTCCCGAGCCCCTGCTTCGACCCGGCTGTGTTCGTGACCACGGGGGCCGGCGATCCGCCCCGGTGGTTCGCGGTCACGGGTCATTAACGGCTCGACCGCCATCGAGGGGGCGCTGAACAGCGACGGCGCCCCCCTCGGCGTCGGGACCAGTGGCCGGGCGGGCTCGGAGCTCGATCACGTTCCGGTAGCGTCGCGGACCGAGCTCTGGCCCCTGGGTCGGGCCTCGAGTGCGCCGAATCCGCTTCCGCCTTTCGTCGAGTAGAACAGGCGAGAAGGGAGATGGAGCGATGCGAGAGATGAGGCATCGAAAGGGCCGAGAAGGCGACGTGGTCAGGCTCGGGGCGATCACCCGCATGGTCGTCGTGCTGACGCTGACGGCAGTGTTGGGCGTGAGCGGGTTCCTTGCGGCAGGCTCGCTCGCGCGTGGTGCGAGCGCAACAAACGCGACCGTCTCCCTCCGCAACACGAAGCTCGGCCGGATCATCGTGAACTCGAGGGGCCACACCCTCTACCTGTTCGCGAAGGACAGGAACGGCAAGAGCACCTGCAGCGGGACCTGCGCGCGGTTCTGGCCGCCCCTGCTCAGCCGAGGCAAGCCGACCGCCGGCCCCGGCGTCAAAGCATCGCTGCTCGGCAGGACGAAGCGCAGCAACGGCAGCCTACAGGTGACCTACAACAGGCACCCGCTCTACACGTACGTGCTCGACAAGCGCCCGGGTGAGACAAAGGGCGAGGGCAGCTTCGCGTTCGGCGCGAAATGGTACGCCGTCTCCGCCAGAGGAGCGGCGGTCGTCAAGGCTTCGACCACCACGACCACCATGACGACCACCACGACTCCCTGCCCATACCCTCCCTGCCCGTAGGTTGGCCTGCTCCCCGGTCTGCGCACCGCGTCGGAGCGCCCGCGACGAGCGCGTGTTGGCGGCCGCACATGCTTTTCGCTTCGCCTTCCCACGTGTGCGGGACCTCCACCGCTAGTTCGTCCGTAGCTGAGCTGTATCGACGCCTGGAGGGTCTGATGGTCCGTACGCTCAGCATCGCCCTGGCTATAGGCCTCGCAGGTAGCGGCGTCGCAATAGCCAAGACGCTACGCGGCACCGAGCGCAACGACACGCTCGTCGGCACGCCGGCCGCCGACGTCATTGACGCCTCGGGCGGCGACGACAGCATCTACGGCGGCGACGGCGACGATCGTCTCGATGGCGGCTCCGGCAAGGATCACATTTGGGCCGGCGGCGGGAACGACACCATCGTCGGCGGCCCCGCCGGCGACCTCGCCCGAGGCACGCCGTCCACCCGTCATGAGCGCATCTTCGGTGGCGCCGGCAACGACGTCATCGTCGTGCGCGTCGCCGGCTCTGTCATCTTCGCGGGCCCAGGCAATGACCGCATCGACGCTCGCGATCCGCAGAACGACTGCACGATTCGGGAGCGTGGGCGGCGGCTTCCGGGCGTGGAATTGCAGACGGTTTTCCACCCTCTCGACCCGCCGCACTGTTCCAATCTGGTCAACACCGGCCCCGGCGACAACTTCGTCCGCGCCGACGACGGCAGCCTCGACCTCATCTTCTGTCTGGGGACGCGCGATCGCGTGATCGCGGATCAGGCGGATCGCGTCGCCCCGGAGTGCGACAAGGTGCGAAGGTGAACCGGTAGCCGGCTCGCCGCACGAGGCGTGCTCAGGCGCCTGTTCGGCGGGTCGCCGCTCCGGTGCGGTGAACCTCGGCGCCCACCCGCGTGACGACCTCCGTCAACGCGCGAATGTCCTCCTCGGTGGTGCGGAAGTTGACGATGCACGCGCGGAGAAAGTACGAGCCGTCGATCATCGCGTTGGAAACGAAGACCTCACCGTCGCGCTGCAGCCGTTCGAGCAGCTCCTCGTTCACACGGTCGAGCTCCTTCCCCTCGGCGCCCTCGGGGTGGAACCGAAAGGTCGTGATGCTCAGGTTGCACGTGCGCGCCTCCAACTCGGGGTGCGCTTCACACAGCTCGTTGAGGAGCCGGGCGAGCCGGCAGTCCTCGGCGATCGACTCCACGTAGCCGCTCCGTCCGGCCTGGCGCAGCGCGAGCCACACCTTCAGCGCCCGAAAGCCGCGCGAGTTCTGCGGTCCGCGCTCGAAGTAGTTCACCGTCTCCTCGTCGAGGTGGTAGTAAGGCGGGCTGTAGTTGAACGTGTCGGTGAGCGCCGCGGGGTCGCGGACGAGGACGGCGCCGGCCTCGAGTGGTGCGTAGAGCCACTTGTGCGGATCGACCGCGAGCGAGTCCGCCTCGGTCAAGCCGAGCAGGTCCTCCGACGCGTCCGGAAGGCAGGCTGCAAAGCCGCCGTAGGCGCCGTCGACGTGCAGCCAGAGGTCCTCCTCGTCGCAGATCCGCCGTAGCTCGGGCAACGGGTCGACGGCGCCGGTCGAGACGGAGCCGCCGGTACCGACGACGAGGAGCGGGACGTCGCCCGCCGCGCGATCGGCCGCAATCGCCGACCGGAGCAATTCGGTCCGCAACCGCTGGTTCCCGTCGGTCTTGATCCATCGGATCGAGTCAGTTCCGAGCCCGAACATGTCTGCCGCTTTCTGGATCCAGGTGTGCGTCTCGGCGGAGCAGTAGACGCGCAGCCGCGCGCCGCCGGTTCCCTCGGTGCGGACGTCCCACGGCGCCTTCGCACGACGCGCCGCGAGAAAGCCGACGAAGTTGGCCATGTTGCCGCCGCTGACGAGAATCCCGTCGCCGGCGGGGAAGCCGAGCAGCTCGCCGATCCAGCGAATCGCCTGCCGCTCGATCTCCGTGGCAACGGGACCGAGTGGGTAACCGCCGACGTTCGGGTTGACACCGGCGGCCAACAGCTCACTCAGGATCCCGAGCGGCGCCGGCGAACCGCAGACGTAGCCCCAGAAGCGTGGGTGCCCGACGAAGAGCGAGCGGTCGAGAAGCAGCTCCGTCGCATCGCGCAGAAGGACGTCCGGAGGCGTTCCGTGAACCGGGAGCGGAGCGTCGCCGACAGCAGCTTGCACGTCGGCGGGCGACTGCGGCCGGACGACCAGGCGGGACGCGGGGCTGCGCAGCTCCACGAGCAGCTGCGCCAGGTCGTCCAGGAGCCGGTGCCCGAGGGTACGGAAGACCTCGGGATCCACCTCAAGCGGGGAATTCCGGTCCGGGGCTATGTGCCGACTCTAGCCTCCGCCGACCAACGTAACAGCCCGTCGGGTTTCGCTCCTGTTTAAACAACGGGACCGCCACCGAGGCGATCTCCAAGTCCTCGGAGCGGCCGGTGTCAGGTCTTGCAACGCCAAATTGCGTGACTGCAAGACCTGACACTCGCCTTCCCATGCGGTGAGTTGCTAGCGCGAGATGGTCGCCGCCCGTTCACGGTGTTCGTCCTTGCCCGAATTGCGCGGCCCTGATGGATTTCGAGTGCAACTACGGACGCGAACTCAGGCAGAGATTTGCGAGTGGGCTGCCGACTCGGGCGCGGGCGGGCGCTGAGCGAAGTCTTCGAGCTGGCGGGCGGTGATCGCCCGCACGACCAAGATCGCGAGGAGCGCACCGATCACGTCGATCGAGTCGGCGAAGATGTACGTCGCCGACGTCCGACGTAACTCCTCGACAGTCTCCGATCCCCAGGCGAGACGGCCCGCGATCTGCCCGGCGTAGTTCGAGATGAGGTAGGCGGCCCACCAGAGTGTGAGTAGCGGCGGGACCGGCGTGCTCAGGCTCGGGCTGTTTGCGCGCCAGAGGTCGTTCGCGATCTGCTTCGGCCGCCAAAGGAAAAGGATCGGGACGAACCAGCCCCAGATCGCCCAGCGCGGCGAGAACCGTCCGCCGCGACCGGCCAGCTGGATGTTCTCGTACGCGCGTTTGAACCAGCGGATGAAGAAGATCGCCGCGGCGACGAGCGCGAAGAACTGGATTGCGCCGATCACGATCTGGCGCTCGTCGTTTGCCTCGCCCTCCGCGATCGTGTACTCCCTCCCGAGCATCCGATACTCGGCGGCGTCGGCGACGACCGCGACGAGGTCAACCACGACGACGACGGCGAGCGCCAGCTGCGCCCAGCGGGCCCGCGTGCGCAGCCGCTCGAGATCCGGCTGCGTGATTGGCACCGGCCGTGGGCGGTCCTCGGAGCGGGCGTTGTCCTCGGGAAGCAGGTGCCGAACGCTAGCGCACGCGCGCCGACTTCAATCGCATAGCCGCCGATGCCGGCTTTGCCGACATCGGCCGCTACGGCATCGACCGAAACCGAAGCCGGTCGAAGTCGTCATGGTTCCGTGAAACGGAGCCGGGCTCGATCGGCGATGGGCGCAACTTCGCGTTGCGCAAACCCGTCGTCGGCGAGCCTCTGCGCCTGAGGGATCGGCCGCGTAGCGATCCCGGCCGGGGACGATTTGTCACTCTGTGACGCACGGTGCAGCTCTACTCGAACCCGAACAGCCGCCGTACCGCAACGACAGCGGCGCCGATCGCGACTACGAGACCTACTCCGATAAGTGTTGCACTGATTCCTTCCCACCACGTGTCGGGGACGTATGGCTCTCCCTTCGCGAGCGGCATGAGGGTCGCTTCAGCATTCATAGAACGTCCGGCGGCCTGCACAACCGAGGTCCGCGGTCAGGTCTTGCACGTGTCAACACACTTCACGACCAAGCCCACCTCATCCGATCGCATTAGCACGATTGCTGGATGCCGCGGATCAGCCAGTTCTATGGCATCGCGATCGCGATGTACTACGCCGAGCACGGCGTCCCCCACTTTCACGCGCTCTACGCTGGTCAGGAAGCCTCGGTCGCGATCGCAACGCTCGAAGTACTCGCGGGCTCGCTACCCGATCGCGCCCTGCGGCTCGTTCGCGAGTGGGCGACGCTCCATCGTGCCGAGCTCGAGCAGGACTGGCAGCGTGCACGCGAGGGTCTGCCGCTCGAGCCGATTCCACCGCTGGCGTAGCATGAGGACATGGCCGAGCTGATTCACGTAACTGCCGTCGAGGCGGTTGGCGATCACTGCCTCCGCCTGAGATTCGAGGATGGGACCCAGGGAGATGTGGATCTCTCGGGCTGGCGCTGGCACGGCGTCTTCGAGCCGCTCGCAGATCCCGACTACTTCCGGCAGGTCAGCCTCGACCAGGAGCTGGGGACGATCGTCTGGCCGAATGGCGCCGACATCGCGCCGGAGACGCTCCACGAGTGGGTCATCCGGGGCCTAAAGGCCACGGCTTAGCGATCTGCCGGGAGAAGGGGCGGAACCGGTTCCGGGTTTCCGCAACCCCAAGTTCAGTGGGCGGTACTGGGCTCGAACCAGTGACCCCCAGCTTGTCGAGCTGGTGCTCTCCCAACTGAGCTAACCGCCCTGGAACGGCTGATTGTAGCCAGTCATCAAATCGGTCGGATCGATGGGGCGGCCGCGGTCTCGCAGCTCGAAGTGGAGGTGCGTGCCGGTGCACCAGCCGGTGCAGCCGGCCAGCGCCAGAGGCTGCCCGGCGACGACGTACTGGCCCGGCAGGACGTCGGGGCGGGAGAGGTGCGCGTACACGTTCGAGTAGCGCTCGTTGACCTGCACCTCCACGAGGATCCCGTAGCCCTCATAGCCGACGGGCGTCCCCACCCGCGTCACGATCCCGCTCTCCGCGGCACGGACGCCGAGCGAGCGCAGGATCCCGATATCGAGGCCGGTGTGCCGGCGGCCGTTGTCCCAGCCGTACGGCGACGTCACCACGCCGTCCGCGGGCCATTGGAACGCGAGCTGGCGCCCGCCGTCGGTACGGGCGAAGGCGCTCGGCGCCAACGCGAGCGCGCAGAGGCAGACGTAGAGGAGGCGCATCGGGTGCGGCAGGTTAACTCAGAAGATCTCCGGGCACCAGGGGGCCCGGTGGGTGCGGAGATCGCGTCGGCGCGGGCGATTGCTCCCGGGACGCGCTCCTCGAAGCGTAGCCATCGACGCGCCCGCTTCCCAGCTCGGCGCATGGCGGTTGACGCCGGCGCAGGGAACCTGCGCGCCGGGAACGGTCATCGTGCAACGGGAACGAACGGGCGCCGCCGATTGTCCGGCCGTTCTCGCGTGCAGCGAACATCCGGTCAAGCGGGAGGCTCTCCGTAAAGCACCCCATGCGTTCCTCTGGCCTCGGCGCGGAAGTACCGGCGGATCGCGAGGAACGACTCCGTGAACTCGTCGAGCTGGTGACCGGACGGACGTCGAAGCTACTCAGAAGCGGCCCACTGCTTCTCGAGCCATGCCTCGCTGTCGCGGAATTCTCTGGCCCATGTCCAGAGTGTTCCACAGTCGTCAGAACACCTCGGGACAGTACGGCGGGAGCGGCGTACGGAAGAGCGCGCTTGCGCGGGCGAGTGCGCCGGGCGTTCGTTCCTCTCCGCGATCGGCGGCAGCAAGCCGCTCGAAGCTGAACCCGCCGAGGTACGCGCTCGCGAGGTCGGCGATGTCGAGCGCGAGATCCGCCGCGTTGTCGGTCCGCTCCACCCGCGAGCCGACGCGGTAGCGACCGGGGTTCCACTCGAGCAGGTCGTCGCGCACCTCGATGACGACGGTGTCGTCGGCTGCGTAGGAACGCGCCCGCAACGCAGACTCGACGTCCACGAGCCGCAGCCAGAGTCCGTCGCGCACGCCCAGGTGCAGGGCGCGCATGTCGACGACCTGCAACGGAAGCGGCGAGGCCGTGTCGAAGAACTCGGTCTTGACGCGTGTTGTCAGGTCGATCGCGAAGAGATATCGCCAGAGCTCGCGTGTCGCGGCGGCCGAGTCGGCGAAGGCCTCCATGAGCCGCACTTCGCCCTTCGGGTAGCCGGCTTCCCACTCGTCTTTCACTCGATAGATCGCGTAGCCTGCGAGCTCGCCGTCGAGCTCGAGCGCTGCGTTGAAGCGCTTGCTCGCGCCGCGGCGCCGGTGCTCGTAGTCGGCCAGGCGGAATGCGCGCCACCAGTGCTCACCGCGGCTGAGCATTCCCGGTCGCAGCGCGCGGATCCGCTGGTAGAAGGGCGGGAAGAGTTCGTACGCCTCGTCGAACTCGACGAGCCGCACGACGCCCTGGGGTCCCGGGTCTTCGCGGAACGCGATCCGGTCGCTCCAGGCGTCCAGATTGAGCGAGAGCGTTGCCAGGCCGTAGCCGAAGCGCCCGTAGATCGACGCTTCCGAGGCGTGGAGCGCCGCGAGCGGCTCGCCGCGCTCGTGTGCATCGCGCAACCCGCGCACCGACATCTTCCTCAGCGCACCGCGCCTGCGATGCGTGGGGATGACGCCGACCCAGGTGACACCCGCGGTCGGGAGCGACCCGCCCGGAATCGCCAGCTCGAACTCGTACGCGGCCGAGAACCCGACGGGCCGTCCGTTCTCGTACGCGGCGACGGAACGCTCGGGCGTGACGGCCCCGAGCTCCCGCTCCCAGTCGGCCGGCTGCATCGACTCTCCGAAGGCAGTGAGAGACGCGTCCATGGCCGGGCGGAGCTCCGTTGCGCTTGGGTTGCGAACCTCGATCACGCGATCTTTTCGAGCGGGGCGTAGTCGAGCATCAGCCGCCGCTCGGCGCCGTCGTCCGCGAAGCGCACGGTGACGACGCCGCCCGCCTCGATGCGCGTGACCACGCCCTCGCCGAGCGTGCTGTGTCGCACCGAGTCGCCGGTCGAGAGCGTGGGCACGTCGGTGCGCGGCGCGACGCCGCGGCTCGTCGCCGTCCACGAGCCCGGCGTCAGCCGCTCGCGCTCGACGTGCTCGCCCGCGATCTCGTCGAGGAAGCGCGACGGCAGGTTGTGGCTGCGGCCGCCGTAGAGCGAGCGCGACGACGCGTGCAGCAGCGTCAGCCGCTCCTTCGCGCGCGTCATGCCGACGTACGCGAGCCGGCGCTCCTCCTCGATCCCCTGCTCCTCGATCGAGCGCGCGTGCGGGAAGATTCCTTCCTCCATCCCGATCATGAACGCGGCGCGGAACTCGAGCCCCTTTGCGTTGTGCAGCGTCATCAGCGTGACGAGCGAGGCCTCGCCGCGGATGGCGTCCTGGTCGGAGTAGAGCGAGATCTCCTGCAGGAACGACGAGAGCGACGGCTCCTCGGCCTGTTCCTGGTACTCGCGGGCAACGCCGACGAGCTCCTGCAGGTTCTCGATCCGTCCCTGCGCCTCGACCGTGCGCTCCGCCTCGAGCGCATCGAGGTATCCGGAGCGCTCGAGCACGTCCTCGACGATGTCCGCGACTGGCCGGTCGAGCGCGCCGGCCTGGAGCGACAGGATCAGGTTGCGGAGCGACGTGACCGCGCGTGCGGGCGCGGCTCCGACACCGGCCTCCTCGGGGAACTCCATCGCCTCCCAGAGCGAGATGCCGTGCGCGTTCGCGTAGCTCTGGAGCCGCGCGAGGCTCGTATCGCCGATCCCTCGCCGGGGTCGGTTCGCCGCGCGGAGCAGCGAGACCGAGTCGTACGGGTTGTCGAGCACCTGCAGGTATGCGATCAGGTCCTTCACCTCGGCGCGCTCGTAGAAGCGCGGGCCGCCGATCACCTGGTAGGCGACGCCCTGTCGCACGAGCACGTCCTCGAGCACGCGCGACTGCGCGTTCGTGCGGTAGAAGACCGCGATCTCGTCGCCGTTGAAGCCCTCCTCGACGAGCCGCGCGATCTCGGCCGCGACGAAGCGGGCCTCGGCGTGCTCGTCTTCGACCTCGATGATGCGCACCGGATCGCCGATCCCGAGGTCGGAGAAGAGGTTCTTCGGCTTGCGCTCGCGGTTGTTGGCGATCAGCGAGTTCGCGCCTTCGAGGATCGCGTTCGTCGAGCGGTAGTTCTGCTCGAGCGCGATCACGCGCGTGCCGGGAAAGTCGCGCTCGAACTCCATGATGTTGCGGATGTCCGCGCCACGGAAAGCGTAAATGGACTGGTCCGGATCGCCCACGGCGAAAACGTTCATGCGCTTTTCGGCCAGGAGCTGCAGCAGCCGGTACTGCGCGTGGTTCGTGTCCTGGTACTCGTCGACCAGGATGTAGCGGAACGCCTCCTGCCACTTCTTCCGCGCGTCCGGGAAGCGCTCCAGGATCTCGACGGTCAGCATCAGGATGTCGTCGAAGTCGACGGCGTTCGAGGCGTGCAGCCGGCGCTGGTAGAGGTCGTAGACCTCCGCGACGGTCTGGTCGTAGAAGGACGCGACGCGCGCACGGTACTCGTCGGGCGTGATCAGCTGGTTCTTCGCGTTCGAGATTTGCGCGTGGATCCCGCGCGGGACGAAGCGCTTCGTGTCGCGCTCGAGCTCCTCGAGGACGTTCTTGACGAGCCGGATCTGGTCGGCCTGGTCGTAGATCGTGAAGTTCGTCCGATAGCCGAGCCGCGGCGCTTCGCGGCGCAGGATCCGGCCGCACGCGGCGTGGAAGGTGAGGATCCAGAGCCCGCGCGCGTCGCTGCCGAGCAGGTCGTAGAGCCGCGTCCGCATCTCGTCGGCCGCCTTGTTCGTGAAGGTGATGGCGAGGATCTCGTTCGACTTTGCGCCGACCGCCGTAATCAGGTGCGCGACGCGGTGCGTGAGCACGCGCGTCTTGCCGGAGCCGGCTCCGGCGATGACGAGCACCGGCCCCTCGGTCTGCAGCACGGCCTCGCGCTGCGCCTCGTTGAGGTCGGCGAGGTAGGTCTCGGGCGATGCGACGGGCACCCGATCGATGCTAGCGGCGCTACTCGACCGCGATCTGCAAAACGATCGTGCGGCTGAACGTGCGGCCGTCAACCTGGAAGCCGTAGCAGCCGGCGCCGCTGAACAGCTCTCCGCCGCCAACGCCGCGCCAGCCGTTGCGGAAGAAGCCCGGGCCACCCGGAAGTCGAAGGGAAACCGCCGCGAACAGCCGGTCCGGCTCGTTCGTTCGTTCCGCCACGAAGCGCAGCGCGCCCGGCCCATCCAGCTGCCGGCCGCGGATCACGAGCGGACCGTGGTAGCTCGGGCTGACGAACCAGCCGATTTTGATGTGGTACCAGGCGCCTTCGATCCCTGACGGCGCTGGGCCGGCGTAGAGGACTGCATCCCTCGCGGTCGGGTCAAAGGGCCGCCTGCTCACAGCGATCGGGTATGCCGGGCCGGGACCGAGGAGCGCGCGCGAGCCGTACGGGGGTGGCTCGTCCGTTCGCAGTCGACCGATCGTCTTGGGACACGGTGAGCCGGGAGCGAGCGTCGGCAGGTGCAGCGGCCGAAGGAATGGACGCCATTCGGTCTCCAGCAACAGGCCGTGGCAGTGGAAGGCGTACCGGTGATACGTGCGATCCAGAAAATGGTCGCAGCGCTGACCGTCGCGCAGGCAGCGGGCGACGCCGTCGACCACGGCGGCAATGTCGCCCCGCGCACACGAGCGCGCTTCGGTAGCGGCGCGACCCGACGTTCCGAAGACGCCGGAGAGGAGAGCCGCGGCGATCGCCGCCGCCAGCACGAATCGCCTCACCCGGAAAGTATTGCTTAGCGGCCGGGGACATAGACTCGGCGAATGGAGGAGCGCGTCCGTCGCCGGCGCCGCGCGGCCGCGCGCCGGCGCCGAAGGCGAATCGCGGTGCTCGCGCTGCTGCTCGCGCTCGCCGCCGGCGGGGTCGCTGCGTTCCTCGCCCGGAGATCCGGGTCTTCGCGGCCTCCTCGCACGCCGCGGCAGGCGAGCGCCGGCGCCCCGCGCGCCGAAGCTTCGCCTCCGCTCGGTCCGCACGACGAGCCCGTCCCGATCCTCATGTACCACGTGATCGCGGCGCCGATCGCGGGCACTCCGTATCCTGACCTCTATCTCCCGAAGGGCGAGTTCGCCGCCGAGATCGCATGGCTGTCGGCTCACGGCTACCACGCCGTGACGCTGAGGCGGGTCTACGACTACTGGCACGGCGCCGCAGCGCTTCCGCGCCGGCCGGTCGTGCTCTCGTTCGACGACGGCTACCGGAGCCACTACACGAACGCCTTGCCCGTCTTGCGTGCTCGGGGGTGGCCGGGGGTCCTGAATCTCAAGGTCAAGAACCTCGAGCAGCCGTGGGGCCCGTTGCCGAAGCACGTGCGCGCGCTGCTCGCCGCCGGCTGGGAGCTCGATGCCCACACGATCACGCACCCCGACCTGACGACGCTCGACGACGACGACCTGCGGCGCGAGGTCGCCGGGTCGCGGCAGATACTGCTGCGGCGTTTTGACGTTCCGGTCGACTTCTTCTGCTATCCCTCGGGGCGCTACGACGCGCGCGTGGTCGCCGCTGTACGCGCGGCGGGCTATCTGGGCGCGACGACGACGCGCTACGGCCTCGCCGCCGGCAGCGAGCCCTACACGCTCAAGCGCGTGCGCGTGAACGGGAGCGACACCATCGGCGGCTTCGCCCTGAAAGTGCAGGCGGTGACGCAACGGTGATGCCGGCGGTACCGCGGCGTATGCTGCTGCTGGACCACTGATGGGTTACACGATCTCCTCACTCGACGAGCTCGGCGACGGCCCCGGCTTCCGCAAGGTCCGGCAGGCGCTCGGCGTGACGGCGTTCGGGGTGAACGGGATCGTGTACGCGCCCGGGTTCGAGGGCTTCCTGCACTACCACGACGAGCAGGACGAGCTCTACTTCGTCCACCGAGGCACTGCGCGCGTCGAGGTCGGCGGCGAGGTGCGCGAGCTGGGCCCGGGCGGGCTCGTCCACGTCGAGTCGACGACCCCGCGCAAGATCTCGAACCCCTCCGAAACCGAAGACCTCGTCCTTCTCGTCGTCGGCGGCAAGGATGGCTACGTCGGCCGCGACGGGCAGCTGGTGGACGTCGAGCGCGACCTCCCTCGCCGGCAGGCGTTCAGCTCGCTGTGACCGAGCCGGAGCGGACGGGCGGGCACATTCCGTGGAGCAACGTCGACCGGCGCCTGCGCAGCGCGCGGGAGATCGTGATGCACAACGGCGACGGTGCCGACCCGATGATCATCAAGGGCGACGCCGACCTCGTCACCGACCCCGGCGAGCTCGCCGACATCGATCGCGCGTATCGCAAGTAACAGTCTGTTACTTGGGCCGGTTCGCCTGCAGCCGACGATCTCGGCGAATTAACGTTCGACCCGCGCGTGTCGCCCGGGCAAACGCCCAGCCGACTTCGACTCAGTGGTCGTCGAGCGCGACCTCCCGCCTACCCTCACCTCGAGGCGTTTCGAACCGTCACGTGACCTCGGCGAGGCGCGCTTCGACCCACGCGGTCGCCTCCGCGAAGGCCGCCCCATGGTTCGACTTCAGCACGACCTCGACCTCGGGCCCCGGCGGTTCGAAGCGCGGGTAGGAGCCGACGAGCACGTCCGGCCAGCGCTCGCCGACTTCGACGAGGACCGCTGCGATCTCGCTCTCGCGCGTGCGGTAGGTGCGGCGCCAGACGTCGATCGGCGCCCCGTGGCGGAACTCCTCGGCGATTTCGTCGAACATGGCCTTCATCTCCGCCGGGAGACCGGGAAAGACGTAGACGTTCTCGATCGCAAAGCCGGGCGCGCCGCCGCGCGGATTCGCGAGGGGGCGGCTGCCGGTGGGGAGCTGCGCCCAGCGCGCGGCGTAGTCGGGGTCGCGCGTGAAGCGGGAGCGCAGGTCGGCCGCGAGCTCGGCGACCTCCGCCTGCTCGACCCCGAACGCCGCCGCGAGCGCCTCGCGCGTCAGGTCGTCGGGCGTGCCGCCGAGCCCGCCGGTGACGAGGAGGAAGTCGACCGCGGGCGCCCGCTCGCGGACGAACTGCGCGATCTCGTCGATCTCGTCGGGAACCGCGGCGACCAGCCGAATCTTCACCCCGAGCGGCTCGAGCCGCCGCGCCAGCCAGGAGGCGTTCGTGTTCGGGACGTCGCCCGACACGATTTCGTTGCCGATCGTCAGGATCGCTGCCGTGGCCACCACCGAACCCTATGCTCGGGCCGTGATCCGCGAATTCGAGGATCGGGATGCGCCCGGCGCGGCGGTGCTGCTGCGCGAGCTGCACCCTATGACCGTGACGACCGCGGAGGGGGTCCTCCATGGGCTGCACGCGCGTCCGGAGCGTGCCCGCCGCCGGGTGTGGGTAGCGGAGCACAACGGCGCAATCGTCGGCTGGGGCCACGCACAGCTCGAGTGGGCCATCGACGCGAACGACGTCGGATGGCTGTGGGCCGGCGTCCGCGCCGACCGGAGACGGCGCGGTCTCGGGACCGAGCTCTGGGCGCAGGTCGAGGACCACTTGCGCGCGCATGGCGCCCGCGAGTTCCGTACGTACGTCGCCGACGACCCGGCCGGCGAGCGTTTCGTCGTCGGTCGCGGCTTCGAGCGAGTGGGCGTGGATTCGTTGTCCGCTGTCGACCCGCGGACCGCGGACACGAGCTCGCTTGTGGAGCTTGAGCGCGCGTTGGCGGCCCAAGGGCTCCGAGCAGTGCCCCTCGGCGATGTCCTCGACCGCCCCCGGGACTTGCACGCGCTCTTCGCTGCCGTCCTCGCCGACGTGCCCGCCGATCACGCGGTGACGAACTTGCGCTACGAAGACTTCGTCCGCAGGACGCTCGAGGACCCGGCCCTTGATCCGGATGGGAGCTACGTCGTCCTCGACGGCGAACGGCCGGTCTCGTTCGCCTGGCTGCTGGTCGACCGCGAGGGCCGTCGCGCGGAGAACGAGATGACGGGCACCCTGCCCGAGTACCGCCGGCGCGGGCTCGCGCGGCTCGCGAAGCTGGCGGCGATGCGCTGGTGCGCCGAGAACGGAATCGAGCTCATCGTGACCGGCAACGACTCGACCAATGCAGGGATGCTCGCGCTCAACAGAGAGCTCGGCTACCGCCCGCTCTTCACCTGGACCCACTACGTCCGCCGCGACTCGTGATCCGCGAGATAGTCCTCTCTTTTAGAGCCGACCGCGACGTGCGCGCCGTGCGCCTGCACTCGGACGTGACGCGCCGCAACGGCGCACCGGAGTTTCGCCGGCGAGGGCGCACGCGCACGTGGGAACTCCGCCTCGTCCGGCCCGAGGGCCTACACCGCTTCGAGTACCAGCTCGAGCTCGAGCGCGAGGATGGGTCGCGCGAGGTGATCACGGACCCAGCGAACCCGCTGCGCGCGAGCGCTCCCTTCGGCGACCGCTCCGTGCTCGAGTTCGAGGAGTACGCGCCGCCCGTCTGGATCGAAGACGAAGAAGCGCCCGAGGGGACGCTCGAGCCGTTTTCGCTCCGCAGCCGCACGCTGCACGCCGAGGTCGGCGGTCTGCTCTGGAGCGCGCACGGCGCCGATCCGGGAACGTCTCTCCCGCTGCTCCTCGTGCACGACGGGCCCGAGTACGCAGAGCATGCGCAGCTGCTGCGGCTCTTCGACTCGTCGATTGCGGAGTTCGAGCTGCGGCCGTTTCGTGCCGCGCTCCTCGCGCCGCCCCGCGACCGGAACGAGACGTACTCGGCGTCGACGGCGTACGCAAACGCCCTCGAACGGGAGATCGTCCCCGCGCTCCGCGACCTCGCGCCGCACCCCGACCTAGTTGGCGCGCGCATCGCGATGGGCGCCAGCCTCGGTGCGCTGGCCGCGTTCCACGCCCACCGGCTGCACCGGCATCTCTTCGGCGGCCTCTTCCTCCAGTCCGGCAGCTTCTTCCGGCGCGCGACCGACCCGCAGGAGTCCGGGTTCCTCCGCTTCGAGCGCATCTCGCGCTTCATGGCCGGCGCGCTGCGTGCGCCGAGCGCGCCCTCGCCCATCCCGGTCGTGATGACGTGCGGGATCGCGGAGGAGAACCTCGCGAACAACCGCGTGCTTCGCGAGGCGCTCGCGCGTCAGCACTACGACGTGCGCCTCCACGAGCACCCGGACGTGCACAACTGGGTTTCGTGGCGCGACGTCTTCCACCCGCACCTCGTCGGCCTCCTGGAGCGGCTCTGGGGATGACCGTCCCTCGCCTGCGGCTCGGTCCCGTGGGGGAAACGAACGTTTCCCCCACGTGCCCCCTTCCTGAATGGCGGGGGGAACCTCCCGGTTCCCCCCGCGAACACGCCCCCTCCCCCGCTCATGGGGCAGAGGCTGCCCCATGAGCCGCCACGTCACGCTCGACGGCGGCAACGTGCTCGCGTACGGGCACTGGGGAAGGCCGGTGCTGGCGTTCCCGTCCGAGCAGGGCCCATGTTGGCAATACGAGGAGCGCGGGATGGTCGACGCGGTCGGCTGGCTGCTCGAGGCGGGCCGGATCAAGCTCTACTGCGTCGACAGCTTGGATGCTCAGAGCTGGCACGCGACGGAGCTCCCGCTCGAGGAGCGTGCGCGTCGCCACGGCTTCTACGAGAACTGGATCGTAGATCGCGTCGTACCGTTCATCGTGGAGGACTGCGGCAGCAATGAGATCCTGCTCACGGGCGTCAGCTTCGGTGCCTACCACTCGGCAAACTTCACGCTCAAGCGGGCCGACCTCTTCCCGATCGCGATCTGCCAGAGCGGCGTGTACGACGTCTCGGTGGTGGGTTGGGGAGAGCGGGGCGATGCGGTGTACTTCAACAACCCTGCGGACTACGTGACCCATCTCGACGGAGAACATCTGGACTGGCTGCGGTCACGCGTCTCGCTCCTGCTGACCGTCGGAAGCGGCCAATGGGAGGATACGACCGGGGCGCTGGAGAGCACGCACCGCTTCGCCGGGCTGCTCGCCGAGAAAGGTCTCCGCCACGAGCTCGACGTCTGGGGGCCCGAGTTCCCGCACGACTGGGAGTCCTGGCGCGCGCAGCTCGCCCATCACCTGCCGAGGTTCTGCTGATGCCCTCGCACCTCGTCGGCCTCCTGCTCGGGACGGAAGAGGACTGGCCGACCGCGTTCGAGGCGCTCGTGCGGCGGCTCGGCCCCATCCGCTGGCACGGCGAGCAACACGAGCTCGACACCGAGCGGCTGACGATGGAGCCGTTCAACCTCCGCTACCGGCCGCGCTACTCGCTCGTGATCGACCGGCTCGCCTGGTGGTACGACCTCCCCCGCGCCTGGCTGAAGAAGGTCGCGCTGATGGACGACGTGTACCTGCTCAACAACCCGTTCACGTTCCAGTCGATGGAGAAGCACTCGGCGTACTGCGCGATGATGCGGCTCGGGTTGAAGGTGCCGGAGACCTGGCTGATCCCGCACAAGGTGCCGGCGCCGCTCCCGCGTTTCGAGTACATGGCGGCCAAGTTCCCGGACGTCGCCTCGAAGTACAACCTGCCGTTTGACCTGAACGAGATCGCCGAGCGGATCGGCTACCCGCTCTTCATGAAGCCGTTCGACGGCGGCCAGTGGGTCGGGGTTTCGCGCGTCGGCTCGCCGGACGAGCTGCAGCAGGTGTACGACGAGTCGGGCGAGCGGATGATGCACGTGCAGACGGCGCTCGAGGACTTCGAGGTCTTCGCGCGCTCGCTCTCGATCGGGCCGGAGACGATGGTGATGCACTTCGAGCCCGACCGGCCGATGCACGACCGCTACCAGGTCGACCATGGCTTCCTGACGCCGCAGCTCGGCTGGGAGATCGTGACCATCTCGCGGCTGGTCAACGCGTTCTTCCGCTGGGAGTTCAACTCCTGCGAGACGATCGTAAAGGACGGCGTCGCCTCGCCGATCGACTACGCGAACGCCTCTCCCGACGTTGCGTTGACGAGCCTGCACTACTACTTCCCGTGGGCGATCCGCGCGCTCGTGCGCTGGTGTGCGTTCTGCCTCGTGACGGGACGGCGGATGCGGATCGACCTCGATACGCGCGAGTACTACGTGGTCGGCGACCGCGAGGACCTCTCGTATGACGACAAGCTGCGCGAGTACCGCCGACTCGCGGACGAGTACTTCGAGAGCGCGCGCTACGAGGAGTTCGTCGCCGAAGCGCTCACGCCGCTCGACGAGCTGACGGTCGAGTATTTCGAGAGCCCTGAGCTCGACTCACTGCTCGTGGAGGCCGTCCGCTCGACCTTCCCCGAGCACGAGCAGGAGCACTTCATCGAGCACTACCGCGGGCTGCTGTCTGCGTGGACCGCCGACCAGCGCGCGACCGCCTGATCGGCTAGGCTCCTCCGCGCCGGACACATATCTCCGGCCGGTGTGACGCAGCGAAGTCCGGTGCAAACCCGGTGCTGTCCCGCAACTGTGAAGCCTCTTCCGAGAGGACGAGCCAGGACGCCTGCCCACCCCGACGAACGCCAGCCCTCGGAGGAAGGGCGGTTCGCGGCAGAGCCGGGAACCAACCTCCTCCGCGCCAAGCGGAGGTTTTTTATGGCCAAGCTCACGCTCCTCGCCCTGCTGGCCGGGGCGATCCTGTTCGCGTTCTCCGGCGGCTGGGCCGCCGAGGCGCGCGTCGCGAAGACGCCGCGGCTCTTCCCGGTCGTGATCCAGGCGACGAACGGAAAGATCACGATCCGCAAGCGGCCGACGCGCATCGTGTCGCTCTCGCCCACCGCGACGGAGGACCTGTTCGCGGTCGGTGCCGGCAAGCAGGTCGTCGCCGTCGACGACCAGTCCAACTATCCGGCGCGCGCGCCGCGGACGAAGCTCTCGGGGTTCACGCCGAACGCCGAGGCGATCGCGGGCTACCGGCCCGACCTCGTGCTCGTGGCCTCCGACGGCGGCATCGTCTCGCAGCTCCACAAGCTCGGGATCACCGTGGCCCAGTTCGATGCCGCGAAGAACCTGAACGAGGCGTACGGACAGATTCGGCAGATCGGGCGCGCGACCGGACATCCCGCGCTTGCCGCACGCACGACCGCCTCGATGCGGAAGCGGATCGCGGCCGCGATCGCGTCCGTGAAGTCGCGAAAGGGACTCTCCGTCTATCACGAGCTGACGCCCGACTACTACTCGGCCAACTCGGACACGTTCATCGGCCGCGTGTACACGCTGCTCCGGCTGCGTAACATCGCCGACGCGGCGGAGGATGCGAACGGCGGCTACCCGAAGCTCTCCGCGGAGTACATCGTCGCCGCGAACCCGGGCGTGATCGTGCTCGCGGATTCGAAGTGCTGCGGCCAGAACGCACGCGCGGTCCGCGCGCGGGCGGGCTGGAGCGGAATCGCGGCGGTGCGCAACGGGCGCGTCGTCTCGGTCGACGACGACGTCGCTTCGCGCTGGGGGCCGCGGATCGCGGTCTTCATCCGGGCGGTGGCCGCGGCGATGCGCTAGGTGGACGCCCTCGGCGAGCGCGCTCTTCCCTTCGCCGCCGCGAGGCGAGTGACCCTGCCGTGGGCGCTCGTCGCGGCCGGCGTCGTGGTGGGCGCGCTCCTCCTGGGCGTGCTCGTCGGGCCGGTGCACATCGGGCTCGAGGCGATCGTGCGCTCGGCGCTCGCCCGGCTGCCGTTTCTCGACGTGAGCTCGCCTCTGACGACGCCGGAGGACGCGATCGTCTGGCAGCTGCGCGTGCCGCGCGTCGCGCTCGGCGCTCTCGTCGGCGCGATGCTCGCGCTCGCCGGTGCGTCGTACCAGGGCGTCTTCCGCAACCCGCTCGCCGACCCGTACCTGCTCGGCGTCGCCGCGGGCGCGGGTCTCGGCGCGACGATCGTGATCGCGTACGGACCCGCCGGCTCGACGGACAGCTACTTGCTCCCGCTCGCCGCGTTCGCGGGTGCGCTCTTCTCGGTCGTCGCTGCTTGGGCGATCGGCCGGTCGCTCGGCGGCGAGCGGACGACGGCGACGCTGATCCTCGCGGGCGTCACCGTGGCGGCCTTCCTGACTTCGGCCCAGACGTTCGTGCAGCAGCAGAACTCCGAGACGCTGAACGAGGTGTACTCGTGGCTCCTCGGCGGTCTTGGCACGGCCGGGTGGCGCGAGGTCGTGCTGGTCCTGCCGTACGTCGCCGTCAGCGTCGTCGTCCTGCTCGTGCACCGGCGCGCGCTGGACGTGCTCGCGGTCGGCGACGAGGAGGCGCGGAGTCTCGGGCTCGACGTCGCGCGCACGCGGTTGATCATCGTGGCGGCGGCGACGCTCGGCACGGCCGCGGCCGTCGCGGTGAGCGGCCTGATCGGCTTCGTCGGCATCGTCGTCCCGCACCTCGTCAGGCTCGTCGTCTCCTCGAGCTACCGCGTCATCCTGCCGCTCTCGGTCGCGCTCGGCGCGTCGTTCCTCGTCCTCGCCGACGTGCTTGCACGCACGCTGCTCGCCCCGGCGGAGCTCCCGATCGGCGTCGTCACGGCGTTCATCGGTGCGCCGTTCTTCGCCCTCGTCCTCCGCACGTCGAGGTCGGGGTGAACGCGGTCGAGCTCGAGCACGTCACCGTCATCGCCGACGAACGGCGGATCGTCGACGACGTCTCGCTCACCGTCGAGCGCGGCGAGTGGGTCTCGGTTCTGGGCCCGAACGGCGCGGGGAAGTCGACGCTGCTTCGCGTGCTTGCCGGTACGGCGCGCTGGCAGGGCGCCGCGCGTCTCGCCGGACGAGATCTCCGCTCGCTGCGGCGGCGCCACGCTGCGCAGCTCGTCGCGCTCGTCCCGCAGGTGCCGGTCATCCCCCAGGCGATGACGGTCGCGGAGTACGTGCTTCTCGGCCGCACGCCGCATATGGGCGTGCTCGCGCGCGAGGGCGCGGCGGACCTCCGCGCGACGGTCGAGGCGCTTGCGCGGCTTCAGCTCAGTGCGTTCTCGGAACGGGCGCTCGGCTCGCTCAGCGGCGGCGAGCTGCAGCGCGCCGTGATCGCGCGCGCGCTTGCGCAGGCCGCGCCGATCCTGCTCCTGGACGAGCCGACGACCGCGCTCGACATCGGACACCAGCAGCACGTACTGGAGCTGGTCGACAAGCTGCGGCGCGAGGGCGGACTGACGGTCATCGCGGCGATGCACGACCTCACGCTTGCGGCACAGTACGGCGAGCGGATCGTGCTCGTCGACGCGGGTCAGGTGATCGCGGACGGAGCGGCCCGCGAAGTGCTGACGTCCAGCAGGCTCTCGTCGCTCTACGGCGCCCGCGTGCGCGTGCTCGACGACGGAGCGACGCTGGCCGTCGTTCCGGTCCGAACGTGAGCGCGCTGATGGTGCAGGGCGCCTCGAGCTCGGCCGGCAAGAGCCTCGTTGCGACGGCACTCGCGCGCTGGTTCGCGCGGCAGGGCGTCCGTGTGGCGCCGTTCAAGGCGCAGAACATGTCGAACAACGCGCGCGTCTGTCAAGGCGGGGAGATCGGCGCCGCGCAGTGGCTGCAAGCCCTGGCGGCCGGTGTCGAGCCCGACGTGCGCATGAACCCCGTCCTCGTCAAGCCCGAAGGCGACACGCGGAGCCAGGTCGTCGTCCGCGGGCGTCCGGACCTCGAGCTCGGCGCGCTGGCGTGGCAGGAACGCGCCGGGCGTCTGTGGCCGGTCGTGCAGGAGTCGCTCGCGTCACTCCTCGCCGAGTACGAGCTCGTGCTGCTCGAAGGCGCGGGGAGTCCCGCCGAGATCAACTTGCGCGCGATTGATCTGGCCAACATGCGCTCGGCGCGGGCCGCGGCTGCCGCGGTACTGCTGGTTGCCGACATCGACCGCGGCGGCGCCTTTGCTCACCTGTACGGGACGTGGCGCCTGCTCGAGCGGCGCGACCGCCGGCTCGTGCGCGGCTTTCTGCTGAACAAGTTCCGCGGTGACGCCTCGCTCCTCTACCCCGCGCCGGAGCTGCTCCACCGGCGGACCGGTGTGTCCACTCTCGGTGTGCTCCCGTGGCTGGAGCACGGTTTGCCGGACGAGGACGGCGCCGCGGTGCCGGCCGTCACCGGCCGCCGCGTGCGGATCGCGATCGTCCGCTACCCGACGGCGTCGAACCTCGACGAGTACCGTCCGCTCGAGCAGGTGGCCGACGTCGAGTGGGCCGGCTCGCCCGGCGAGCTCGACGGCGCCGACCTCGTGGTGCTGCCAGGCTCCAAGCATGTCGCGGCCGACCGGGACTGGCTCCGGGCACGCCGCTTCGACGAGGCGATCCGGCGGCGGGCGGCGTCCGGCGGGCGCGTGCTCGGCGTGTGCGGCGGCCTCCAGCTCCTCGGCGAATGCTTCGACGACGCGGCCGGCGTTGACGGCGCGGACGAAGGCCTTGGCCTGCTGCCTCTACGCACGACGTTCGCGGCCGAGAAGCTCGCGCGCCGCACCTCCGCGTCCTTCGCGGAGCTGCCGGAGCCGTGGCGAACGCTCTCGGGACTCGAGATCGAGGGCTACGAGATCCGGCACGGCTCGACAGAGCCTCTCGGGCCGCTCGCCGAGGCCCTCCCGCGGGGGCTCGGCTACGTGGCCGGGCCCGTGCTCGCGGTGTACCTGCACGGGTTGTTCGAGCAGCCCGCGGTGGTGCGCGCGCTCGTCGGCGAAGCGCCTGCGCGCACGCTCGACGACGCGTTCGACCAGCTCGCCGACGCACTCGATGAGCACGTGGACATGGACACCGTCGCAAGGCTCGCCGGCGTCTTGTGAGCCTCGTCGTCCTGCTCGGAGGCGCACGTGCCGGCAAGTCGGCGCTCGCGGTCTCGCTCGCGCAGCGCTGGAGCGGCCCCGTCGCCTACATCGCGACCGCAGAGGCCGGCGACGACGAGATGGCGCGCCGGATCGAGCAGCACCGTGCGGAACGCTCGCAGTCGTGGACGACGATCGAGGAGCCGTTCGCGCTGCGCGACGCGCTGAGCGCGCTCGGCGCAGACACGCTCGCGGTCGTCGACTGTCTTACGCTCTGGGTGGCGAACGTGCTCACGCATGGCGACGCGGTCCTCGCGGAGGCCGAGGCGGTCGCAGAGCTCGCTGCCGCGCGCGCCGCGCCCGTGATCGTCGTCACGAACGAAGTGGGCCTCGGCGTCGTGCCGGCGAGCGCGCTGGGGCGCGACTACCGGGACGTGCTCGGGACGGTGAATGCCGCGTTCGTGAGCCGTGCGACGGACGCGGCCTTCGTCGTCGCCGGTCGTCCGCTCGCGCTGTCGCCTGCCTGGCAGCCCGAGGTGTTTCGTGGTTGAGATCGAGCCGCTCGACGCTGCTGCGATGGCCGCGGCGCGCGTGGAGCTCGACCGCAAGACGAAGCCGCGCAGGAGCCTCGGCCGGCTGGAGGAGCTCGCGGAGCAACTCGCCGGGATCGGCGTGACCGAGCCCCGGTTCGCGATCGTGGTTGCAGCGGGCGACCACGGCTATGCCGAAGAGGGTGTCAGCGCCTACCCGGCGGAGGTCACGCGGCAGATGCTCGAGGTGTTCCACTCGGGCGGAGCAGCGGTCTGCGTGCTCGCGCGCCTCGCGGGGGCCGAGCTCGTCGTCGTCGACGCGGGGGTCGGCGCGGGCACGGCGAACGCGACGCGCGGGCCGGCGATGAGTCGCAAGCAGGCCCTGGCTGCGCTCGACACGGGGATCGAGCTTGCACGCGAGCTGTCGCGACGCTGCACGGTGGTCGCGCTCGGGGACATGGGGATCGCGAACACCACTGCCGCGAGCGCGCTCCACGCGGCGCTCCTCGGCGTTCCGCCGTCGGCGGTCTGCGGGCCGGGGACGGGACTCGACGCCGACGGGGTGCAGCGCAAGATTGCCGTCGTGGAGCGCGCGCTCGCCGTGAACGCTCCGCTCGGCGATCCCGTGGACGTCCTCGCGGCGCTGGGAGGCTTCGAGATCGCCCTCCTCGCCGGAGTCGCGCTCGGCGCAGCGGCCGAGCGACTCGCCGTCCTGCTCGACGGGTTCATCGTCGCAGCGGCGGCGCTCGTCGCTTCCCGGCTCGAGCCGCGCGTCGTCGACTACATGATCGCGGCGCACCTCTCGCCCGAGCCCGGCCATCGGCTGAGCCTCGAGGCGCTCGGGCTGCGCCCGCTGCTCGACCTCGGCTTGCGGCTCGGCGAGGGAACCGGCGCGGCGCTCGCGTTGCCGCTGCTCGCGGCGTCACTCGCAGTGCTCGAGGAGATGGCGACGTTCGAGAGCGCGCAGGTGACCGATGCGGGTCGTTGAGGAGCTCGCGGCGGCGACGGCGTTCCTGACGCGGGTTCCGACGGGACGGCTGGCGCCCTTCGACGGGGAGGCGGTCGCCCGAGCGGCGCCGTTCTACCCGCTCGTCGGCGGGGCCGTCGGCGCGCTCGCGGGTGCGGTGGTCGACCTCGCTTCCGGCCCCCTGCCCGCATTTGCCGCGGCGGCGCTCGGCCTGGCCGTGGCCGCGCTCGTGACGGGCGGGATGCACCTCGACGCGCTCGCCGATACCGCCGACGCGCTCGGCGGGACGACCCGCGAGCGGAGGCTCGAAATCATGCGCGACCACGCGATCGGCGCCTTCGGTGCGACGGCGCTCGTCCTCGTGCTGCTCTTCGAGGCGTCGGTGCTCGCGGCCCAGAGCGGCGCGTGGACGGCGTTTGCCGCAGCGGGCGCGTGTGCGCGCTGGTCGGCGCTCCCGCTCGCTGCGTTTCTGCCGTACGCGCGTGCCGAGGGGCAGGGCGCGGCGCTGGTCGAGCGCGTGTCGGCTGCCGGCGCTGCCCTCGGGCTCGCCGTCGCGTGTGCGCTTGCCCTCGCGGCGCGAGGCAGACCGGGGCTCGCTGCAGTCGGCGCCGTAGCGGCAACGGCGCTCGTGCTCGGCGTGTTCTTCCGGCACTGGCTCGGCGGCGTCACCGGCGACACGCTTGGTGCGACGACGGAGCTCGCGCAGGCGGCCGCGCTCGCGGCGCTCCTGGTTGCGGCATGACGCGGGTCCTCCTCATCCGCCACGGCGAACCCGAGGACGACGCACGCGGCCGCTGCTACGGCCGGCTCGACGTGCGCCTGTCGAGTGACGGTCGGACACATGCCCGACACCTGTCGGACATTGCGTGCGACGTCGTCTACACGAGCCCTCGGCGGCGTGCTCGCGAGACCGCCGAGCTGCTCGGCGCGGCGCGCGTCGACGAGCGCCTGCGCGAGCTCGACTTCGGCGAGCTCGAAGGTCGTACGTATGACGAGATCGCGAACGAGCGACCGGAGCTCTACCGGCGCTGGATGAACGAGCCGACGCGTGTGCGCTTTCCCGGCGGCGAGAGCTTCGACGACCTGCGCGCACGGGCGTGCAGCGCGCTCGCCGAGATTCGCGCCGCGCACGACGGCGCGACGATCGCCGTCGTGACGCACGGCGGAGTAATCCGCTCCGCCCTCGCGGACGCGCTCGGCCTGCCCGCAGAGCGGATCTTCGCGTTCGACGTTGGCTACTGCAGCGTCAGCGTGATCGACTGGGTCGGAGAGCACGCAGTGGTACGCCTCGTGAACGGCACCGGCGCGGACGTCCCCGCGGCGGCGTTCGGCTGACTTCGTATCATCGACGCGTGCCGCGCTCGCGCTTCGTGAGCCTCTGGCTTCCGGTCGCCGCGTGGGCGGCGCTGATCTTCGCGCTCTCGTCGGTCCCCAGCTTCGACTCCGGTCTCTCGTGGGACACGCCGCTGCGCAAGCTCGCGCACCTGACCGAGTACGCGATCCTCGGCGCGTCGCTGCTCCGCGCGCTCCGTCGGCCCGGGCCCGCGTGGCTCGTCGGCGTCGCCTACGCGGCGAGCGACGAGTTCCACCAGCACTTCGTCTCCGGTCGAAACGGAAATCCGCTCGACGTCGCGATCGATGCGCTCGGCGTCCTGCTCGGTGTGGTCGTGTATCGCAGGCTGCGCGCGTGAAGGTCGCCCTCGATCTCGATGCCGCGCTCGGCGACACGCGGCCGCTGTGGGAGGCGTGGCTCGAGGATGCGGCGCGCCGCTATCGCGCGATCGCGCCGCTCGACCCGAGCGGGCTCTCCGACGATCGCGGCGCGGCGGCCGAGCAGCTCGACCGCTGGGCGGAGCACGGGGTCGGCGACTGGCGCGGGCCGCTCGAGCGGTTCGCGGAGGACCACGCTCCGCTCTACCTTCGCCCCGACTCGGACGCGAACGCCGCCCTGCGCGCGCTCCAGGCGCGGGGCGCTCGGCTGGGGGTGTTCACGGACGCGCCTGAGGCGCTCGGCCGGGTCGCACTCGCCCAGCTCGGCGCGGCTCGACGCCTGGAGGTGGCGGAGTTCGGCGCCGGGGCCCGCGAACGCGTGCTCGAGGCCCTCGGCGAGGGCACCCTCGTCGTCGCCTCCCGCGGCGAGCTCCTCGGGCTTCGTCTCTAGAATTCCGTTTGTGGACCGGCGCCCGGCGCTCTTCGACGACCGCCAGCTCGACGCCCTGCTCGGGCGGCTCGACGCGATCCGCGACGAGCTGCGCACGCTCAACCGACGGCTCGACTCCGAGGACACGCTGCTCCGGATCGCCGGCGAGCTGTCGAGCCTGAACGACTCCCTCCAGGCCCTCGCCCTCGCGGCCCTCGGCCAGCAGCCGCCGCAGGTCCGCCGCCGCCGCACCGGCTGACCCCCCACGTCCCCACCCTAGGGTGGGGCTCTGGGGTCTTCCTCCCGCCACCCGCGGTCGAGCGTACCCGCAAACGTGTGATGTGTCTGTGACGCGTCCGTGCCGAATGTGTGCCAATTCCTCCACAGGCGCGCCGCGTGCGCTCGGCCCCGGCCCGCCGGCGGGGTAGCTCGTCCGGGGTCGGTTCCCGTCAGTGCCGCATCGTGCCGTGAACCGATCCGACGGTGATTGCCCCGACCTCGCCCTTGTCGGCGCTCGCGAACCTGTGGCTGACGAAGCCGTAGACGCCGGGCTCGTCGAAGTGGGCGTCGAAGATCGCTCCGCCGCCCGCCGGGACGTCTGCCGTCTGGACGCCCGTGAGCCAGTGCGTGACGTCGCCGTCCGAATAGACGCGGTCGAAGATGCCGCCGACGAGATGAAGCGGAGTCGTCAGGTTCGGACCGGCATTGGCGACGTAGAAGCGGACGCGCCAGCCCGGCTCGACGTGGAACGCTCGATGACCGTATCGATGCGCGTACCCGTTGAACGTGACGTAGTCCGGATTGGCTGCCAGCGCCTTTTTCATGCTCACCTGCGCCGGCCCTCGCTCGCCCGCTCGGTGGAGATACCACTCGCTCGCGACCAGGACGAACTCCGCGTCCACCGCTGGGAGCGGACGCTCGGGATCGACGATCAGCGCGCCGTACATCCCGCTGGCGATGTGCGCCACCGCCGGAGCCGTGACGCAGTGATAGAGGAAGACGCCCGGGTTGCCAGCGACGAAACGGAACGTCAGCGACCCGCCCGGTGGCACGTCCCTGAACGCGACATCGGACCGGACCCTCGCTGCGTGGATGTCGAACGAGTGGGGCATGTCACCGCGGTTCCGAAAGGTGATCTCGACGGTTTGCCCCTCACGGACGTGAAGGACGGGCCCCGGCGACGTGCCGTTGAACGTCCAGGCGCGGTAGCGCACGCCGGGCGCGATCTCGATCGTCTTGTCCTCGACAGTGATGTTGAAGTGCGCGATGTCGCCCGAGGGCACTGGAGGCACTGTTGCAAGTGCATCGGCGTGTGTGCGCGCCGCGGGCGCCGGGGCACGAGGAGAACCGGACTCCGCTCGCGAGTGTGCCGAGAGGACGCCGGCGAGGACGAGGGCGAGGACCGCGGCCGTGACGACACCGGCACGCATGCGCTCCACGACTCTTCCCGCGCACGAGTGCGCAAGGCTGTAGACCCTCTTCTCCATTGTCCCTCCTGGCGGCCGGGGCGCGGCGCACGTCGGTTGTCAACGCTTCAAATGTGAAAGCTACGAGACGGCGCTCGTGAAAACCTTTGACGAACCTAGCGGGCGAGTCGCCAGACTCGTCCGCTGAGCGACGTGGCATAGAGCTCGCCGCGCGCGTCCTCGCCGAAGGACGAAAGGTCGGCAATCGTGAACGGCTCGGGACGCACGTC
Source organism: Gaiellaceae bacterium (assembly GCA_036000665.1). Lineage (GTDB taxonomy): Bacteria > Actinomycetota > Thermoleophilia > Gaiellales > Gaiellaceae > JACCTU01. The sequence goes on from DASYUZ010000230.1 coordinate 37,830, forward strand.
CACGGCTCGGCCGCCCTGGACGCGGAGGCTCCAGACGGTCCCGCTGCAGTAGTCGCCGTAGAAGTACCGGCCGCGCGCCGCGGGTACCGCCGCGCCGCGGTAGACGAAGCCGCCGGTGACGGAGCAGCCCTGGTCGTGGCCGTACACCTCGATCGGCCCGACGAGCCGACCGGCCGGGTTCGGCGCCTTGTTCTCGAAGCGCGCGCGGCCCTCGAAGACGTCCCAGCCGTAGTTCTCGAGCCCGGGGCTGCGCCGCGGGAGGTAGTCGATCTCCTCCCACGCGCCCTGGCCGACGTCCGCGATGTACAGATCTCCGTTCGCGCGATCGAACGAGAATCGCCAGGGATTCCGCAGGCCGTACCCCACGATCTGCCAGCGCGCACCTCGCCGGAGCGGATCGATCGCGAGCAGCTTCCCGAGAAATTCGCGGAGATTCTGCGCGCGGTTCTCGGGGTCGCCGCCCGAGCCGCCGTCTCCCATCCCGACGTAGAGCCTGCCGTCGGGCCCGAACGCGAGCTGGCCGCCGTTGTGGTTCGCGTACGGCTGCTTGACGAAGAGCAGCTGCCTCGCCGTGCGCGGCAAGGCCGCCGTGCCCGCGCGGTTCGCCCGGTACTCGACGACCCGCGTGTCCCCATTCTTGTCCGTGTAGTCGACGTAGAAGCGCCTGTTCTTCGCATAGGCCGGGTGGAAGGCGACCGAGAGCAGGCCCTGCTCCCCACCCGATTGCACGAGCGGGCGGATGTCGAGGAACGGTGCGCGCAGGCGTCCGTTTACGGCGAGTAGGATCCGGCCCGCCTGCTCGACGACGTACAGCCGCCCGGGCTGCGACCGGGGCGCGCTCACGTGCACCGGCGCGGCAACGCTGAAGAGCGGCTGGAATCGGTACGCCGCTCGCGTGGGTTCCGCAGGAGATCCCGACGCCGCGCAGGCCGATGCGACCACTACCCCAACGACCACCGCTGCGCCCCGGCGCACGACCATCAGCTCTTGAGCAGCAGACGCTTGAGCTCGTCCTCGCGCCCGGGCTCCAGAATCGCCAGCACCTGGTCGCCGGGCTGAAGCGTCGTGTGCCCGACCGCGATCTCGGCCTTGCCGTTCCTCATCACCGAGATCAGACGCGTGCTCTCCGGCAGCGAGAGCTCGTCGACGCGCTTCCCTGCGCACGGAGACCCGGCATCGACCTCGACCTCGACGATCTCGAGGTTCTCCTTGCGCAGCTCGAGCAGATGGACCAGCTCGTGCTCGGGCACCTCGTGCTCGATCAGGCCGAGCACCATCTGCGTCGCCGAGACCGTCTGCGGGATCCCCAGCAGGTCGAAGTGCGGCTGGTTTCGCGGGTCGTTGACGCGCGCGATCACGCGCTCGACGGCGTACTTCTCGCGTGCGAGCTGCCCGATCACGAGGTTGTCCTCGTCGTCGCCGGTGACCGCGATCACGATGTCGGCGGGCCGAGCGATCCCCGCGCGCTCGAGCACGGGCATCTCGGTCGCGTCCCCGACCTGGACCTGGTGCTCGAACTCCTGCTCCAGCATCTCGTACCGGTCGAGCCGCTGCTCGATCAGCGTCACCTCGTGCCCGCGCTTGAGCAGCGTGCGCGCGACTGTCGAGCCCACCTTTCCGCCCCCGACCACGATCGCGAACATCAGGCTGTCACGGGCTCGGCGAGCACCTTCTCCGTGAGCGTCTCGATCGCCGTCTTCGTCGGGCAGACGACGTTCATGCCCTGCGAGGCGTAGAAGTCGGCCCGGTACGGATCGAGCAGTCGCACCACGACACGTGGTACGCCGAACTGCTTCTGCGCGACCTGCGCGACGACGATGTTCGTGTTGTCGCCGTCGGTGGCGATGATCACCGCGTCGGCGTCTTCGATTCCCGCCTGTTTCAGCGTCTTCAGGTCCATTCCGTGGCCGACCACGAACCCGCCGCTCCACTCCTGGCCAAGTCGCGCGAGAGCGGCCTCCGTCTCGTCGACGGCGGTCACGTCCCAGCCTTCGCGTGCCAGTCGCCTCGCGACCGAGGAGCCGACGCGGCCGCATCCGACGACGATCGCCTTCATGCACTCAGCCTAGCTTCGGCGGAGGCGGCCTCGCCCTCCTCTTCGAGCACTCCTTGCGGGTACACGATCACCATCACCTCGCAGGGCGCCTTGCGCAGCACGTAGTCGACCGTCGGGCTGAAGAAGCGGGACTGCCGGCGCCATTTCGCCGACGATCCCATGACGATCAGGTCGGCGTCCCGCGTGACCGCTTCGGCCACGACGGCCGCGCCGATCGCGCGCGCCCGCACGATCACACCCTCCACGTCGACGCCGTGCTCGGAAGCGAGCAGCTTCGCCTCGGCCAGCGAGCTCTCGGCGCGCTCCTCCGCGTCGAAGAGCGCGGCGTCGATCGGTTGGTGCATCGGCACCGGAATGACGTGGAGTGCCGTGATCACCGCCCCGACCTCCTCGGCGAGCCGGATCGCGGTCGCCATCACCTCGTCCCCGATCGGCCCGAGCTTCACCGGCACGAGGATCTGCCTGTACTGCCCCTCCACCGAGGGGACGATGTCCGCCTCTGCCGGCTGGACGTGCTCCAGCAGCGCCTCGCCGCGCGAGCGGCGCACCGCGACGAAGAGCAGCAGCCCGCCAACGACCCAGAGCGGGCCGACGATGCGCGCCGCGCCGTGCGTGGCGATCGCGAGCACCCAGACCGCTGCCGTCAGCGAGGCGCCGACGAGCGCCGTCGCCGGCATTCCCGGCGCGCGGAAGGGGCGAGGCAGGCCCGGCTCGGTGCGACGCAGCCGCCAGACCGCGAGCTGCGCGGCGGTGAAGGCGAGCAGCACGCCGAAGCTGTAGAGGCTCGCGAGGCTGATCGACGGCCGTCCGGCGACGTCTGAGATCACGAGCAGCAGCGAGGCGATTCCGGCAGTCGTCAGGATCGCCGCCGGAGAGAGCAGCGTGCGCCGGTTCAGGCGCTCGAACGCGTGTGGAAGCATTCCGTGCCGCGCGAGCGAGTACGTGAGGCGGCTCGCGCCGGACATCGACGTCGTGACCGCGGCGAGCAGGACGAGCACGCCGCTGAGCGCGATACCGACGCGCAGGATGTCGCCCGCGAAAGCAGGCAGGTGCGCGCCGATCTCCTGCGCGATGCCCGCGAGCGGCGCGAGCCTCCAGCGGCCGCCGAGCGCGGTCTCGCCGTTCCGGACGGGAAACTCCGAGATCCCGACCAGCGCGATCAGGAACGAGACGACGACGACCGCACCGATCCCGGCAAAGAGGCTTCGCGGCAGCGTGCGGCCCGGCTCGCGCGCCTCGGACGCGAGGTTCGCGACCGTCTCGAGCCCCGTGTACGCGAGCATCGCCAGCGGGAGCGCGAACGCGATCTCGCGCCACTCCGGCTCGTTGCCGAGGTCGACTCCCTGAGTCAGCGCATCGGGCGAGAACGAGAGCGGAAGGCCGAGGACGATCAGAACCCCGAACGCGAGTGCGGCGATACCGGCGACCACGACGGCCGCCGCGTACATTTGCGGGCGCCGCACGAGCCGCACCACCGCGAGTCCGAGCACGACGCAAACGCCGACCACGACGTCCCACGGCGAATCGCGGAGCGCTTCCCACCCGAGCGCCGCCGCCAGATAGTGCGGTACGAACAGGGCCGCGAGCGCGATCACGATCAGGTAGTCGAGGAAGAGGGCCCAGCCCGTCACGAAGCCCGCGGGGTCGTTGAACGCGCGCCGCACGAAGAGCGCGGCGCCGCCGGGCTCCGGGATCGCGGCCGTGCCCTCCGCGTACGAGAGCGAGACGAGCAGGAAGATCGCGCCCGCGATCAGCAGCACCCACGGCGTGAACCCAAGCGCGTAGAGGGCAACGATCCCGAGCGCGAAGTAGAGCGACGAGCCGATCTCGCCGAACGCGACCGACGCAAGCGGCGCACCGCCGAGTGCGCGCGTGAGCCCCGGCAGCTTGCGCGCCACTAGGAGAGCCTCCGCGCGAGGTACAGCCGGCCCGCTCCGGCCGCGATCAGGAGCACGCCGAGAAGCAGGCCGAGGCCCCCGCCGACGCCCTCGATCAGCGTCCGGACGACGACGGCGATTCCGAGCGCGATGACGAGCAAGGGCAGCACGCGGTTCACGCTGCCTTCCGTCCAGCCGTGACCAGCACACGCACGGGGCTCGCCTTCAACACGTAGTCCGTCGTCTTCCCGAAGATGCGCCCGCGGCCGATCAGCTCCGGGCGCGGCGCCCCGAGCACGATCAGCTCGGCGTTCCGGCGCTCGGCCTCCTCGACGATCGCACGTCCGGCCGAGCGGGCGCGGATGAGACGGGTGACGGCGCGCACGCCGTACTGCTCGACGAACGCCTGGGCGCTGTCGAGCAGGTCGTCGGCTTCCTCTTCGGCGTCCGGAAGCGCGGCGTCGAGCGGCAGCTCGAGTGGCACCTCGATGACGTGGACGACCGCGATCGTCGAGCCGCGCTCGGTCGCGAGGCGTGCGGCAGTCACGAGCGCCTCCTCGGACTCCGGGGTGCGGGTCACCGGCACGACGATCGTGCGGTACTCGATCGTCAGAGAGGGGCCCAGCACGAGCACGGGCGCACGGATGGTCGCCGTCAGCGATTCCCGCACGACACGGCGACGGTAGACCGTGTAGAGAACGAACCCGAGTACAAGCCAGCCGAGCCCGGCAAGGCGTGTGTCCGGAGTCTGGACGACGACCACGATCCAGGCCAGCCCGGTGCCGAGGCCGCCGACGATCGCGAAGAGCGGCCAGTCGACGCCGCCGAGGCGCAGGTTCGGCCGCCCGCGGAACACGAGCTCGTCGTCGCGGCGGCGGTAGCGCAGCGCGATGATCGCGACGTGCGCGATCGTGAAGGAGAGCATCGCGCCGAACGAGTACAGCGTCCCGAGAAAGTCGACCCGGCCGGGCAGCAGCGTCGCGATCGAGGCGATCCCGGCGAACACGATCAGCGAGATCCAGGGCGTTTTGAGCTTCGGATGGAGGCGGCGGAAGACCTCCGGGAGCTGGCGGTACGACGCCATCGCGTAGGTGATCCGCGACGCGCCGATGACTCCTGCATTCGTCGCGATGAAGAGGATCGTCGCTGCGAGGACGCCGACGTAGACCTTCAAGACGTCGAGCAGTACGCCGGCGATGCCGAGGTTCTCCACGACGCCGAGCACCGGATCGTTCTGGAATCCACCCTCCTGCGGGGGCAGCGCAAGCAGGGTCTTGAAGCCGTCTTCCGTGCGCTCGACGGGGAGCGCGGACAGCGCGATTGCCGGAAGCGTCAGGTAGATCGCGAAGACGGCGACCGTGGTCATCACATAGGCGCGTGGCACGTTCCGTGTCGGGTCGCGCGCCTCTTCCGCAAGGTTCGAAACCGTCTCGATGCCGGTGTAGGCGATCATCCCGACCGGGATCGCGAGGAGGAAGCTCGACCACGTCGGCGCGACGCCCCAGTGCACGTTGTCGACGAGCGTCTCGGGGCTGAAGATCAGGAAGAACCCGAGCAGGACGAGCAAGAGCTGTGTGGCGAAGTCGATGACCGCAAGCGCGATGTTCAGCGTTGCCGCCTCGCGGATGCCGACGATGTTGAGCGCGACGAGAACGACGATGACGACGGCGCCGACGATGATGTCCCAGGGGTTCGTCCGCAGCGGTTCCCAGAAGATCGAGAGGTAGTGCGGCACGAAGAAGGCCGAGATCGAGATCGTGACGATGTAATTGAGCATCTGCGCCCAGGCGGCCCCGAAGCTGACGGTCTCGTTGAACGCATGGCGCGCGAAGCTCGACGATCCTCCGGCCTCGGGGTAGCGGACCGTTCCCTCGGCATACGTCATCGTCGTCGCGACGAAGATCAGCCCCGCGATGACGAAGACGAGCGGTGTCAGTCCGAGCGCGAACGCGGCGGTGACGCCGAGCGCGTAGTAGATCGAGGAGCCGACGTTGCCGTAGACAGTCGCGAAGAGCGCCGGGGCGCCGAGCACCCGCTCGAGACCAGCCTGTCTCCGCCGCCGTCTCGGCACCCCAGAACTCTACGGCGCGGAGGTGATGAAGCCTCCGCCGCTAACCGTGGATCGCGACGATCAAGGGGATGATCAGGATCGCGACGACGTTTGCGATCTTGATCATCGGGTTGATCGCGGGGCCGGCGGTGTCCTTGTAGGGATCGCCCACGGTGTCGCCGGTGACCGCGGCCGCGTGGGCCTCCGAGCCCTTGCCGCCGAAGGCGCCGTCCTCGATCAGCTTCTTCGCGTTGTCCCAGGCGCCGCCGCCCGAGGTCATCGCGATCGCGAGGAAGAGCCCGGTCACGATCGTCCCGATCAGCAGCCCGCCGAGCATCCGCGCGTTGATGATCCCGACGATGACCGGGAAGAGGATGGGGATCAAAGCGGGCAGGAGCATGCGCTTGATCGCCGAGCCGGTCACGATGTCGACCGCGCGCGAGTAGTCCGGGCGGCCGGTCCCTTCGAGGATTCCGGGAATCTCGCGGAACTGGCGCCGGACCTCCTCGACGACCTGGCCGCCGACGCGTCCCACCGCCTGCATCGCGAGCGACGCGAACAGGAACGGCATCAGCCCGCCGATGAAGAGACCGGCGATCACCCACGCGTCCGAGAGGTCGAAGCGAATGTTCTCGAGACCTTCTTCGCGCAAACCCGTGGTGTACGAGTCGAACAGCACCAGCGCCGCGAGCGCGGCCGAGCCGATCGCGTACCCCTTCGTCACGGCCTTCGTCGTGTTCCCGACCGCGTCGAGCGGATCGGTGATCGCGCGCACCGACTCGTCGAGATCGGCCATCTCCGCGATGCCGCCCGCGTTGTCGGTGACGGGGCCGTACGCGTCGAGCGCGACGATCAATCCGGTCATGGAGAGCTGCGCCATCACCGCGACGGCGATCCCGTAGAGACCGGCGAAGTGGTGGGCGACCAGGATCCCGGCCGCGATCACGATCACGGGCGCGGCCGTTGCCTGCATGCCGACGGCGAGCCCCTCGATGATGTTCGTCGCGTGGCCGGTGCGCGACGCGCTGGCGATCGACTTCACGGGACCCCAGCGCGTGCCGGTGTAGAACTCAGTGATCGCGACGAGCAGGAAGGTGATCACGAGCCCGGTCAGGGCGGAGGCGTAGAGGGCGCCGAACGAGAACTTGCCGTCGTCGAACGCCATCGTGACCGGGATGAACCCGATGGCGGAGAGCCCCGTGGCGACCAGCACTGCCTGGTAGAGCGCGTTCATGATCGAGCCCCGGCGGCCGACGCGCGCGAAGAACGTCCCGACGACCGACGCGAGGATCGACATGCCGCCGAGCGCGAACGGGAACAGGTACAGCTGGTCGGCCTGGAACTGTGTCCCGATCAGCATCGCGGCGACAGCGGTCACGGCGTACGTCTCGAACAGGTCGGCGGCCATGCCCGCGCAGTCGCCGACGTTGTCGCCGACGTTGTCCGCGATCACCGCCGGGTTGCGCGGATCGTCTTCGGGTATGCCCGCCTCGATCTTGCCGACGAGGTCGGCGCCGACGTCCGCGGCCTTCGTGTAGATGCCGCCGCCGAGACGCGCGAAGACGGAGATGAGCGAGCCACCGAACGCGAGGCCGACGAGGTCGTCGATCGCGTCGGTGCTCTCGACGCCGAACCAGTCGGTGAGCGCCCAGTAGTAGCCGGCGACGCCGAAGAGCCCGAGCCCGACGACGAGCAGCCCCGTCACCGAGCCGGCGCGGAATGCGACGTTCAGCGCCGGCTTCAGGCCGCTTTTCGCCGCCTCCGCGGTGCGCACGTTCGAGCGGACGGCGACGAACATGCCGATGAAGCCGGCGGACGCCGACAGCACGGCGCCGACGAGGAACCCGAACGCGGTGCCCCAGCCGAGCTTGTTGTAGAGGCCCAGCAGCAGGAACGGCACGATCGAGACGACCGCGATCGTCGTGTACTGCCGCTTCAGGTAGGCGTTCGCGCCCTCCTGGATCGCCCGGGCGATCTCCTGCATCCGCTCGCTGCCCGCCGGCTGGCGGAGGAGCCAGAGCGCGAGCCAGATCCCGTACGCAACGGCCGCAAAGGCGCAGACGAGCGCGAAGAGCACAGGGTGGTCACGGAAGAAATCCATCGATGTGCAGCCTCACAAAGTTCGGCGCCGAACGGCGTCGGCGAAGGGACTCCAGGGTTACAAGCGGGGGCGAGCCTAACGAATCCCGCCGTCACACGGCCTGTGGAGGTAAAGTTACATACACGTCACAGAAAGGTGTGTAAGTTTGGATGGCAATGCGCCGCTTCAACTTCATGATCGAAGACGACCTCGACCGGCGGCTCGATCGCGCCGCGCACCGTGAGGGCGTTTCCAAGGGTGCGATCCTGCGACGCCTGATCCGGGCGCACGTC
>DASYUZ010000231.1:0-5265 GCA_036000665.1 Gaiellaceae bacterium
CTCGGGGGGCGGATCGAGCTCGACAGCGTGCCGGGACGCGGGAGCCGCTTCCGGCTCTTGCTGCCCGCCGACTAGTCTCCCGCGCGTGACCGTTCCGGCGCAGGTCGTCGCGCTGCCCGCACGCCGTTCGCGAGCCCAGGCTCTGCTCGCCGCGCTGCGCCCCGCGCAGTGGTCCAAGAACCTGCTCGTCTTCGCCGGGATCGTGTTTGCGGCCCAGCTGGGCGATGCTCGCCGCTGGTTGTGGGCGCTCACCGCGTTCGTCGCGTACTGCGCGGCCTCGAGCGCCGCCTACCTCGTGAACGACGTGCGGGACGCCGACAACGACCGGCGGCACCCGATCAAGCGCGGCCGCTCCGTGGCGCGCGGTGAAGTGTCCGCGTACACGGCGCTGTTGCTCGCGGCGGGACTTGCCGTCGCCGCGCTACTCCTCGTCGTGCCGCTCGGTTGGGCGACGGTCGGCCTCCTCGCCGCATTCCTGGCGCTGCAGGCCGCGTACACGCTCAGCCTCAAGCGCCTCGCGCTACTGGACGTGTTCGCGATCGGCGCGCTGTTCGTGATCCGCGCGGCCGCGGGCGCCGAGGCGGTCGAGGTTCGAATCTCACCGTGGCTCCTCGTCTGCACGGCGCTGCTGGCGCTGTTCCTCGCGCTGGCGAAGCGTCGCGGCGAACTTGCCGCCGGGGTGCAGGTGCCGGACGGCTACTCGCTGGCGCTGGTCGACCAGCTCGTCGCCGTGGTCGCCGCCTCGACGGTGATCGCGTACTCGCTGTACACGTTCACCGCGCACTCGACGGCGATGATGGCGACGATCCCGTTCGTGCTCTACGGGATCTTCCGCTACCTCTTGCTCGTGCACCGCGACGACCTCGGCGAGGAGCCCGAACAGGTGCTGCTGACGGACCGGCCGATTCTGGTGACGGTCGCGCTCTGGGCCGCGACGAGCGCGGCCATCTTGGAACTGACCTGAGCGGCTAGGTCCCGCTCGCCGGGCGGCGCTCTTCGATCCGGTACACGACCGCGCCGCTCGTGGACTGAAAGTGCTGCTCGAGCTGTGCCAACCGCTCGTCGACGCTCTTCCAGCCGGAGATGACCAGGTCGACGAGGAGGGCGAGGTCGTCGACGCGGGCGTTCCGCTCCGTGAGGACGTCACCTTCGAGCCGCTCGACCCGCCGGATCACCTGGTTCATCAGGCCGCGCACCTCGGCCAGCTGGCGCGCGACGGGACGCGCCTCAGTCGCAATGCCCTCCTTGAGCGCGGCACCGACCTTCTCGGGCAGACCCGCTTCGAGCTCGGCCGCGGCTGCGGCCAGCTCCTCGAGCCCCTGCCGCGCCCGCTCGAGCGTCGCCTCGAGCTCAGCCGGCTGCGCCTTGCCCGCCGCCGCCGCCGCGAGCCGCTCGTGCGCGCGCTCGAGTGCGTCCATGTCCACGGGTGCCAAGAGTAACGTCGTCGTCGGATGAGAACCGACGAGCTCGACTACTACCTCCCTTCGGAATTCATCGCGCAGCACCCGGCGGAGCGGCGCGACGACTCGCGGCTGCTCGTCTATGACCGGGCGACCGGCGACGTGCGGCACCGGCGCTTCCGCGAGCTACCTGAGGAACTAGGCGGAGAGCTCGTGGTCGTCAACGACACGCGCGTCGTGCCCGCACGCATCCCGATCGAGCACCCGAAGGGCGAGGTGCTTCTGCTCGAGCGCGTGGGCGACTCGGAGTGGGAGGGGCTCGCGCGCCCGACGCGGCGCTTGCGCCCAGGGCGTCGCTATGGGCCGGTCGAGCTCCTCGAACACCTGGGCGAAGGGCGATGGCGTCTGCGCCTCGACGCCGAGTCGGCCGGCGAGACGCCGCTCCCGCCGTACATCACCGCCCCGCTCGAGGATCCCGAGCGCTACCAGACCGTCTATGCGCGCGACCCTGGCTCGGCGGCGGCTCCGACCGCGGGGCTGCACTTCACGCCCGAGCTGCTCGCGCGTCTGGACGTCGAGCGCGTGACGCTCCACGTCGGCCTCGACACCTTCCGGCCGGTCTCGGTCGACGAGCTCGAGCAGCACGACCTGCACGGCGAGCGCTACGAGGTCCGACCGGCGTCCTGGGAGCGGATCCGCGCCGCGGAGCGCGTGCTCGCGGTTGGGACGACGACCGTTCGCGTGCTCGAGACGCTCGCGCGCGGCGGCCCGCTCGCCGGCCGCACGTCACTGTTCGTCACGCCCGGTTTCGACTTCAAGCGCGTCGACGCCTTGCTCACGAACTTCCATCTCCCGCGCTCGACGCTGCTCGCGCTCGTGATGGCGTTCGCCGGTGTGGAGCAGACGCGCGAGCTCTATCGCCTCGCGATCGCGGAGCGCTACCGCTTCTACTCCTTCGGCGATGCGATGCTGATCCTGTGAGCTTCACCCTCACAGCCACCGACGGCGCCGCGCGCGCCGGGGTGCTCCGCACTACGCACGGGGACGTGCCGACGCCCGCGTTCATGCCGGTCGGAACGAAGGCGACCGTCAAGGCCGTCGACCCGGACGAGCTGCGCGCGCTCGGCGCCACGATCGTTCTCGGCAACACGTACCACCTGCACTTCCGTCCCGGCGAGGACCTGATCGCCGAGCTCGGCGGGCTGCACCGCTTCATGGGCTGGGACGGGCCGCTGCTGACCGACTCGGGTGGTTTCCAGGTGTTCTCGCTCCGCGACACGCTGCTCGCCGTCGACGACCACGCCGTCACCTTCCGTTCCGTGTACGACGGTCAAGCGGCGCGCCTGACGCCCGAGGAAGCGGCCGAGATTCAACGCAAGCTCGGTTCGGACGTCGCGATGTGCCTCGACGTCGTGCTCCCGCCGAGCGCGTCGCGCGCTGAGCTCGAGCGCGCCGTGCGCCGCACGACCGAGTGGGCGAGACGCCAGCGCAATGCGCCCCGCGCGGAAGGCCAGCTCCGGTTCGGGATCGCGCAGGGCGGCATCGACCCCGAGCTTCGCCGACGCTCGGTCGAGGAGATCGTCCAGCTCGACTTCGACGGCAACGCGCTGGGCGGCCTCGCGATCGGCGAGACGCGCGACGAGATGTTCGAGACGACCCTCTGGGCGGCCGACCTCCTACCGCATCACAAGCCGCGCTACTTCATGGGGATCGGCGATCCGGCGGGCGTCCTCGAGGTGATCGCGCGGGGGATCGACATGTTCGACTGCGTGCTGCCGACCCGCACCGCCCGCACCGGCTCGGCGCTGACCTGGGAGGGACGCCTTAACCTGAAAAACGCACGCTTCGCCCGGGACGAGCGCCCGCTCGACGAACACTGCGCCTGTCCGGCCTGCACGCGCTTCTCGCGCGCGTACATCCGCCACCTCGTGAACCAGCAGGAGATCCTCGGCCTGCGCCTGCTCAGCCTGCACAACCTCCGCTTCCTGCTCGATCTCACGGCGGGCGCCCGGGCCGCGGTCGAGGGCGGAACCCTCGCGACCTATACCGCAGAACTGCTCGATCGGCTGGCCGCCGCGCCCTGAAACCCTCGCGGGCCTCGCTAACCTTCCCGGGCGTTGTCTGAGCGTCGCTCGCATCTCTACCTGCTCGGCCTGATCCTGGCCGCCCTCGTCGGCGTGGCGCTCCTCGTCGTGCCCGCGTCCCCGGTGCACAAGAAGCCGACCCTCGGCCTCGATCTCCAGGGCGGCCTGGAGGTGATTCTGGAAGCGAACCCGCCGCCCGGACGCGCGCTCCGCGCCAAGGATCTCGACCGGTCGGTGACGATCATCCGGAACCGCATCGACAAGCTCGGCGTCAGCGAGCCGATCGTCACAAAGCAGGCAAACAACCAGATCTCGATCCAGCTCGCGGGCATCAAGGACACGAAGCGCGCCTACGACCTGATCGGCAAGACGGCCGAGCTCGCGTTCTACGACCTCGAGGCCGATCTCGTCGGACCGTCGATCTCGACGGGCTTTCCCCGCGCCACCGACAAGCTCTACGACCTGCTCGCCGGCCAGCAGGCCGAGGTCAAGGCCAAAGGCGGCTCGAAGTTCTGGCTCTTCGACAAGAAGACGAAGAAGATCGCGGCCGGTCCGCGGCGCAGTGAAGAGGCGCTGAAGAAGACCAAGGCGTTCGAGCTGCTCGGCGAGAAGAAGGCTCGGATCCTCGGGGTCCCTAAGGACCGCGTGGTCATCACCTGCGGCGGCGGCGGCGCAGTCGTCTGCCCCGGCGTCAATCAGGAACGGCCAAGTGCGACCTACTACTACCTCTTCAAGTATCAGCCCAACGACGCGAAGCACCCGATTCCGGAGATGACCGGCAACGACCTCCGGCTGTCGGGCACCCGGAGCGACTTCGACTCGAACACGGGCGAGCCGATCGTGCTGATGCAGTTCACGAAGGACGGGCGCGAGAAGTTCGGCGACATCACCCGCGAGCTCGCGCAGCGAGGCCGTCTCAGAAGCAGCACCGGCCAGGAGCAGCCCCAGCATTTTGCGATCGTTCTCGACAACGAGATTCGCTCCTATCCCCAGATCGACTTCAAGGAGAACCCGAACGGGATCCAGGGCTCGAACGGGGCGCAGATCACCGGCATGGCCGGCCTGAGCGAGGCGAAGGATCTCGCAATCGTGCTCCAGACCGGCGCGCTGCCGGTGACGTTCAACACGCTCGAGGCGACCGAGATCTCGGCGACCTTGGGCGCGGACTCACTTCGTCAGGCCTGGAAGGCCGCACTCGCCGGTCTCGCGCTCGTCGCGATCTTCCTGCTCGTCGTCTACCGCTTCCTCGGCCTCGTCGCGGTGCTCGGCCTCGCGATCTACGTGGCGTTCCTGTACGCGGCGATCCTGCTCTTCAACGTCACGCTCACGCTGCCGGGCTTCGCCGGGATGATCCTGACGATCGGCGTCGCCGCGGACGCGAACGTCGTCATCTTCGAGCGCATCAAGGAGGAGGTGCGCGCCGGCAAGTCCGTGCGCGCCGCGATCTCGGCCGGTTACGGCAAGGGCTTCCACACGATCATCGACGCGAACGTCGTGACCGCGATCACCGCGCTCGTGCTGTTCGCGCTCGCCAGCGCAGGCGTGAAGGGCTTCGCGCTGATGCTCCTGATCGGGACGGGGATCTCGCTGATCACCGCCGTCGCCGCGACGCGCGCGATGCTCGGCCTCCTCGCCGGCTTCCGCTGGTTCGACAGCCCGCGCTTCATGGGTGCCGCCGGGGTACAGACGGCGCGCTGGATCCAGATCGATTTCATCGGGAAGCGGAAGGTGTGGTTCGCGGTCTCCGGTGCCGTGCTCGCGATCGCCGCGGGCTCGCTCGC
>DASYUZ010000232.1:0-15163 GCA_036000665.1 Gaiellaceae bacterium
GCAGATCACCCTGTAAGGGGACATCTGATCCCCTCGTTTTGACGAAGGGGTTAGTGGTAGAAGGGAGATAGCGATGACTGCGGCTGAAGCCGGAACACGAGAAGAGACGGAGATCGAGCGGATCGAGCGCTGGCGCGCCGAGGCGCTCGAGCGTGCGGGCTACAACATCGCCGCCGCCCGCGAGCTCGCTGCCCGGCTGGACATCGATTTGCACCTCGCGACCGACCTCCTGGCACAGGGGTGCCCGCAGGAAGTCGCGCTGCAAATCCTGCTCTAACCAACGTGACGACCGGCGCGGCGGGCAGAATGCCGCCGTGCTGCTGGCGTCGATCCCCTCTCCTTCCTCGGGCCAGTTCGATCTGCCGGGGCCGCTGCCGGCGGTTCACGCGTACGGGCTGACGCTCCTGCTCGCGATCGTCGCGGCGATCGTCGTGACGAAGTGGCGCTGGGGCAGGCGCCCGGGCGACCTCGACCTGATCCTGCGGGTCGCCGTCTGGGGCGTCGCGGCCGGGATCGTGGGTGCGCGGCTCTACCACGTCGTCACCAGCTGGGAGGACGTGCCGGACCCGAAGTGGAAGGGCGTGTTCGAGGTCTGGGAAGGCGGCCTCGGGATCTGGGGCGGCATCCTCTTCGGCGTCCTTGCGGGTGCGATCGTGATCAAGCGCTCGGGCGGGATGGTGCTCCAGGCGCTCGACGCTGTCGCGCCGGCGCTGCTCGTCGCGCAGGGGATCGGGCGGCTCGGCAACTGGTGGAACCAGGAGCTCTACGGCAAGCCGACCGATCTGCCCTGGGGCCTCGAGATCGACGATGCGCACAACCAGGACTTTCCGGCCGGGACGACGTTCCACCCGACGTTCCTCTACGAGCTGCTCTGGGACTTCGCCGGGGCCGCAGTGGTCATCTTCGTCGCGCGGCGGTGGCGCATCCGGCCCCCTGCGCTCTTCTCGCTCTACGTCTCCTGGTACACGTTCGGCCGTTTCTTCGAGGAGCAGCTGCGGATCGATCCGTCGACGATCGTGTGGGGGATGCGGCTGAACGCGTGGGTCTCGCTGGTGGTCTTCATCGCGTCGTCCCTCTTCTTCATCTGGTGGCAGATCTACGACCGGCGGCTGCCGGGATTGACCTTGCGGCGGTCGCGCCGTCGCCGAGCCGAGGGCCGGCCGGCGATGGCCGTCCCGCGCGCGCGCATCCGGCCCCGGCGCTAGGTTCTCGGCGATGATCGTGCGCGAGCTCGAGCTGGACCTCGACGCCTTTGAGGGCCCCTTCGACCTCCTCCTGACGCTGGTGCTGCGGGAAGAGCTCGACCTCGCCGAGGTCGACGTGGCGGGGATCGTCGTCCGCTTCGTGGAGCGCCTCGCCGAGCGCGAGCGGCTCGACCTCGAGGCCTGCGGCGAGTTCCTCGTGCTCGTCGCGGCGCTGCTCGAGCTGAAGGCCCGCGGGCTCTTCGAAGAGGACGCGGATCTGGCCGACCTGGAGCCCGAGGAGGCGGCCGAGGAGCTGGCCCGGCGGCTCGAGGAGTACCGGCGGATGAAGGAGGCGGCGGCGTGGCTCTCGGAGCGCCTCGCCCAGGAGTCGACGCGCTTCTTCCGGCTCGGGCCGGCGCCGCTCGCGCCGCGGCCAGAGCGCCGGCTGGGTCCGCAGGATCCGGCTGCGCTGGCCGGCGCGCTGCGGGCCCTGGCGGCCGAGCCGCCGCAGGTCTCGCTCGCGCACATGTCGCTCCAGTTTCCGCCGGTCTCGCAGTTCGTGGAGCGCTTCCGGGCGCTGCTCGCGCGTCATTCCCGCGTCGATTTCGACGCTGCGGTCGAGGGGCTGACGCGCGTCGAGGTGGCGGTGGCCTTTGTGGCACTGTTGGACCTACGCCGCGCGGACGAGATCTCGCTCGACCAGGCGAGCCCGTTCGCACCGATCAGGATTTCCCGTCCCGACGTCGAAAGGGGAGAGTCGTCCCGCTCCGCCTGATCACCGCGAGTCCGGTCGACCAGCTTGCGCGGACGCTCGAGGCACTGCTCGTCGTCGCCTCGCAGCCGCTGTCGGTCGAGGACCTCGCGGAGGCTGCCGCGGACGACCCCGAGCGGGTGGAAACGGCGCTCGGGCTGCTCTCGGAGCGCTACCGCGAGGGGCGTTCCGGGATCGTGCTGGAGCGCGTCGCCGGCGGCTGGGCGTTTCGTGCCGCGCGCGAGGCGGCCGAGGCGTGCGGGCGGCTTTTCGAGCGGCCCGTGCAGCGCGCGCTGTCGCAGGCGTCGCTGGAGACGCTTGCGATCGTCGCGTACCTGGGGCCGTGCACACGGCCGGAGATCGCGCGCATCCGCGGCGTCGCGGCCGACTCGGCCGTCGCGAACCTCGTCGAGCGCGGCCTGATCGCCGAGGCCGGGCGCGAGGACGGTGCCGGCGGCGCCGTCCGGTACAAGGTCACGCCGCTCTTCGAGCGCATCTTCGGGCTCGAGTCGCTGGCGGGGCTGCCACGGCTCGACGACCTCGGCGGCGACGTCGACGCGCTCCGCGAGCGCCTGCACGCGGTCGCAGCGCAACGGCCGGCCTGATCCCGTTCCGGCTTGGCCGAGTCGGTGGCGGCGACGCCGTCGAGGTGACCGACGAGCGCAATCCGGCGAGCACGACGAGTGGGTGTGGAGCTTGAACTCGATGTACAGAACGGCGCGCCGCGACGAGACGAGGCTCGAGGAGCTGTACCGCGACGAGACGCACCGCATCGCGACGGCCGAGTTCGCGGACGTTCTCGCGCGCGTAATCGCGTGGGTCGAAGCGACGTAGACTCCGGGCCAGGCGATGGGGCTCGCCTTCAACCGCCAGCCGGCTAATGGCTCCTGGGAACGAGAGGAGTCTTCGTGCTGACGGTGATCGGAATCGGAGTGGCCGGTGCGCTCGGCGCGGTCGCCCGCTATGGGCTGGACGGCGTGGTGTCGCGCCGCTGGCCAACGGCATTCCCTTGGGGGACGCTCGTCGTCAATGTGACGGGTGCGTTTTTGCTCGGCCTCGTCTTCACAGTCCTGGCTGAGCACCTGACCGTCGCGCCGTGGGTGCGCTCGTCGCTCACGATCGGGTTCCTAGGCGCCTACACGACCTTCTCGACGCTTGCGTTCGAGAGCTACCGACTGCTCGAGGACGGCGCTGCGGGCTTGGCTTTCGCGAACATGGCGGTCTCGGTCACGGCCGGACTCGCCGCTGTGTATGCGGGGATTGTCGTGGGGCGAGCATTGTGAAGATCGAGGGCGAGGGCCAGCTGTTGCGCATCTTCGTCGGCGAATCCGACACGTGGCACGGCAAGCCGCTCTACCAGGCGATCGTCGAGCGCGTGCGCAAACAAGGGCTCGCCGGCGCCACGGTCGTGCGCGGGATCGAGGGCTTCGGCGCCGACTCGCGCCTGCACACGTCGCGGATCCTCCGGCTCTCGGAGGACCTGCCGATCGTGATCGAGATCGTCGACACGCCGGAGCGCATCGAGGCGGTCCTGCCCACGCTCGACGAGATGGTGACCGAGGGGATGGTCACGCTCGAGCGTGTACGGATCATCGCGTACCGCGGGTCGGGGCCGGGCTAGAGCTTCGGTGCCACCTCGCGGCCGATCAGCGCGACCGTCTGGAGGTCGTCGTGCGCGATGTGTTGGAGCATCACGCGTTCGACACCGGCCTCCTCGAGGCGCTTGAGTCCCTCGACGAGCTGCCCGGGCGTGCCGGCGAGGCCGCGGCTTTT
Source organism: Gaiellaceae bacterium (assembly GCA_036000665.1). Lineage (GTDB taxonomy): Bacteria > Actinomycetota > Thermoleophilia > Gaiellales > Gaiellaceae > JACCTU01. The sequence goes on from DASYUZ010000232.1 coordinate 3,709, forward strand.
GTAGCGGGCGAGTCCTTCCGCGGGGCTGAGGTCCGAGCCCCAGCGCTCGAGGATGCGGCGCGTGTTCTCGAGCAGCTCCTCGTCGTTCTCGCCGAGGACGAAGCCGGTCATCACCGACATCGCCAGCGTCTTGGGATCGCGGCCGACGTTCTCGCACGCGTCGTCGAGCGCGCGCCGGCGCTCGCGGCACTCGTCGGGCGTTGCGGCGGGCGTGTTGTACTCGTCCGCGAAGAGCGCGGCCGGGATCGCCGTGCCCGGCTTTGCGCTACCGCCGACGAGGATTCGCGGGTGCGGCTCTTGCAGCGGCTTCGGGAGCGCGGAACAGTCGCGGAGCCGATAGTGCTCGCCCTCGAACGTGACGTGGTCCTCGGTCCAGAGCCGATGCACGATCTCGATCTGCTCGCGCAGCATCTCGACGCGCTCGCGGAGCGGCGGGAACGGGAAGCCGAACGCCTCGTGCTCTTCGCGCATCCAGCCGGCGCCCATACCGAGCTCGACGCGGCCGCCCGAGATGTGGTCGACCGTCGAAACGGCGTTCGCGAGCAGCGACGGGTGGCGGAAGGTCACAGGCGAGACGAGGCTGCCGAGCCGCAGCCTCGCCGTCCGCGCCGCGAGTCCCGCGAGCGTGCTCCACGCATCGTGCGCGGCGCGTTCGTGCGGATGGCTTCCGGAGAGATAGTGGTCCGAGCGAAACAGCGTCTCGATGCCGTGCTCCTCGCACGCCTGCGCGAGCGCGAGCCACTCGTCCCAGGAGACGCCCTCCTGGCCCTCGATCATCAGCGCGACGCGCATGCGCGCGGGAGGTTAGCGGCGGCCGAAGTGCGAGACCCAGATGCGCGAGTCCGCGACGCCGCGGAAGTTGCGGACCGCGACGAGTGCGATGCCTTGCTCCTGCCAGTCGTTGCGCAGCAGGTTGGCGCGATGCTCCGGAGACTCCAGCCAGCCGAGCAGCGCGCCGCGCGGACTCCCGGCCTCTGCGCCGCCCCACGCGAGGTTCTCGCCGAACCGCGACTCGGAGTTCGGCGCGAAGTAGCCGGAGTCGGCGAACGGCTGCCGCACGTCGATGCCGCAGGCCTCGTGCGAGAACTGGTTGCAGCGGACGATCTCGTCGGCCTTGATCTCCGCTGAGCGCATCAGCAGCGGCGAGATCTGGAGTGGAGCCAGACCGGCCGCGCGGCGCGCGTAGTTCAGGAGGCAGATCTCGGTCTGTTCCAGCGCCGACGCCGCGGCGGTGAGGTCTTCGGCGCCGGGACACTCGCTCTCCGGCGCCACGTAGCCGCTGAAGTCGCCCGGCGCGGCGGTCGCGCGGTCGCGAGCCGTGACCGGGGTGGGCGTCGTGTCGGCGGCGCCCTCGAGGGCGTGCGCGAACAGCCAGGCGCCGACGAGCAGGATCGCCGAGAGCACGCCGAGGCCGGCCCAGATGAAGATGGAGGAGCGTTCCACCTGGTTGTTTTCGGCTCCGGGGCGTGTGGCCTTGACCGGGCCGGACGGCTGTGGAGCGATTGGCACGGAATTGGCACGGTCTCGTGACCTTTTTGCCCGCCGCAGGGCGCTAGGCTCGACCGCAGGGATGAGGGTGGCGTACAGCCCCACCCCGGGTGGGGGTGTGGCCCAGGCTTGGGGGCGCTGCTTCGGACCGGCCGGCTAGAGGCGGCGGATGATGTCCTCGGCTTCCTCGCGCGTGAAGCCTCGGAGGGTCTCCGTGTGCTCGGCCCCGAGGCGCTGGAGCTTGAGCAGGATCTCCGCCGCCTGAGTGTCGTCCGGGGCCTCGAAGATCTCGACCACGTCGTAGCGCCCGAGCGTCACGTACACGCCGACGAGACGGCCGCCCGCGGCCTCGATGATCCGCTCGCCCTCCTCCACCCGCTCCCGCCACGCGGGGAGGCCCGCCATCCCCTGCGAGGTCCAGCGCATCAGCGAGATGTAGTGCGGCACCTGCCGCCAATAATGGACGTTCGTGCGCTTGAATGCCTACCTCGCCCTTTCAGGCGTCGCCTCGCGGCGCCGCGCGGACGAGCTGATCAAGGCGGGGCGCGTGACCGTGAACGGGGAGCCCGGCCAGCTCAACACGTTCGTCGGCCCCGGCGACCGCGTCGAGGTGGACGGCGCGCCGGTCTCGCCGCAGCAGCTCACCTACGTGCTGCTCTACAAACCCGCCGGTGTCCTGACCACTGCCCGCGACCCGCGTGGGCGCCCGACCGTCCTCGACCTGATCGAGCACCGGAACCGCGTCGTCCCGGTCGGCCGCCTCGACGCAGACACGACCGGCGCGCTCGTGCTGACGAACGACGGGCCGCTCGCGCACCGGCTCGCGCATCCGCGCTACGGAGTCGAGAAGGTGTACGAGATCGAGGTCGAAGGCGAGCCGACCGAGCAGAAGCTGCAGCTGCTTCGCGACGGGATCGAGCTCGAGGACGGACCGACCGCGCCCGCCCGCGCCGAGCGCCTCGGGCCGAGCCGCCTCGAGCTCGCGCTGCACGAGGGGCGCAAGCACCAGGTCAAACGCATGTGCGACGCCGTCGGACTTCCGGTCGTCCATCTGCACCGCGCCCGGTATGACGGGCTCGACCTCGGTCGCCTGCGACCGGGCCAGTGGCGCGAGCTGGTTCCCGAGGAGGTCGACCGCCTGCGGGCCGCTACTCGAACCAGCTGATCACCGCCACCATCAGGTAGAGCGCCACGAGCGCCCAACCCTCGAAGGCGACCGCCTCACCGTCGCCGGTGATCTGCCACATCGAGAGCGCCATCAGGACCAGGGCGCCGATCGCGACCGGGCCGAGGACGAACGTCAGCCGCTGCTCGAAGAAGAGCGAGAGCAGGACGAGCGCGGGGAAGAGGAAGACCGCGATCTGCGCGACCGAGTTCTTGACGACCGAGATCGCGAGGTCGTTCTGGCCCTTGGCGGCGAGCGTGATCCCGACGACGTTCTCGACAGCGTTGCCCGCGATGGCGACGATCACGATCCCCGTGAACGGCTTCGAAATCCCGAGTGCCTCAACCGCCGGGTCGAGCGCGTTGACGAACCAGTCCGAGACGAAGGCCGCGCCCACGCCGGCTGCGGCGAGCAGTCCGACCGCCCGCGCGAACGGCATCGACGAGTACGCCGGCTCGTGCAGCGCGGGCTCGACGCCCTGGGCCGGGCGCAGGTAGCCCCAGAGCCAGACGGCGTACACGCTCAGCAGCAGCACCGCGCAGATCGCCGAGATCGTCACGTCGTGCCGAGCCGCCGGGTCGTCGACCTCGTGCGAGATGCCGACGAGCACGATGATGAAGACCGCGAGCAGGAGCAGCGTCGCCGTGTCGTTCGGGAGCCGCGCGTGGAAGCGCATCACGCCGTCGCGGGCGCGCGCGGAGCCCGCGACGATCGCGAGCCCGAGCACGAGGAGCGCGTTCGCGAACAGCGAGCCGAGCACGGCGGTCCGCGCGACGACGATCTCTCCCGCGGCGAGCGCGAAGAGGACGATGAAGAGCTCGGGGAGATTGCCGAGCGTCGACTGGAGCACGCCGGTCGCCGCCGGCCCGAAACGGGCGCCGACAGCCTCCGTCGCGACGCCGACGACCCACGCGAGACCCGCGAGCGCCAGCCCCGAGACGACGAACACGACGACGGCGCCCGCACCGGCGTAGTGGAGGACCCCCGCGACGACAGACGCGGCGAACGCGCCGCCGAGCAGAAGCTCCCGGCGCACGACTACGGGCGGACGAAGCCCATCCGCTCGTACATCGCCGCCAGGGTCGGCGCCGAGGCTTCCCGGGCCTTGCCCGCGCCGACGGCGAGCAGACGCCGCAGCTCTCCCTCGTCGGCGCGCAGCTCGTTGTACCGGTGCTGGTAGGGCTCGAGCAGCGCGATCACCGCGTCGGCGACGTCCTCCTTGAACTGCCCGTAGCCGGAACCGTCGTACCGGCCTTCGATGTCGGCGATCGAGTCGCCCGTCGCGACGGAGAGGATCTCGATCAGGTTCGAGACGCCCGGCTTCTCGTCGAGGTCGTGCTTGATCTCGCGCCCAGAGTCCGTTACCGCCGTCTTGAACTTCCTCCGCACGACGTCGGGCGAGTCGATCATGCGGACGACGCCCTGCGGGTTGCCGGCCGAGGTCGACATCAGGCGCTCAGGCTCTTGCAGGTTCTTGACCCGCGCGCCTACGTCCGGAAAGACGCCGCGCGGGATCGTGAACGTGTCGCCGTAGCGGCTGTTGAAGCGCTCGGCGATGTCGCGGGTGAGCTCGAGGTGCTGGCGCTGATCATCGCCGATGGGAACGGCGTCGGCCTGGTAGAGCAGGATGTCGCCGGCCATCAGCACCGGGTAGGTGAACAGCCCGGCAGAGACGAACTCCTGCTGCTCCGACCGGTCCTTGAACTGCGTCATCCGGCGGAGCTCGCCGAAGGCGGTCGCCGAGCTGAGCAGCCACGCCGCCTCCGGGTGCGCCGTGACGTGGCTCTGGACGAACACGGTCGAGCGCTCGGGGTCGAGTCCGGTCGCGATCAGCCAGGCGAAGACCGAGAGGGTCGACTCGCGAAGGCCAGCCGGCTCGAAGTCGGTCGTGATCGAGTGCAGGTCGACGACGCAGAAGAACGCCTCGCCGCCCGAGGCGACGGCCTGCTCCTGCGTCTGGACGTACTGGCGGAAGCCGCCGCTGTAGTTGCCGAGCGTCTTGTCGCCCGACGCGCGAATCCCGGAGAAGACCCTCACGAGGAGGGATTCTCGCCGGAAACCTCGCGCTTCGTGAGGTCGAGGATCTCCCTGTACAGCTCTCGCAGGCCGTCCTGCGAGAGGGGTCCCCGGTTGACCCGGGAGAGGTCGCGGAAGATCCACTCCTCCTGCTGCGGGTCGACGAAACCGATGCCCTGCGACTCCTTGTAGTGCTTCAACCGCGCGACGAGCTCGATCCGCTTGTTCAGGGCTTTGACGATCGCGCGGTCGTTGTCGGAGATCTGCGCGCGCAGCTCCTGGATCAGGCGATCGTCGCTCTGGGCGCTCACGTCGCGTGAGACTACCGCGCGTAGACTGCGGCTATGGCCACGCAGGCGGCGCCCGAGCTGCTGATCGTGATGGGGCCGGGCGCGACGCCCGACCAGACCGAGCACGTCGTCGCCCGGCTGGCCGAGGTGGGCGTCTCTGCCCGCGTCTCTCGCGGCCGCGAGGCGACGGTGATCGGTGCCATCGGCGAGCGCGAGCTGCTGGCCTCGCTTCCGGTCGAGGCCTACCCGGGCGTCGAGCAGGTGCTCCCGATCGTGAAGCCGTACAGGCTCGTCTCGCGCGAGCTCGCGGCCGACCCGACCCTGATCGAGGTCAACGGGCGCCGCATCGGCGACTCGTACTTCGGCCTCATCGCCGGCCCGTGCTCGGTCGAGACACGCGAGCAGACGCTCGAGACGGCGCGCGTCGTCGCGGCCGCGGGCGGGACGATGCTACGGGGCGGCGCGTTCAAGCCGCGAACGTCGCCGTACACCTTTCAGGGTCTCGGCCGCAGGGGCCTCGAAATCCTCGCCGAGGCGCGAGAGGAGACCGGACTCCCGATCGTCACGGAGCTGATGGATCCACGCGACGTGGAGGCGGTCGTCGACCTCGCCGACGTGATCCAGATCGGCGCGCGCAACATGCAGAACTTCATGCTGCTCGCGGAGGTCGGCCGCGCGGACATGCCGGTGCTCCTCAAGCGGTCGCCGTCCGCCGAGATCTCCGAGCTGCTGATGGCGGCCGAGTACGTTGTCCGCGAGGGAAACGACCGTGTGATGCTCTGCGAGCGCGGGATCAAGACGTTCGAGCAGGCGACGCGGTACACCCTCGACGTCGCGGCGGTCCCCGTCCTGAAGCAGGAAACACATCTTCCCGTGATCGTCGATCCATCGCACCCGGCCGGACGTCGCGACCTCGTGCTTCCGCTCGCGCGGGCGGCAGTTGCTGCGGGAGCCGACGGGATCATCGTGGAGGTCCATCCAGATCCCGAGCACGCGCTGTCCGACGGGCCGCAGCAGATCCCCGCGGCAGACTTCGGCGAGTTCGCGCGCGAGATCGTCGCGCTCGTGGAGCTGATGGGCAAGACGGTCGGGTGACATGCCCGTCGCCCGGCTGGCAGTCGTCGGCACCGGTCTGATCGGCGCCTCGGTCGCGCTCGCCGCCCGGCGCGCGGGCGTCGAGTCGGTCGCGGGCTTCGACCCTGACCCGGACGCGCTCGAGGCCGCGGCCGAGCGCGGTGCCGTCGACGTGGCCGACTCGATCGAGGACGCCGTCGCGCGTGCGGACCTCACGGTCGTCGCCGCTCCGGTGACGTCGCTGCCGCGGTCGGTGTCGGACGTGCTCGCCGCCGGCGGCGACTCCACGGTCACCGACGTCGGCTCGACGAAGGGCGGCGTCGTCCGCGCGGCCGGTACCGACGCGCGCTTCATCGGCGGCCACCCCGTCTGCGGCTCCGAGGCGCGTGGGGCTGCGAACGCGCGCGCCGAGCTCTTCGACGGCGCGACCTGGTTCCTGACCCCGATCGCCTCGACCGACACGTCGCGCTACCGCGACCTGCACGCGTTCGTCTCCTCGCTCGGCGCGGTCCCCGTCGCGGTCGACCCGGCGGCGCACGACCGGATCGTCGCGCTGACGAGCCATCTGCCGCATGCGCTCGCGAACATCATCGTCAACCAGGCCGGCGCGACGCGCGTGGAGGGGCACGAGCCGCTCGCCGCGGCCGGCGGCTCGCTGCGCGACATGACCCGTGTCGCCGGCGCGAACCCGCGCATCTGGAGCGACATCTTCCTCGAGAACGCCGCCGCGCTCCGCGGCGCGCTCGGCGAGCACCGCCGGCGAATCGAGCAGCTCGAGACGGCGCTCGAGCAGGGTGATGCGGGCTTCCTCGCGCGCTGGATCGCCGAGGCGTCGGGGAACCGGCGCCGCATGCTGGCGAGCGCGTACGAAGACCCGGGCGCACTGCAGCGCCTCCGCGTGCACGTGCCCGACCGGCCGGGAGTGATCGCGGGGATCACGCAGGCGCTCGGCGCCGAGCGGATCAACATCGAGGACTTCGAGTTCCAGCACCTGTCGCCCGAGCGCGGCGGCGTGTTGACGCTCCTGGTGACGGGCGAGCAGCAGGCGCAAAGCGCGGCCGAGCTGCTCGAGGCCCAGGGCTACGGCGTCGTCGTCACCGCCGTCGTCGAAGAATGAAGGTGGAGCCCGCGAGAGCGCTCGTCGGGCACGTCACGGTGCCGGGCGACAAGTCGATCTCGCACCGCGCGGCGCTCGTCGGCGCGATCTCCGACGGCGACACCGAGATCACCGGCTTCGGGCGCGCGGGCGACACCGAGTCGACGCTGCGCGCGCTGCGCACGCTCGGCGTCGAGATCGAGGAGCCGGACGTCGACCGCGTGCTCGTCCACGGGCGCGGGCTGCGCGGCCTCGTCGCTCCCCAGCACCCGGTCGACTGCGGGAACGCGGGCACGCTGCTCCGTCTGCTCGCCGGAATCCTCGTGGGACAGCCGGGCCGCTTCGAGCTGACGGGCGACGACTCGCTCTCGCGCCGTCCGATGGAGCGGATCGCCGCCCCGCTGCGCGAGCTCGGCGCGCAGGTCGAGACGACCGACGGACACGCGCCGGTCGTGATCGAGGGCGATGAGCTCCGGGGCATCCGCTACGAGCTGCCCGTCGCGAGCGCGCAGGTGAAGTCGGCGGTGCTGCTCGCCGGGCTCTTCGCGCGGGGCGACACGACCGTCGTCGAACGCGTGCCGACGCGCGACCACACGGAGTTGCTGCTGCAGCAGGCCGGCGCGCGCGTCGTGCGCCGCGGTTCCGAGATCACCGTCTCGCCGGTGGAGCGGCTGGAGCTCGCCCGCGTGGAGGTGCCCGGCGACTTCTCCTCGGCCGCGCCGCTGATCGTCGCGGCGACGTTGCTCCCGGGCTCTGAGCTCTACCTCCACGGCATCAGCGTCAACCCGACGCGCACGGGGCTCCTCGACGTGCTCGAACGGATGGGCGCGCGCGTAACGCTGTTCAACCGGCACAAACTCGGGGGTGAGGCGGTGGCGGACATCGACGTGCGCTCGGCGCAGCTCACGGCCACCCGCGTGCGACCGGAGGAAGTGCCGCGCATGGTCGACGAGCTGCCCCTGATCGCGCTCCTCGGCGGCCTCGCGCGCGGAGAGACCGTGATCGAAGGTGTGTCGGAGCTACGTGTCAAGGAATCGGACCGGGTCGAAAGCGTGAAAGACGTGCTCCGTCCCCTCGGCATTCGCGTCTCCGCGGACGACGATCGGCTCAGGGTCACGGGGGTCCCCACCCGCCCCAGAGGCGGTGCGGCGGTCGACTCCGAAGGGGACCACCGGATTGCCATCCTCGCGACGGTTGCGGGGCTCGTCTCGCGAGAGGGGGCGCGCATCGAGGGCGCAGAGGCCGCGGCGATCAGCTTCCCAGGGTTCTTCGACCTCCTCGACTCGGTCGCCAAGCGTTGATCGTCGCCATCGACGGGCCGGCGGGCGCGGGGAAGAGCACGGTGGCGAGAACGCTCGCCGAGCGGCTCGGCTTCCGCTACCTCGACACCGGCGCCATGTACCGCGCGCTCACGTGGCTCGCGCTCGAGCACGGCGTGGACCTCGACGACGCCGACGCGCTTGCCAAACTCGCGAGGGCGCATCCGGTCAGCTTCGAACAGGGTCAGCACGTGCTGATCGACCACCGCGACTTGACGAGCGAGATCCGCGAGCCGCGCATCGATCAGGTCGTCTCCTCGGTCGCGCGCCATCCAGAGGTGCGCGAGGTGATGCGCGAGCGGCAGCGCGAGCTCGGCCACGCCGGCAACGTCGTGATCGAGGGCCGCGACATCGGCACCGTCGTCGCGCCGGACGCCGAGGTGAAGGTGTACTTGAACGCCGACGAGGCCGAGCGGGCGCGGCGCCGGATCGCCGAGCGCCCCGGACTCGCGGCCGACGCCCTCGCGACAGACCTGCGCCTGCGCGACGAGCGCGACGCAGCCCAGATGCGCGCCGCGCCGGACGCGGAGCAGATCGACACGACCTCGCTTTCGATCGACGACGTCGTCGCGCGCATCGAAGACCTCGTTAGAGCGAGGCAACCCGCGTGAACCGCGTCGATCTCGCCTGGAAGCTCGGGCGCCCGATCATCTATCCGATCATCCGCGCGTTCGTCCCGCTGCGCGTCTACGGCAAGGAGCGGGTGCCGCGCGAGGGCGGCGTCGTGATGGCGTTCAATCACTTCTCGTGGATCGATCCACCCGTGTTCGGAGCCGCGTCTCCGCGGACGGTCTACTTCATGGCGAAGATCGAGGCGCACCGCGTTCCGGGCCTCGGGCACCTGATGCGCCTGTTCGGGACGTTCTCGGTGCGGCGCGGCGAGTCCGACCGCGAAGCCGTGCGCATGATGCGCCAGATCGTCCGCGAAGGACATGCGCTCGGGCTGTTCGCGGAGGGGACGCGCCAGCGCACCGGCGTGCCCGGCGCCGTGCAGCCCGGAGCAGCGATGGTCGCGCTGCAGGAGGACGCCCCCGTGGTGCCGGCGGCGATCCACGGCACGCAGGACTGGAGGCCCGGCAACTTCAAACCGGTGTCCGTCGTCTGGGGCGAGCCGATGCACTTCGAGGGGCTGCCGAAGAACGCCAAGGGCTATCGCGAGGCCTCCGAGCAGATCGAGCGGGAGCTGCACCGGCTCTGGCGCTGGCTCGTGGAGGTGCACGAAGCCGGGCGGCCTGCGGCTGTCCCGCTCCCGTGAGCCGCGACCTTCTCGGAACCGCAGCGATCGTGGGCTTCCCGAACGTCGGGAAGTCGACGCTCGTCAACCGTCTGACCGCGACGCGCGCCGCGGTCGTCCACGAGACGCCGGGTGTCACGCGCGACCGCAAGGAGCTCGTGTGCGAGTGGCGCGGCAAGCGCTTCCTGCTCATCGACACGGGCGGGATCGACGTTGCCGATCCCGACGCGGTGACGCGCTCGATCGTGGACCAAGCGCGCGAGGCGGTGGAGGAGGCCGACCTCGTGCTCTTTGTCGTCGACGCCAAGACGGGCATCACGCCGGGCGACGAAGAGATCGCCGAGATCCTGCGCGCGTCGCACAAGCCCGTCATCGTCGTCGCGAACAAGATCGACGATCCGCGGCAAGAGGCGCACGCGCTCGAGTTCCACCGGCTCGGGCTCGGCGACCCGGTCCCGATTTCCGCGCTTCACGGCTACGGGACCGGCGAGCTGCTCGACGCGATCGTCGACCGCCTGCGGGAGCTCGGCGCGTCGCGGCCGCAGCTCCCGGAGGAGGCGATCCGCGTTGCGATCCTCGGCCGCCCGAACGTCGGCAAGTCGTCGCTCCTGAATGCGCTCCTCGGCCGCGAGCGCGTAATCGTCTCCGAGCGGCCGGGGACGACACGCGACGCAATCGACACGGTGCTCGAGCGCGACGGCCGCACCTTCGTGCTCGTCGACACGGCGGGCCTGCGCCGCAAGCGCAAACACCGGCAGGGAATCCAGTACTACTCGGAGCTGCGCGCGCTCGAGGCCGCGGAACGCGCCGACGTCGCGCTCGTCCTGATCGATTCCAGCGAGGGCGTCGTCGAGCAGGACCTCTCCGTGGCCGACATCGCGCGGCGCGCCAACTGCGCCACGCTCGTGGTGCTCTCGAAGTGGGACATCTCGAACGTGAAGATCGAAGAGGCGCGCGGCCACCTCCGGCGTCGCCTCCGTCAGCGGCCGCCGATCGTCGCCGTCTCCGCGCAGACGGGCCGGGGCGTGGAGCGCCTGCTCGACGAAGTCGAGAAGCTGTTCGAGAAGTACACCGCGCGCATTCCCACGCCCGGGCTGAACCGCTTCCTTGCCGAGCTGCAGGAGGCCCGCCAGCCGCCGACCCGAAACGGCAGGCGGTTGAACCTCCTCTACGGCACGCAGGTGGCGACGCGACCGCCGCGCTTCAAGCTCTTCGTCAACGATCCCAGCCTGATGACCCGCGACTACGGCTACTTCGTCGAGAACGCGCTCCGTGAGCGCTTCGACCTGGAAGGCGTCCCCGTCGTGATCGACTTCGTGCGCAAATGAGGGCATCCGTCGTCGGCGCCGGCTCGTGGGGCACCGTGTTCGCGCGTCTGCTCGCCGACCGCGGGCACGAGGTGACGCTCGCGTGCCGCGATTCAGAGCACGCCGTCGCGATCCGCGAGACGGGGCGCAACCCGCGCTACCAAAGCGACGTCGATCTGCGGGACGTGCGCGCAGTGACGGCCGCGGAGCTGGACGGCGAGACCGACGTCTTCGTCCTCGCGGTGCCGAGTCGCGCGTTCGGCGGAGTCGTGCGCGCGCTGCCGGGTGACGCGCCGGTGCTGAGCCTGAGCAAGGGCCTCGACCCCAAGACCGGCACGCGGCTCTCGACGCTCGTACATGGCCGTGCAGTGGCGGTGTTGTCGGGGCCGAACATGGCGGACGAGATCGCGGCGGGACTGCCCACGGCCGCGGTCATCGCCGCCGACGATCTCGAGTTCGCGGAACG
>DASYUZ010000233.1:0-3711 GCA_036000665.1 Gaiellaceae bacterium
GATCAATCTCGGCGTGCGCCAGCGCGACGAGCGGCTCCTACAGGCCCAGCGCCTCGCAGCCGACGCGGCAGCAGCCGCTGCCCGCTCGCTCGCTCCGGCGTAAGTCGCTCGCCTCCATCACGCGGAGTTGCTGCGGAAGCACTTGCGGCGCCACGTGATCGTGCGGGCGCGCTAGCGCTCGCACGCCGACGGTTTAGCCCTCGGTGCGGCCCTCGGCGCGGCGGCCGTAGCGTTCGATCGTCTCCTGGAGCCGCCGGGTCACGTCGTCGTAACGCGCCTGGTCAGCCTTGACCTCTTCACGAATCCGCTGCTTCGTCGTCTTCTTCTTCTTCACCGGTTAGTGCCTCTCGAATGCGTCGGAGTTCCGTGCGTATATCGAATAGTGCCTCAAGAGCGACCTTGACGGCGTCCTCGTCCACGTCGCCTATCGTGGCCGAACCCCAACGACGGGCACAAGATGGCCGAAGCGGCCATGCCTCGTCAGCGCTCGAGCCGCCTACCCCCCTCGAGCGCCCGGAGCTCCCGCTCGTAGCGTGCGAGCTTTTCGCGCTCGCCCTCCACGACCTCGGGTGCCGCGTTCGCGACAAAGCGTTCGTTCGCGAGCATCCGCTCCGAGCGCGAGACTTCTTTGCGCAGGCGCTCGATCTCGAGCTGCGCGTTGCCGTCTGCCTTCACGCGCTCGGGCCTCACGACGGCAGCGAAGATCACGCGTTCCTCCGCCGTGAGCTGGACGAGCACCTGTGAGCGCCGGAAGATCGCGGCTGCGTCCTGCACGCGCAGCAACGCGTCGACGTCGTCCGCCCAGCGGTCGTCGGGGTCGGGCCACGGCGCGACGATCAGCCGGGTTGCACGCGAGGGCAGGTTCGTCCAGATCTCCTCCGTCACGTGCGGCATGACCGGATGGAGGAGCCTCAAGAGCCGCTCGAGCGCACCGAGTGATGTCGCGAGCGTGTCGAAGTCTGCCTCGCGCAGCTGCGGCTTGATCGCCTCGAGGTACCAGTCGCAGAAGTCGTCGAAGGTGAGCCGGTACAGCGTCTGCACCATGTGCGCGAACCGAAACGCCTCGAAGTGCTCGTCGATCTCTGCGCGGGCCGCGTCGATGCGCGCGAGGATCCAGCGCTCCGCAGTCGTCGCAGGCCGGATGCCCGGCTCGACGCCGCGTCCCTCGCACGCCGCCAGCAAGAGGCGCGCGGCGTTCCAGAGCTTGTTCGCGAGCTTACGCCCCTCCTGCATGAAGCCGTAGTTGAAGCGCACGTCCTGCGTCGAGGACATCTTCAGCAACCCGTAGCGCGTCGCGTCCGCGCCGTACTCGCCGATCACGTCGAGCGGGTCGATCCCGGTACCGAGTGACTTCGACATGCGCCGCCCGTCCGGCGCGAGCACCGTCGAGTGGATGACCACGTCGGTGAACGGCACCTCACCGAGCACTTCCAGCCCGGAGAAGATCATCCGGTTCTCCCAGAGCCGGATGATCTCGCGCGCGGTCGTCTGCAGGTCGCCGGGGTAGAACGCCTCCAAGTCGGGCGTGTGCTCGGGCCAGCCGAGTGGCGCGAACGGCCACAGCGCCGACGAGAACCACGTGTCGAGCACGTCCGTGCTGCGCGCCAGCTCCGCCGAGCCGCAGTGCTCGCACGCCGACGGGGTTTCGCCGGCCGTCGCCGTCCAGTGGCCGTTCTCGCACTGCCAGAGCGGCAGTTGGTGGCCCCACCAGAGCTGGCGCGAGATGCACCAGTCGGGCGCCTCCTCGAGCGAGCGGATCGCAAACTCGTGCTGCGACTCAGGGTGGAAGACGACGAGCCGCGCGCGCAGCGCTTCGATCGCGGGCTTCTTCAGCTCGTCCATCCGGCACCACCACTGCGGGGAGATCAGAGGCTCGATCCGGCTCTCGCAGCGCTCGCAGATCGCGATTGAGTGGCGGTACGGCTCCTGCCGCTCGAGCAGCCCGCGCTGTCGGCACCAGTCGAGGATGTGCTCGCCCGCCTCCTCCTGTGTCATCCCGGCGAGCGGGCCGGCGTGCGCGTTCATCCTCCCGTCGGGCCCGATCACGATCGGCTGGGGCAGCGAGTGGTCGCGGCCGATCTCGAAGTCCGTCGGGTCGTGGCCGGGCGTAATCTTCAGCGCGCCCGTGCCGAACTCGATCTCGACGCGCTCGTCGGCGATCACCAGCACCGGCCGCTCGACGAACGGGACGATCACCTCGCGCCCGATCGCGTCCCTGTAGCGCTCGTCGTTCGGATTCACCGCGACGGCGACGTCCGCGAGGATCGTCGCGGGCCGCACCGTCGCGACCGTGATGCCCCCGTCGCCCTCGAGGAACGGGTAGCGGATGTAGGACAGCGTGTCGTCGACCTCCTTGTGGTCGAGCTCGAGGTCGGAGAGCGCCGTCTGGTGGTAGGGGCACCAGTTGATGATCCGGTTCGCGCGGTAGATGTAGCCCTTGTCGTAGAGGCGCTTGAAGTACGTGTAGACCGCGCGCGTGTACTCCGGGTCCATCGTGAAGCGCTCGCGCCGGTAGTCGAGCGACGCGCCCATGCGGCGGAACTGGAACATGATCTTGCCGCCGTACTCCCGCAGCCACTCCCAGACGCGTGCCTCGAACGCCTCGCGGCCGAGCGCCTGACGGGTCGTCCCCTCGACGCGCTCGAGGTGCTTCTCGACGGCGGCCTGCGTCGAGATGCCCGCGTGGTCGTAGCCAGGCTGGAAGAGCGCGTTGTACCCCTGCATCCGCTTGCGGCGGATCGCCGAGTCGCCGAGCGCGAGCTGGAGCGCGTGCCCCATGTGCAGCTCGCCGGTGACGTTCGGCGGCGGGTGCATGTCGACGAAGCTGGTCCGCGTCGGGTCGGGGTCGGCGTTGTAGAGGCCTTCCTCCTCCCAGATGCGCTGCCAGCGCTCCTCGACGCCTTCGGGGCGGTAGAGCGGATCCATACCGGTTAGGTCAGGCAGCGACTATGGCGGCAGTGTAGCTCAGGGCTCGATTCCCTTCGCCCGCAGCTCTGCAAGCGCTCGCTCGCTCTTTTCGAGCTCGAGGCCCATCGCCTTCAGGACTTCGGGCGTCTTGCTGAACTGCACGTCGCGGTAGTCGACGACCTGCACGTGATTGCCCCACGGGTCCCGGAAGTCGACCGAAGGCGGGGAGGAGACCCGGACTCCGGCCTCTTCGAGCGCGCGCCGGACGGCCTCCTTGTCGTCGACGACGAGTCCGAAGTGCCGGCCCTGGTCCGGAGGCTGCGTCCGACCCCGGCCGAACGCGAGGAACTGGTCGCCCATATCGACGAACGCCATCGCGCGCGAGCGCCCTCGGAACGTCAACTCGAAGAAGCGCCCGTACCACCCGAGCGCCTCCTCGACGTCGTCTACGTCGAGGGCAACGTGGTTGATCCCGACGAGCTTTGCCACCCCGGCAGCTTGCCAGCAGGAGCCAGCGGCACGGCGAGCCCCTCCGCGCCTCGCTCCGACGTGAGCCCGACGAAGCGCGACCGTTCCAGCAGCTCTTGACCAAGGCGGGCGCGCCGCACTCGTTCGCGGCTCAGCGCGACGGTGACGGCGTCGAGGTGCGTGCCGGACGGGTATACGTCGGGCGCGTTCCGCAGTCCGAACTTCAGATAGACCGGCGCGGCGACGCGAATCAGCTCCGGGATCTCGTGCAGCCGCACGAAGCCGCCGAGCGCGTCGGGCGACTCGACGTAGACGTCGAGGGGGACGTCGACTGCT
>DASYUZ010000234.1:0-1827 GCA_036000665.1 Gaiellaceae bacterium
GGTGTTGGGCAACCACGACTTCGGGGACGCGCGCGATCCGCTCGCCTCGCCGAGCAGGATCGACGACCTCTCGCCGGCGCACCTGCTGCGTGACGCGTCGGTCGAGCTCGAGCTCCGCGGCCGTCGCGTCCAGATCGTCGGCCTCGACCCGGCGGCCTACCGCGCCGGTCGCTCCGACCCCGACGGGCGGGCAGACGCGGCGGCCGACCTGCGGATCCTGCTCTGCCACTACCCCTACGTCTTCGACATCCTCCGGCACGGGACGTACCAGCTCGTCCTTGCCGGCCACCTGCACGACGGCCAGATCGCGATTCCCTACGGCATCGGCAAGGTGCGGCTCGCCCATTTCAACTGGCGGTACACAAAGGGCTTCTACCGGCGGGACGGGAGCGTGCTCCACGTGTCCCCGGGGCTCGGCACGACCTTCGTGCCCGTGCGCTTCTTCGCCCGGCCGGAAGCCACCGAGCTGACGTTACGCTCAGCGTCGTGATGGAAGGCCACGCCTCGATCTCCGCCGACGTGCTGAGCCGCTACGCCGCGGACGCCGCCCTCGAGGTTCCGGGCGTTCGAGGGCTCGTCGAGCGAGCGCTGCCCTACAAGCGCGGCGTCAAGCTCGAGACCGAGAACGGCCAAGTGAAGGTCGAGCTGCGCCTCGCGGTCGATTGGGGCGCCTCGATCCCCGAGGTCGGCCGAGCGGTCCAGCGCCGCGTCCGGGAGTATCTCGCCCGCATGGCAGACGTCGAGGGCGCCCAGGTGGACGTCGTCGTCGACGAGATCGGCGTGCCCTAGTGCCTCCGCGGCTCGAGGGCCTGACCCGCGGCACCCTCGTCACGGCGCCGACGGTGTGCCACGAGTGCGTCTGGTGGCAATCGCGAACCGGCAAGAACGCGAACAAGGAGCGCTGGATCGAGCGTGTCGAGGACGACTGGGGCGGCTCTTTCGGGACGATCTACTACGACGAGTATGGGCGCGTGCTCGGGTCGATGCAGCACGGCCCCGCCGAGCTCTTTCCCCGTGCGGCCGAGCTTCCCGCCGGGCCGCCCTCGCCGGACGCGGTGCTCGTCACGTGCGCGTACCTCGTCGACGCGTCGAGCCCATGGGTGATGCAGTCGCTCTTCCTCGCTGCGATCGGCGACGCCCGCGACAAGGGCGCGAAGGCACTCGAGGCCTTTGCCTACCGCTACCCGGAGGGCGAGAGCGCGTACGAGCGCTTTCAGGTGCACAAGACGATCTTCCCGCGGGACTTCCTCTCCGATTTCGGGTTCCTGACGGTGCGGGCGCTCGGCCGGGTGGAGCTCGTTCGGCTCGAGCTCGGCGGGCTGCAACCCGTCGTGGAAGGGCGGCGCTCGAAGGTCCTGCGCGTGGTGAAAGAGGCGTTTTTTCCCGAGCCCGTGCCGGCGCCGAGGCGACCGTAACGAGCCTGCTGCGAGCCGGCGCTACTGCGCGCGCGCCATCGACGCCTGCGGTGCACGGGCCGCTGTCGCCGCGGCGAGCAGCCCATGCAGCTGCGCCCAGCGACTCGCCTCGGTCCGGTTCGCCACGTCGAGCTTCCGATAAATGTTCGACAGGTGGAACTTGATCGTCTGTTCCGTCACCCAGAGCATCTTCGCCATCTGCGCGTTCGAATGGCCGTCCGCGGCCAGTCGCAGGATCTCCACCTCACGCGGTGTCAGGTGCGACGGCTGGACGATCTGCGGAACGCTGACCGGCCCGCTCGTCGCCGTCTGCCCGCCGGCCATGAACACCGAGCTGTGGAAGACCTGCCGCACGGTCGTCGTCAAGTCGTCCGGATGTGCGCTCTTCAGCACGTAGGCGACGGCTCCTGCC
>DASYUZ010000235.1:0-6428 GCA_036000665.1 Gaiellaceae bacterium
CCGATCGCCTCGAGCGTCCAGGGCTCGCCCTCGAAGCCGAAGCGCAGCTCGAGGATCCGCCGCTCGCGCTCGGGCAGCGCGTCGAGTGCCTTGCGCACGCCCTGCCGGCGCAGCGACTCTTCGGCCTCCTCGAAGGGATCCGGTGCCTCGCGGTCGGCGAACAGATCGCCGAGCTCGCCCTCGTCGTCCGCGCCGACCGTCTGGTTCAGCGAGACCGACGCGGACGCGGCGCCGAGCGCCTCGTCGACGTGCTGGATCGGCAGGCCGGTTGCTTCCGCGAGCTCCTCCTTCGTCGCCTCGCGCCCCAGCTCGACCTCGAGCCGGCGCGCTGCACGCGACAGCTTCTGCTGCCGCTCGACGACGTGGACGGGCACGCGGATCGTGCGCGCGTGATTCGCGACCGCGCGCTGCACCGACTGGCGGATCCACCAGGTCGCGTACGTCGAGAACTTGTAGCCGCGGCGCCAGTCGAACTTCTCGACCGCGCGGTTCAGGCCCAGCGTCCCCTCCTGGATCAGGTCCAGGAATGGCACGCCCAGGCCGCGGTAGCCCTTGGCGATGGACACGACGAGCCGCAGGTTCGATTCGATCATGCGCCGCTTGGCGACGGGGTCGCCGCGCTCGATGCGCTTCGCGAGCGACACCTCGTCGGCGGCGGTGAGCAGCTTGTGCTTGCCGACGTCGGCGAGGAAGAGCTGGAGGCTGTCCGCCGAGCCCGAGAGGGGCTGGTGGTCGAGATTCAGGCGCGTCCCGGGCTTCTCGGCCTCGGGCTCCTTCTCAGCAACCTTGATCTCGAACCCGATCGACTCGAGCTCGTGCCGGAGCTGCTCGAGGTCCTCCTCGTTCAGCTCCTGCTCGGCGGCGAAGGTCTCGAGGGCCGTCGACTCGATGAAGCCGTGCTCCTCCGAGGCCTCGACGATCGCCTTGACCGGCTCCGACTCAAGAAGTTCCTGCAGCTGATTCTGGGTCAACTTAGTCGTAACTCCCTTTCGTCCTAGCACAAGGGCGTGCGGCGTGCACCGGCCCCCTTCGCACTTTAGGAAAGAAGTCCTGTGGGTGCTAGGGGGCGTCCGTCATTCGCAACGGAATCCCAACAAACCTGCTCTGCTACAAGAAAACGAGGGTCCAGCTGAGGGTTATTCCGCTGCGGCGGGCTCAGCGGTTTTCGCCCGTGCGGGAAACTCGAATTCAACCTTCCCTTCATCGTTCAAGACGAGTCTTGCCCGGAAAGGTTTGCCGTTACGCGAGCGGAAGCCTGAAAGGACCTCGCGGGTCTTGCCCTCCTCCATCAGCTGGCGGGCGATCTCCGGGGTCAGCGTCCGCCCAGCGACCCGTTTCCAGATCACGTAGCCGCAGCCGGTCTCCTCGCGGCTCTTCCAGCTCGTGCACCCGTAGGCCTTCGAGTTCTCGCGGATGATCTCGCCGGTCTCGGCGCCGCAGCGGGGACACAAGCCCAGCTCTGCGCGTTCGGGCTTCAGCTTCTCGCGGTCGAGCTCGGCGATCTGGCCGACGATCTCGCCGGTGAAGCGCTCGATCTCCTTGATGAACGCGTCGCGGTCGAATTTGCCGTGCTCGATGTCCGAGAGCTTCTTCTCCCAGTCGCCGGTGAGCTCCGGCGAAGTGATCTTGTGCTCCTCGAGCATCGTGATCACCTGCAGGCCCTTCGGCGTCGGCTGCAGGTCGCGTCCAACGCGTTCGACGTACTCGCGGCGAATCAGGGTCTCGATCGTCTCCGCGCGCGTCGCGGGCGTGCCGAGCCCGCGCTCCTTCATCGCCTCGCGCAGCTCCTCGTCGTCGACGAGCTTGCCGGCGGTCTCCATCGCGGAGAGCAGCGTCGCCTCCGTGTAACGGGGCGGCGGCCTCGTGATCTTGTCCTCGGCCTCGGCGGCGACGCACTTGACCGTCTGGCCCTGCGTCAGCTCCGGAATCTCGGCCCCCTCGCCTTCGCCTTCGTCCTCGCCCTGCTTCGCGGGCTCGTCGGCCTCGAGACCGTAGACGCCGCGCCAACCAGGCTCGAGCGTGATCTTGCCGCGCGTTCGGAAGCGCTCGTCCTCGATCAGGGTGATCACCGTGGTGCGCGCATACCGCGCCGGCGGATGGAAGACGGCGAGGAAGCGACGCGCGATCAGGTCGAACACGCGACGCTCGTCCGGCGTGAAGTTCGTTACCTCGTGGTCGATGTCGGTCGGGATGATCGCGTGGTGGTCGTCGACCTTCGCGTCGTTGACGACGCGGCCGAGCGGCAGCTGCTCGAGGCCGACCACGTACTGCGCGGCTGCGCGGTACTCCTCGATCGGCGCGAGTGTCGCAGCCGTCGGCTTCAACTGCGGAACGAGATCACCCGACAGGTAACGCGAGTTCGTTCGTGGATACGTGATCGCCTTCTTGCCTTCGTACAGCGACTGCGCTGCTTGCAGGGTGCGGCGCGCGCTGAAACCGAAGCGCCGGTTCGCGTCGCGCTGCAGCGACGTGAGGTCGTAGAGAAGCGGCGCGCGCTCGGACTGCTCCTTGCGCTCGACCTTCTCGACGGTCCCTTCCTTGCCGGAGACCTTCGCGACGATCTCGTTCGCGCGCTCTTGCTCCTTGATGCGCGTCTCGTCGCCCTCGAACCAGAGGCCCTGGTAGCGCGGGTCGAACGTCGCGTGCACGAGCCAGTACGGCTCCGGCACGAACGCCTGGATCTCGCGCTCGCGCTTGACCATCATCGCGAGCGTCGGCGTCTGAACGCGGCCGAGCGAGACGACGCCGCCGACGTATGCGCGGCCGCGGATGGTCGCGGCGCGCGTCGCGTTCATGCCGACGAGCCAGTCGGCCTCCGAGCGCGAGCGCGCGGCTCGCTCCAACGGCTGCATCTGCTCGCCCGGACGGAGCCTCTCGAAACCCTCCCGGATCGCCGTCTTCGTCATCGAGTTGATCCAGAGCCGCTGGACAGGTTTCGGCGCCTCTGGGTCAGTCGGTGAGACGCCGAACGTGGATTCGTAAACGTAGGCAAAAATCAGTTCGCCCTCGCGCCCTGCGTCGCACGCGTTGATCACGTGGTCGACGTCGTCGCGCTGAAGCAGCTTCTTGATCACGTTGAGCTGCTTCTTCGACTTCGCGTCGCGGGGCTTCAGCGTGAACTGCTCCGGGAGGATCGGGAGGTCGTCGAGCTTCCAGCGTTTGAGCTTCTCGTCGTAGTCCTCCGGATCTGCGAGCGTGACCAGGTGCCCGACGGCCCACGTGATCACGTAGTCGTCGGATTCCAGGTAGTACGGATCGTCCTTGATCGGCGCCACGCCCTTGAGCGTCAGGCGCTCGAAATCGCCCGGCAGCGCCTGCGAAAGGTCGCGGCCGACGGACGGTTTTTCTGCAATTACGAGGGTCTTGGGCACCGGCTCACCTTAGCGAGCGTTGTCAAGGCGGCAGAATTCGGCGCCGTGGCACCGCGCCCTTCCAAGCTCTATCGGACGATCGGTGCCCTGAGCCGCCCAGTCATGAACCTCCTCTTCCGGCCCAAGGCTTCCGGCATCGAAAATGTGCCTCGGGAAGGCGGGTTCGTCCTGGCCTCGAACCACCTGTCCAACTTCGACCCCTGGGCGATCGGACTCCCCATGTTTCCGTGGCGCTACCTGCGTTTCATGGGGAAGTCGGAGCTCTTCTTCTGGCCGCTCGGGCCGATCATCGAGTCCGCCGGTGCCTTCAAGGTCCACCGCGGACAGTCCGACCAGGCGGCGATCGACACCGCCGAGCGGCTGGCCCGCGACGGGCACGTCGTGGTCATGTTCCCCGAGGGCACGCGGCGCGAGAAGGGCCTCGTCAAGAAGTGGCAGCCGCGTGCCCACAAGGGCGCCGCGCGGATCGCGCTCGCCGCGGACGTGCCGCTGATCCCAGCGGCGATCAAGGGAACGGACCGCCTGCGCAAGCTCGGTCCACTGCGCGTCGTATACGGCACGCCCGTTCCACTCGACGATCTGCGCGACCAGGATCCGCGCGAAGCGGCGCAGGAGGCGACCGAGCGCTTGATGGCGGAGATCGCGCGACTCGAGGAGACGTTGTGAAGGCACCACTCCTCGCTGTCGACGGCGACTCGCTCGCGCATCGCGCGTACCACGCGCTGCCGTCGTCGATCAAACGCGCCGACGGGAAGCCGGCGAACATGATCGTCGGGTTCGCGAACATGCTGCTGAGGCTTTGGGAGAACGAGCAGCCGCGTGCGGTGTTCGTCGGCTTCGACTCGCTCGACACGCCGACGTATCGACACGAGGCGTTTCCCGCGTATCAGTCGGGACGCGAGTTCCCGGACGACCTGCTCGAGCAGCTCGACCGGTTGCCTGAGCTCGTGTCCGCCCTCGGCTTCGCGTACGCGAAGGCGCCGGGCTACGAGGCCGACGATTTCCTCGGCGCCGTCGTCGCCGCGGAAGAGCAGAAGCGCAGAAACGTGTTGGTCGCAACCTCCGACCGCGATCTGTTTCAGCTCGCGAGCGAGCGAACGACGATCTTGCAGCCGACGCGCGGCGTGAGCGAGCTCGCGCGCGTCGGTCCGGCAGAAGTGCGCGAGCGCTACGGGGTCGAGCCGGCGCAGGTGCCAGACTTCATCGCGCTCCGCGGCGATCCCTCGGACCGACTCCCGGGCGCGAAAGGCGTCGGCCCGAAGACCGCCGCCGACCTGTTGCGTCAGTACGGCTCGCTCGAGGGCGCACTCGAGGCCGGGCGGTTCTCGGCGCAGGCGGAGGAGCTGCGCCTCTACCGGCGAATCGCAACGGTGGACGCCTCCGCTCCCCTTCCTCCCATCGACGATCAGACGCCAACGTGGGCGGAGGCGTCCGCCCTCGTGGAGGGTTGGGGACTGGGCCAGCTCGCGGGGCGGCTCGCCGCGCGCGCGTGAAGGTTCTGTCGCACCCCGACTTCACCCGACTGCACCCGACGCACCACCACCCCGAGTCGCCGGAGCGGATCGCGCGGCTGCTCGAGGCCTTCGGCTGGGAAGAGGGCAAGCGTGCGACGCGTGACGATCTGCTCCGCTGCCACACGCCCGCGCACGTGGAGCGAATCGAGCTCGTGGACCACGAGACGTGGGCGGACCCCGACACACCCGTCAGCGAGACCTCGTATGACGCGGCGCTGCTCGCCGCCGGAACCGCGATCGCCGCGGTCGAGCAAGAGGCGTTCGCACTCGTGCGCCCGCCGGGGCACCATGCGCTGCCCGACCGCGCGATGGGCTTCTGCCTCTTCAACAACGCGGCGATCGCGGCGCGCTGGGCGCAGATGGAGCTCGGCGCCGGCCGGGTCGCGATCCTCGACTGGGACGTCCACCACGGCAACGGCACGCAGGCGATCTTCTGGGACGACCCCACGGTCCTCTACGTCTCGCTGCACCAGTGGCCGTTCTATCCCGGCACCGGGGGCCCGGACGAGCAAAACGAGACGACGCTGAACATTCCCCTCGGGGCCGGCTGTGGCGACGAGGAGTACCTGTCCGCGTTCGACCAGCTCGTCGAGCCCGTGGTGAGCCGCTTCGAGCCCGAGCTGCTGATCGTCTCGGCAGGGTTCGACGCGCACGCCGAGGACCTGCTGGCCGGGATGCAGGTCACTGACGCCGGTTTCAGGGAGTTCGCGGCCCGGGCGTCCCGCTTGGCGCCGCGCGTCGCCGCGGTGCTGGAGGGCGGCTACAACCTGGACACGCTGCCGTCGCTCGTCCGGGCCGCGCTCGAGGGTTTCTCCTAGGACGCCGCGTCCAGCGCGGGGACCCCGGGCGCCCGCGCCGGCAGCCGCGGCAGCCACTCGAGCCACCGGGGCAGATACCAGTTCCAGTCCCCGAGCAACTTCATCGTCGCCGGCAGCAGGACGGCACGGATCAGCGTCGCGTCGATCAGGATCGCCGCCGCCAGCCCCACACCCATCTGCTTCATCTCCAGGACGTTCAGCGTCGCGAAGATCGCGAACACCGCGATCATCACCGCCGCCGCGCTCGTGACGACGCTCGCCGTTCGCTTGATCCCGGCGGCGACCGCGTCGTCGGTGTCCATGCCGCCGTCCACGAGCTCTTTGACCCGGCTGAGGATGAACACGTGGTAGTCCATGGAGAGTCCGAACAGGATCACGAAGAGGAACATCGGCAGCCACGACACGATCGCGCCGTTCGAGTGGAAGCCGAGGCTCCCCTCCGCCCAGCGGTGCTGGAAGACGGCGACGAGGACGCCGTACGCCGCGCCGACCGAAAGCAGGTTCAGCAACACGGCCTTGATCGGGATCACGATCGAGCGGAACGTCACCAGCAGCAGGACGAACACGAGCAGGAGCACGAACGCGAACACGATCGGCATGCGGTCCGCCATCGTCGCGTTGAAGTCGCTCGTGGCCGCCGTCTTGCCCGTGACCGCGGTCGTCACGCCGGGGACGGCGCCGATCGTCGCCGGAATCACGCTGCCGCGCAGCGCCGCCAGCACCTC
>DASYUZ010000236.1:0-7351 GCA_036000665.1 Gaiellaceae bacterium
GAGTCGCCGGAGCACCTGCGGAAGCGGAGCGACGCCGAGACCGGCCTCGCTCTCATCGACTTCTAGCGCGGACCGCCCAGACCGTCGCGGCCAGAGCCGCGCCCGCCGCGGCCAACTGGCCGCGGCGCTCCGCGGCCCAGAGCTGGAGGCTGCGGTCGCGAGCCTCGGCGTCGAAGAGCCCGTGCGCCCCGCGGTCGCCCGGCAGTGCGTCGGCGAGGTTGTCCGGGCGGTCGGGGGCGACTGCTTCAGCTGTCTGCTGCGCGTCGTAACCGCTGCGGGCGAGATAGCGGTCAAGCAGCCCCGGCGCGAGCCGGTTTGCGAGCAGCGCCATAACCGTCGAGCGCGCGACCCAGAGCTCGCGCCGCGGGTGCTCGGCCGCCCAGACGATCGCGCGCGCGGCGAGCTCGGGCTGGAAGATCGGTGGCACCGGCTTCGGATGCCGTGGGAGCCGTGAACGCACGACGTTGAAGTGCGGCGTGTTCAGAGCCGGCAGCTGCACCATCGTGACCCGGACGTTGCTCCCGTCGTGGAGCAGCTCGCAGCGCAGCGACTCGGTGAAGCCCTCGATCGCATGCTTGGCGCCGCAGTACGCCGCCTGCAGCGGGATCGCACGGTAGGCGAGCGCCGAGCCGACCTGAACGATGACACCGCGGTCGCGCGGGAGCATTCGCCTGAGCGCGGCCAGCGTTCCGTGGACGGTGCCGAGGTACGTCACCTCGGTGACGCGGCCGATCTCGTCCGCGTCGAGCTCCTTCACCGGCGCGAAGACGGACAGCATCGCGTTGTTGACCCAGACGTCGATCGGGCCGAGCTCCTGCTCGGCGCGTTTGGCAGCGGTCTCGACCTCGCCGGCGTTTGCGACGTCCGCCGGCAGGACCAGCGCCCGGCCGCCGAGCTCCTCGACCTCGCGCCGTGCCGCGTCGAGCCCGTCGCGTCCGCGGGCAATCAAGCCGACGCTGGCGCCCCGGCGCGCAAACTCGCGCGCACAGGCGCGACCGACTCCCGACGACGCTCCGGTGACCACGACGACGTTGCCCCGCATCAGCTCGCGAGCGAGACGAAGCCGCCGACGATTGCGCCGTAGGCGATGTGCGCGATGATCGTCACGAGCGGCGTCTGGCGACCGTAGTGGAGGAGCAGAAAGCCCGGCGGCTCGAGGAGCGGCGCCGAGCCGGCCGGGGTGAAGCCCGTCCCCATGCGCGGATGGACGACCGGCAGGAGGATGTTGACGAGGGCGCTCCCGGCAAAGAGTGCGTGGACGAGCCCGAAGAGCGCCCCGAGCAAGACGCCGCTCTCGTCGATGACGACGAACACCGCGTAGTAGACGAGAGCGAAGATCAGCCCGAAGCCGAAGTGCATGGCATAGCCGATCGCCTTGGCGCGCACGCGGTCGGCCGTCACGGCCGTCCCGAGCAGGAACGGAATGTCCATGCGCGTAAGGCCGAGCTCGCTCGCGGCGCGCAACATCGTCGTCAGCACGAGCGTGCCGGCCAGACCGCCGAGGATCGCCCCCCAGATCAGCGTCCCGCCTCCGCGATCGAAACGGCCGCGTTGATCAGCGCCAGGTGCGACAGGCCTTGCGGGAAGTTGCCGAGAAACTCCCCCGTCGTCGGGTCGATCTCCTCGGCGAAGAGACCGACGTCGTTCGCCAGCGGCACGAGCTCGTCCATCAGCGCCACCGCCTCGTCGAGGCGCCCCTGGCGGGCGTACGCCTCGGCCAGCCAGAACGAACAGGCGAGGAACGCCCCGTCTTCACCCGGCAGGCGGTCGTCAGCGCGATAGCGGCTGATGAGCGGCCCGCGGGCGAGGTCACGCCGGACCGCGTCGACCGTTTGCAGCAGACGCGAAGCTCGCGGCTCGTCGTAGCCCGCGAGGACGGCGAGCAGCAGCGACGCGTCGACCTCGTCCTCGTCAACGCTTCGTTTGTAGCTCCGCCTGCTCTCGGAATAGCCGCGGCTCTCGACGAACTCGCGGATCCGCTCGTGCTCCTTTCGCCACCGCTCGACGTTCTTCGCCGGCAGCAGCCCTTTCCCGGCCAGCTCGCAGGCACACCCGAGGGCGACGGCGCACATCATCTTCGACTGGATGAAGTGTTTCGGCTCGCCGCGCAGCTCCCAGATGCCCGCGTCAGGCTGCTCCCAGATCTTGCAGATGAAGTCGGCGATCTCCGCGAGACGGCGGCCGTGGTCGCGATCGAGACCGCGGGTCTCGGACGCAAAATGCGAAGCGGCCCAGAACAGCTCGCCGTAGACGTCGAGCTGCGTCTGATCGGCCGCACCGTTTCCGACGCGAACGGGCCGGGACGCGCGGTAGCCCGCAAGTGGCAAGGAGTCTTCGTCGGCGTTGACGCGGCCGTCGAGGCGGTAGAGGACCTGGATGCGCGGGTGCGTCAGCTGTGAGGCGTGGAGGATCCACGAGAAGAAGGAACGCACCTCCGGGTCGCAGCCGAGCCCGAGAAGGGCCTGGAGCGTGAAGGCCGCGTCGCGCGGCCACGAGAAGCGGTAGTCCCAGTTGCGTTCGCCGCCGATCTCCTCGGGGAGCGACGTCGTCGCCGCCGCGGCGATGGCGCCCGAAGGCGCATAGACCAGCAGCTTGAGCGCGAGCGCGCTGCGGAGGACGGCGTCGCGCCACGGTCCGTCGTACTCGCGGTCCGCCGCCCACCGACGCCATGACTCGGCCGTCGCCTCGAGCCGTGACTCGGCTTCCGCGCGGCTCGGCAGCACGAGCGGCTCCTGATGGGCGGCGCTGAGCACGAGCAGGCTGACCGAGCCTTCAGCGGTGTGGAAGCGACCGGTGATCGCCTGGTCGTCGTACTCCGGCTCGCCGGCCTCCCAGGTGCGGACCGCGAGCGCGTCGCGACCGCTGAGAGCGACGGGCGCTCCGGCGCGGCGGTCGATGCGCGTCGCCGCCCCGCCGTAACCGAAGCGCGGCTCGACGCGCCAGCGCAGCGGCACGGCTCCGGCGAGGCCCTCGACGCGGCGCACGAGCTCGCGGTAGGGGCTCAGGCCGCTCGCAGGGAGCGTCATCGCGTCGGTCAAGCGCACGCTTCCCTCGGCGGTCGCAAACGTCGTCTCGAGGACGTTCGTCTCCGGCTGGTAGCGGCGCGCTACCTGGTAGGGGACTTGCGGCTCGACGACGAACCGCCCGCCGCGCTCCGCATCGATCAGGGCGCCGAAGACGCTGGCCGAATCGAGGTCGGGAAGGCAGAGCCAGTCGATCGCGCCGTCCGCGGCGACGAGCGCAACGGTGCGGCCGTCGCCGATCGCGGCGTAGTCCCTGATCGGCGCGTAGCCGTCGATGCGTTGCGGCCTCGCGTTCATCTGCGCTAAAGGAACCGAAGCGCACCGAGCTCGAGCAGCTCGCGGCTGACGCGGAGGGCTTCGCGGCGGAGCTTCGACGCGTCGGTCTCGGACAGCCCCAGGCGCTCGGCGACAGCCTCCACGGCGGCGCCGAGCGACGGGCGGCCGTCAAGCGACGA
The DNA here is from genome assembly GCA_036000665.1 of Gaiellaceae bacterium. Classification (GTDB taxonomy): domain Bacteria; phylum Actinomycetota; class Thermoleophilia; order Gaiellales; family Gaiellaceae; genus JACCTU01. The sequence continues at coordinate 3,479 of DASYUZ010000236.1, forward strand.
GACGATCGCGAGAACGGGTCCCGTCGTCTCAACCGTCGAGTACGTCCCCTCGTCGAGAGAGATGCGAGCGGCCGTCACGCCGTGTTCCGGCTCGACGTCCTGCTCGAGGCGGAGTGCCGCGACCACCGACAGGCGCGCCTCGAGCAGGTCGGCCGAGGTGCGGAGCTCGGAAAGCCGCGCCCGCGCTTCGAATGCCCGCTCGATCTGCTCGCCGGCGTCCTCGAGCAGCTCGTCGTCGAACGAGTCCGCACGCGCAGTCTGCCGGCCGCCCGGGCGCCGGTGCAGCACGACCGCGCCCTCGCTGACCCAGCCCACGCCGAGCCGGTCGAAGTAGCCGAGCCATTCGTCGAGCGCGGCGCCGAACGCGTCGGGATCGTCCGCCAGGTGCGAGTTCCAGCCCGCCGCATGGCCGAGCGCGTCCGTCTCCCACGCGACGAGGATCCAGCTGTCGCAGCCGGTCCGCTCCGCCCACTCGAGCACCCGCTCGTCCGGCTCGTCCTCGTCGCGGGCCAGCCAGCTGACGAGCAGCGTCGCGAAACCCCCTTCGGCGAGATGGCTTGCCGCCTCGCCCACGACCAGCTCCGAGACCCCGTCGCCCTGATGCCCGGCGTCCCGGTACGCCCAGCGGCGCTCGGGAGAGATGACGTACGGCGCGTTGCAGGTGATCAGCTCGAAGCGCTCGCCGGCGACGGGCTCGAACAGGCTGCCGAGACGACATTCGACGTTCGTCAGGCCGTTCAGCGCAGCGTTCAGCTGCGTGTACGCGAGCGCGCGCGGATTGACGTCCGTCGCGACGACGTGTCCTGCATGAGACGCCGCGAGCAGCGCCTGGGCGCCGCTTCCGGTTCCGACGTCCAGTGCTCGTTCGACGCGCCGGCGAGGCGTCAGCGAGGCGCACACGTGCGACGCGGGCGAGTAGGCGGCGACGTAGTCGGGCGGGTCGTCGGCGCCGCGCGATGAGCCGTCGGCGGCGACCAGCAGCTCGTCGACGGGCAGAACGCGCGCCCGCGGCACGACGTCGCTTCCGACCTCGGCGAGACCGGTGGCCTCGAGGGCGTTCACTCCCCGGCGGCCGAGCGCGCGGACCGCTTCGCGCTCGGGGACCGGGAGGCCGAGGAAGAGTGCCCGGATGACGGTGGCGAGTCGGGTGTCCGGGAGCCGTCGCGCGTACACCGGCAGGTCCTCGGCCTCACCCGCGTAGGCGTCGTCGTCCAGCAGCTCGGAGATCGCCGACTCCGAGTAGTCGAGGTCTCGGAGCACAACGCCGAGCTCGCCCGCGGCGGTCGTGTTCGGTTGAGGGTCGCTGCGCATCGCGGAGCGGAATCATGCCGACTGGCGCGCTGGTTGGCGCTTCGCCGGAGGCGGTACGAGGATGCGGTGTCGTCCACCGCCGAGATCGCCCTCCGGCCGCTCACCGGCCCTCGGGCCGCACTCCAGGTCGTCACGCAGCGGCACTTCGGGCCCTACTGGTGCTCGCGCCCTGGGCGGGGGCGGCCGCCGACCGGCTCGACCGGCGGCGCATCCTGCTGGTCACGCAGAGCACCGCGGTTGTCCTCAGCGCAACGCTCGGCCTGCTCGCGTTCGCCGACCTCGCGAACGCATGGGTCGTGATCGGCTTCGGGCTCCTGCTGGGCGTCGTCAGCGGCTTCTCCTCTCCGGCGCAGCTCGCACTGGTTGCGTCGCTCGTCCAGCCGCGCGACCTCGGCGCGGCGATCGCGCTCAACTCGATGACGTTCAACCTCGCGCGGGCGATCGGCCCTGCCCTCGCGGCTGCGGCCATTGCAGCGTTCGGCATCCCGGTCGCGTTCCTGATCAATGCGGGCTCGTACCTCATCTTCGTCGCCGCGCTCCTGCTCGTGCGACCGCGGCCGCAGCAGCGGGCCGCAAGCGCGCCGCTCCGCGAGAGCCTCGCGCTGCTGCGCAGACAGCCTCGACTCCTCTGGCTCTTGTTCGTCGTGCTTGCGGTCGGGTTCGCGTCCGATCCCGTGAACACCGAGGCCCCGGCGTTCGCGCACGCGTTTGGCTACTCCGACACCGTCGCCGGCGTGATCATCGGCGTCTTCGGCACGGGGGCCGTGGCGGCCGCGCTGTTCTTCGCCGGTCGCGAGGGCTCCCCGCGGCTGACGGTCGCGACGCTCACGATTCTCGCGGCGGGAATCGTCGCGTTCGCGCTCGCCCCGTCGCTCTGGATTGCCTTCCTGTTCCTCTTCGTCGCCGGCTTCGGCTACCTCGCCTCGAACGCCCGCGCGACGACGCAGCTCCAGCTCGAGGTCGACGAGCGCCAGCGCGGGCGAATCATGGCGCTCTGGTCGATCGCGTTCCTCGGTCTGCGGCCGTTCGCGAGCCTCGTCGACGGCGCGATCGCCGATGTCGCCGGCGTCCGTGTCGCGGGGGTTGCGCTGGCCCTGCCGGCGCTCGCCGTCGCCGTGCTGATCCGCCGCCGGATCAGGCGCCGCCCCTCCGCATAGGGTGTGCCGATGACAGCTCGCGTGGCGCTGGTCGTCGTCTTCGGCCTGAGCGCGGGTCCCGCGGCGACGACGACGATCCGGGTTCGTGGCGACGCGGAGTTCCAGGACGCCGCGGCCGCCCTTCGTGACTCCCGAGGGACGATCGTGCTGCGGCCGGGCTCGTACCGGGAGCTCGTCGTCGGCCCCCGCTCGGCGCGACCGCTGCGCATCGTGGGCACGACGGGCGTGCGGCCGTACGCGCCCGCGAAGGACATCTTCGGCCGCTCACGCACAGCGGCGCCCGACCTCGGCGCGTACGAATACTTCGCGCCGAGATGATCGCGCGCGTCCCCGAGGCCTTGCGGCACCGCGACTACGCGCTGCTCGTCTCGGCACTCGTCGGCATGAGCCTCGGCTCGCAGATGGTCGCCGTGGCGATCGGCTGGCAGGTCTACGCGATCCACCGCAGCGCCTTCGACCTGGGGTTGATCGGGCTCGCGGAGTTCGTGCCGCTGCCGCTGTTGGCCCTGCCCGCAGGCCACGTGGCGGACCGCCTCTCACGACGGCTCGTGTTCGCGGGCTCGCTTGCGCTGCTGATGATCGTGACGACGCTGCTCATCGTCGTCACGTACTCCGGGGCATCGAAGTTGTGGCCGTTCCTGGCGCTGGCGGTGGCCTCGGGCGTGGCATCGGCGCTCGGAACACCGGCCGCCCGCGCGCTGCCGCCCACGCTCGTTCCGGCCGACATCATCGCCAGTGCGCTCGCTATCCGCTCGAGCGCGACACAAGCCGCCGTGGTCGCCGGGCCGGCGGTCGGGGGTGTCCTGTTCGCGGTTCGCGCGGAGCTCGTTTACGGCGTCGCCGTGGCCCTCTTCGGTCTCGCGCTCGGCTGCGTCGCAGCGCTGCGCGAACCGAGGGCCATCCGCGGCCTCCCGGTCACCGGGGCCGAAGGCCTCGCGAGCGTGCTCGAGGGGCTGAGGTTCATCCGGCGAACCCCCGTCATGTTCGGCGCGATCTCGCTCGACCTCGTCGCCGTGTTGCTCGGCGGGGCGGTGGCGCTCCTTCCGCTGTTCGCGCGCGACGTGCTCGACACGGGGCCGGAGGGACTCGGCGTCCTGCGCAGTGCGCCCGCAGTCGGGGCTCTCGCCGCGGGGATCATGCTCACGCGGCGGCCGCTGCGCGGCGGAGCGGGGAGGACGCTGCTCGTCGTCGTCGGCGTGTTCGGAGCGAGCATGCTCGTGTTCGGGCTCTCGCGCTCGTTCCTGCTCTCCCTGCTCGCGCTCGCCGTGAGCGGATTCGCGGACATGATCAGCATGAACATCAGGAGCACGATCGTCGCCCTCGCGACGCCGCACGAGCTCCTCGGTCGCGTGAACGCCGTCGAGATGGTCTTCATCAGCGCCTCGAACGAGCTCGGCGCGTTCGA
>DASYUZ010000237.1:0-6195 GCA_036000665.1 Gaiellaceae bacterium
CGGGAGCGCCTGGAAGAGCACGGCGCCCGACGGCGAGTACTCCGGCAGCCGCTGCGCGAGCGCGCTCGAGAAGCCGAACAGCAGCGCGGCCCCGAATGCGCCGAACGGGCGCCAGTTCCCGAAGATGAGCGCCGCCAGCGCAATGAAGCCGCGCCCCGCGGTCATGTTCTCGTTGAACGAGCCGAGGAAGCCGATCGAGAGGTAGGCCCCGCCGGCTGCAGCGAGCATTCCCGAGATAGCCACGCACGCGTAGCGCACGCCGTAGACCGAGATCCCGACCGTGTCGGCCGCCCGCGGGTGCTCTCCCACAGCGCGGATTCGCAGCCCGATCGGCGTCCGGAACATGACGACGTACGAGACGAAGAGGAGCGCGATGCTGGCCCAGACCATCAGGTTCAGCTGGCCGATGACGTCGCCGACGAAGGGGATGTCCTCGATCAGCGGCAGCGTGACGTCGGGGATGCGCGGGATGCCTCCGGGCGTGCCCAAATCGCCGTACACGTCGACGAAGAAATAGCCGGTGACGCCGAGCGCGAGGAAGTTGATCGCGGTGCCGCTCACGATCTGGTCCGCGCGCAGGTGGATCGAGACGAACGCATGGATCAGCGCTGTCAGTCCGCCGGCGAGCATCGCGGCAGCGAGACCCAAAGGCCACGAGTCCAGCTTGTCGGCCGCGATGATCCCGAAGAAGGCGCCCATCAGCATCATCCCCTCGAGACCGATGTTCACGACGCCGCTGCGCTCGCTGAACATGCCGCCGATCGCGGCGAACGTGAGTGGAGTCGCATAGCGCAGCATCGACGCGAGCAGCGCTGACCAGACGACAACCGCGTCGAGCTTGTCGACGCTCGAGCGTGTCGCGAGCACGCCGAGCGCGATCGCGACGACCGAGATCATGATCGCGCCCCAGCCGAGACGCCGAACGCCGCGCGTGACCGCCCAGATGCCCGCCGCCACGCCGAGGAGGCCGAGCAGGATCGGCACGACGGCGCTCCTGGCCGTGAACGGCGGCAGCGTGACCCAGAAGGCGGCGAGCCCGAGCAGGAGGCCGATCCACGCCACCGCCCGAGCTCCACGGGGAAGCCGGTCGAGGATCCCCGGGCGAACGGCCGTCGCTCCCGCGGTCACGTGGGCGCCTCCGCGGGCAGACCGGTCTCGCGTCGCAGCCTGCGCCGCAGGTTCCAGACGTAGATGACGAGCACGTCGGCGCCGACGAAGAGCAAGACGAGCGCCTGGATCATCAAGGTGAGGTTGCCGGCCAGCTCCGGTGGAAAGACCGCCGGGTCGAGGCTGCGCGTCGACGTTCCGTAGAGCAGGGCCCCGAAGAGGAGCGCAGAGAATCCTACGCCGATAGCGGTGTTTCGACCCAGCAGCGCGACCGCGATCCCGATGAAACCGATCGTCGAGTTCTGGATGTCGAGCACGCCGATCCGGAATTGCCAGCCGAGCATGTCCATCGCGCCGCCGAACCCGGCGAAGATCCCCGCGATCGCCATCGCGAGAAAGTAGTTCCGCGCGACGGAGATGCCGCCGTAGCGCGCCGCCTCCGGGTTGTAGCCGACCGCGCGTACCTCGTAGCCGAGCGTCGTCCGGTTGAGCACGAACCAGTAGACGACGAGCGCGAAGAGCGCGAAGAAGAAGCCGATGTGCAGGCCCTGGAGCTGCGCGTTCCCCCACCACACGTGCAGCCGCGCGTTCGGCACGACGTCGCTCGAGATCGGTACGGAGACGTTCTCCTTGTTCTGCAACGGGCCGCCCTGCCCGAACGCGTAACTGCCGATCCAGTACGCGATCCAGTTCAGCATGATCGTCGTGATCACCTCGTGCGCGCCGACGGTCGCCTTCAGCAGTCCGGCGATCCCCGCCCAGAGGGCGCCCGCGAGCGCCGCCAGCAGGATCGCGATCGCCGCGTGCGGCACGCCCGGCAGACCGGCCCAGGACGAGCCGACCCAGACGGCCGTCATCGCTCCCACGATGTACTGACCTTGGCCGCCGATGTTGAAGAGCCCGCAGCGGAACGCGAAGGCAACGGCAAGGCCCGTGAAAATCAACGGCGTCGTGACCAGCAGCGTCTGCTGCAGGTTGAACTCGGCGAGCCCGCGGTCCCCGGCCCAGAGGTAGTTCAGCCCGGTGCCGTCGAAGATCCCTTTGTACGTCGAGATCGGATTGTGGCCGGTAGCGAGCACGACGAGACCGCCCATCAGGAACGCGAAGATCGTGGTCAGCAGCGGCGTGATGATCCCGCCGGCGCGCTGATAGACCGCGAGCCGCTCCGCGACGCTCGGCGCGTAGTCGCCGCCGGTCGGCTGCCGCGGGACCTCGGGCGAGGGCTCGCTCACGCCGCCTCTCGGGTCGCGCCGATCATCGCGACCCCGAGCTCCTCCGCGCTGACCGTGGGCGGGTACTCGCCGACGATCCGGCCCTCGAAGATGACGAGGATCCGGTCGGAGAGCGAGAGGATCTCGTCGAGCTCGAACGAGATCAGCAGGATCGCGCGGCCCTCGTCGCGCTCCTCAACGAGCCGCCGGTGCACGAACTCGATCGCGCCGACGTCCAGGCCGCGCGTCGGCTGCGCAGCGACGAGCACCGTCGGGTCGCGCTCCACCTCGCGGGCGAGCACGACCTTCTGCTGATTCCCGCCGCTGAGCGCGGACGCGCGCGTCGTGGGTCCTCCGCCGCGCACGTCGTAGCGCCTGAGCAGGTCGCGCGCACGCTGGATCATCCGCCGTGGGCTGAGCCAGCCCCAGCGGGAGATCGGCGGCTTGTCATAGTCGTGCAGCGCGACGTTCTCCGCGAGCGTGAACTCGAGCACGAGGCCACGGCGCTGGCGGTCTTCCGGGATGTGGCCGAGTCCTGCCTCGAGGTGGTCGTCTGCGTCCTTGGTCGTCACCTCTTGTTCGCCGATCAGCACACGGCCTCCCGCAGGCCTGCGCAGGCCCGTGATCGCGTCGATCAGCTCGCTCTGCCCGTTGCCATCGACGCCTGCGATGCCCACGATCTCGCCCGCTCTGACTTGCAGCGACACGTCTCGAACGGCAGGCAAACCGCGGTCGTCGACAACCGACAGGTTTTCGACGATCAACACGGGCTCGCCGGGGGTGCCCGGCTTCTTGTCGACGCGCAGCAGCACCTCGCGGCCGACCATCAGGCGTGCGAGTTCCTGCTCGGTCGCGCCCTCGCGCGGGATCGTCGCCACCGTCTTGCCGCGGCGGAGCACGGTGATGCGGTCCGAGATCTCCAGCACCTCGTCGAGCTTGTGCGAGATGAAGATGACCGAGAGGCCCTCGGCGATCAGGCCGCGCAGGATCTGGAAGAGCTCCAACGCCTCCTGCGGCGTGAGCACTGCGGTCGGCTCGTCGAGGATCAGGATCTCCGCTTTCCGGTACAGCGCCTTCAGGATCTCGACCCGCTGCTGTTGAGCGACGGAGATGTCCTGCACGCGCGCGTGGGGATCGATCGCGAACTTGAAGCGTTCCGCGAGCTCCCGAACGCGGCGCTCGGCCTCGTTGTAGTCGAGCAGCACGCCGGCTTCGCGCGGCTCGGAGGCCAGAACGACGTTCTCGGCCACGGTCATCACGGGGATCAGCATGAAGTGCTGGTGCACCATGCCGATCCCGCGCGCGATCGCGTCCTTCGGCGAGTGCATGACGACGCGCTCGCCTTTGATCAGGATCTCGCCTTCGTCTGGCGTGTAGAGCCCGTAGAGGATGTTCATCAGCGTCGACTTGCCGGCGCCGTTCTCGCCGAGCAGCGCATGCACCTCACCGGGTAGCAAGTCGAAGTCGACGTGGTCGTTCGCGACGACGCCGGGGAAGCGCTTGGTGATCCCGCGCATCTCGAGGACAGGACGCCGCTCGGCCACCAGGGCGATTCTATTCGGGTCCCCGAACGACGAAGGGCGGGACTGTGCCCGCCCTTCGTGTACTTCAGACGTGTCGTTAGAGCGACTTCGGCGGCTTGATCTTTCCCTTGATGATCAGCGGCTGGAGTGCGTTCACACGCGTCACGATCGACTTCGGGACGCGCGGACTGATCTTGCCCAGAGCAACGCCCTTGTTCTTCAGGTTGAACACGGCGTCGACACCGCCCTTGAACTTGCCGTTCTTGACGGCCTGCGCGGTCTGGAAGACGGACGTGTCGACACGCTTCACGGCGCTGGTCATGATGAACGGTCCGAGGTTCGACTGGTCCTTGTCGACGCCGATCCCCCACTTGCCCTTCTCCCGCGCGGCGTCGAGGGCGCCCAGACCGCAACCCCCTGCCACCTGGAAGACGACCTGCGAGCCTTTCGCGATCTGATTGAGGGCGAGCTCCTTGCACACGTCCTGCTTGTTGAAGTCCTGCGAGAAGTCGACCAGCGTACGAGTGCCCTTCACGCAGTACGACGCGCCCGCGCGATAGCCGGCGATGAAAATCGACACCGTCGGGATGTTGAGGCCGCCGACCGCGCTGATCACGCGCGGCCCGCCCTGGCGCTTCACCATCAAGGCTGCCATGCAACCGATCATGAAGCTGTTCTCGTTCGTGTTGAACGTCAGTCCACGCACGTTCCGCGGGGTCGCGACGTTCTTGCTCGGGTCCGTGAACGGAGGGACCTTCACCGAGTAGTCGATGATCGCGAACTTCGAGCTCGGGAACTGTCGCGCGACCGTGTTCGTGGCGTCGTTGAGCAGGAACCCGACCGAGATCGTGACGTTGAACCCTGCACGCGCGAGCGTCGACAGGTTCGGGATGTAGTCGCTGGCCGATCGCGACTCGACCGCGCGCTTCTGGATCTTCAGGACCCTCGCGGCGCGGTTCAGCCCCTCGAGCGCGGACTGGTTGAACGACTTGTCGTTGAATCGGCCCGTGTCCGAGACGAGGCCGACCTTCGTGGTGGCCGTCGGCGCGGCCGAACCGGTGCCGCCGAGGATTGCCGCTATGAGCGCCGTGAGCGCGACGGCGAGCATGAACGGCAGGAAACGCTGCTTGCTCAAAAGACTCTCCTCCTGACTTGCATTCGTGGCCCGGGTCAGGGCACGACGATGCTAACCCCTCTGCGACCCTTCGTACACCTAAGACGTGCGGTAAGCCGGGCGGTTAGTCGCCGCTCACCACGAGGCGGTGGAGATCGCCTTCGCCGACCAGCACGCGGCGGGGCTTGGAGCCCTCGTAGCCCGAGATGATCCCGCGCCGCTCCAGCATGTCGATCAGCCGCCCGGCCCGCGTGTATCCGACCCTGAGGCGCCGCTGGAGCAGGCTCGTCGATGCCGTCTGGGCCTGGACGACGATCTCGATCGCTTTGTCGAGGAGCGGATCCTCGTCAGGGTCGAACGTGCCGTCGTCGTCAGCCTCCACCTGCACGTCGTGCATCTCGAGCAACGACTCATCGAGCTCCTGCTCGCGCTGGACGCGGCACTGGTCGACGATCAGTGCGACCTCCTCCTCGGTCACGTAGGCGCCCTGGAGGCGCTGGAGGCGCGAGGTGCCAAGCGGCTTGAAGAGCATGTCGCCCTGCCCGAGCAGGCTCTCCGCGCCGCCCTGGTCGAGGATCACCCGCGAGTCGGTCTGGGAGGAGACCGCGAAGGCGATCCGGCTCGGGACGTTCGCCTTGATCATTCCGGTGATCACGTCGACCGAGGGCCGCTGCGTCGCAAGGACGAGGTGAATGCCGACCGCGCGCGACTTCTGCGCCAGCCGGATCACGGCGTCCTCGACTTCCTGCGGGCTGATCATCATCAGGTCGGCGAGCTCGTCGATCACGACCAGCAGGTACGGGAGCGGCTGCTCGCCGCGCCGGCGCAGCGCGCGGTTCGCTTCCGGAAGGTTGCGCGCGCGGAGGATGCTCAGCTTCTCGTAGCGGCGGTCCATCTCGGCGACGACGTTCGTGAGCGCGGCGGAGGCCTGCTTCGGGCTCGAGACGACCGGCGTCAGCAGGTGCGGGATCGACTCGTAGAAGCCGAGCTCGATCCGCTTCGGGTCGACCAGGATCATGCGCACGTCGTCGGGCGTGGCGCGCAGCAGGATCGAGGTCAGGATCGCGTTGATGCAGCCGGACTTTCCCGAGCCCGTCGTGCCGGCGATCAGGACGTGCGGCATGCGCGCGAGGTCGGTCCAGACCGCGTTGCCGGAGATGTCCTTGCCGAGCCAGACGCTCAGCGGGCTCGCGGTCGCCGGGAGGTCGTCGAAGATGTCGCCGAGCGTGACGAGGTTCGG
>DASYUZ010000238.1:0-12707 GCA_036000665.1 Gaiellaceae bacterium
CGCGAGCGCGCGAACGGCAGCGAGAGTTATCGACTGGACTTGCCGCAACTCGGGACGGAACCGCCGGCGCCAGTCGGAGGCGTCGCGTCGACCGACGCCGCCTTCCTCACCGGAGCGAGCTGGCTCGGGGCGACCGCTGCACGCCAAGCGAACCGGCGTCACCGCGACGCCGTCGGCCGTCAGTACCGCGAAGCCTACGACGCCGCGCTCGCGGGCTTCCGGTCGATGACGCGCACGTCCGAGCAGCAGATCAGCGCGAGGGCTGAGCGCGTGCTCGAGGCTCTCAGGGGCGATTACAGCCTTCGGCTCGAAGTCCACGCGGCCCTCGGCGACATGCTTCGCCCGACGGGCATCTACCCGAACCTTCACTACCCAACGGGAGCGACCGCGGCGGCGATCGAAGAGGTGGAGCGCATCTGGCGCCGTCGGGATGTCACGAAGGGCACGACTCCGCCACCCGACCCGCGCGAGGCCGACTTCCTGAACCGCCTTCGCGGCTTCGACGTCTAGTTGGACGAAGAGCGCGAGCGACGACCGCGGATCGTCTTCGTGGTGGCCGGGTTCGAGGCCAGCGTGGACGAGGAGGCGGCGGTGACGCGTCTCTGCGACCTACTCTCGCGAGCCGGCGCCGAAGGCGAAGGGTGGGCTCGGCGAATCGAGGCAGCGGTCACGGCGGGCGACGCGCCTGCGCGGCTGACTCTAAACGCCTCGGACCGCGATGTCTTTCTCATCGCGCTCGGTGACAAAGACCCGGGCACGCACTCATCCCTCGATCTGCTTCGCCGAAGACTGCTCGGATGGCGCGTTGCGGACGACGCTGGCCCTGAGACTGGCCCGAACGTGTCGCCTGCCGCATAGCTAAGCGGCGCAGCACGCATCTCCAAAACCGGAGGTTCAGAGTTCGAGTCTCTGCGCCCCTGCTACCCAAAAAAAGTCGCCGCCTGCGGCGGCTCAACTTTTTTGGGGTCGGGCGCTCCCGCGCATGTCTAGGAGCGGGCGGTGGCGAAGCCGGCACCCGCGGCGCAGTTACGACCGACGCCGCTCCTCGAGTTCGGTGACGCGTCCGGCCAGTCGTTCTGCGCGTTCCCGTGCGCGCTCGGCTGCGCGACGGGCCTTCTCGGCCATGCGCTCCGCCTCGTCGGCGGCGCGCCGCGCCTCGGTCGCCTCCTCGCGCGCCTTGCGCAGGCGCCCGTCGGCGCGCGGCCGGGCAGGGGCGCGCTCGCCGGTGCGGCGTTTGCGGGCCGGAGCGGGGGTCACTCCGGCGAAGGCTTCGAAGCCGCGCGGCTCGAGCTCCTCGCTCAGGCGCCCCTCGCGGAGCGCGGTCCTCCCCTCCTCGGTCGCCGCTCCCGCGTGGAGCGTACGGGCGATCCGCTCGAGGTTCGCGTCCGACGCGGGGTGGCCGTCCGCGCCGAGCAGCGCAGCCGCCTCCGAGCGGAGCTTCCGCACGGCCTCCCGCTCGTCGCGCCGCGCGTTCTCGAACGCCTTCTGGTCGCCGCCCGCGACCGCCTCGCGCTGCGCGCTTTCGAGTGCCTCGCCGGCGCGGAGCAGCCGGCGCATGTCGACCTCGCGCCTTCGCGCGAGCTGGTTGACCGCCCACGCCGGGACGGTCGGCTTCTTCAACTTGCGGACGTCGGCGGTGCCGAGCTTCTTCGCCAGCGCATTCCGCGCCGCCGTGAAGTCGCCGAGCGGCAGTTCGTAGAGCCGATCCACGTCGTCGGCCATGACTGGATGATGACCGCTAGCCGGGAGGGTCGAGACGCCACACGGTTCCCGTTGCCGAGCCGATGTAGACGCGACCCCGGCCGTCCTGGCCGAAGCTGATCGGCTGGCTCGCCTCGACACCGACGTCGCCGACGCTGAAGCCGGCCTCGAAGCGACGCAGGGCACGAATCCAGTCGCCGCAGAAGTCGCCGAAGAGGTACGCACCCGCAAGGGCCGGGAGACGGCGATCGTGCACGACGACACCGCCGGTGATCGAGCAGGCGCCCGCGCCGTGGGCGTACTCGTAGAGCGGCGCCGTCACGTTCTCACAGGTCTCCGCCTCGTCGAAGACGAGCGTGCCTTCGAGACAGGGCCAGCCGAAGTTGAGGCCGCTCTGCCCGGCCGGGACGACGTCGATCTCCTCGCGCCGCTCCTGGCCCACGTCGGCGACGAACGTGTCGCCGCTCTGCGCGTCGATCCAGAACCGCCAAGCGTTGCGGAGCCCGCTCGCCCAAACCGACCACTCGCCGGTCTCCGGAACGAGACTGAGGATCTTCCCGAACACCGCGTCGGGCTTCTGCGCGAAGGCACCCGGCTTGTACACGGCGCTCGAGCCGCCGTCGCCCACCGCGACGTAGAGGCGCCCATCCGGGCCGAACTGGAGCATCCCGCCGTTGTGGTTCGGCGCGAACTTGATCTGGTACAGGAGCTCGCGCGCGCTCTCGGGGTCCGCCAGTTCGGGATTGTCGGCCGCACGGCGGTACTCGACGAGGTGGAGATTCTGCGCGCGGTCGTTGTAGTAGACGTAGAAGCGGCCGCTGGTCGCGTAGTCGGGCGCGAAGGCGATCGAGAGCAGGCCGGCCTCTCCGGTCGCGTCAACGCGGTCGCGCAGGTCGAGGAACGGCGTCGCCAGCCGGACGTTGTTCACGAGCAGGTGCACGAGGCCCGCCTGCTCGACGACGAAGAGACGGCGCGTGCTGTGCGGCGGCGCGTCGATGTCCGTCGGCATCGCGAACGAGCCCAAGATCGTCAACTTCGCGACCGGCTCCGGCTCAGGCTCGGGCTCCGTTACCCGGAGGATGCGCGTGCTCCCGAGCGCGTTCGCGCGGTACGACCCTGCCTTGGCAAACTCGACGACCAGCGTCGCCCGCTCGCGCTTCTTGAGTAGCCGCGTCCGCTTGCCGTTGATCGCGAATCGGTTCGGCTTCGCGCCGACGTTCACAACCGCGAAGCGCACTGTCCCGACCGGGACCTCGGCGCGGGAGAGCACGACCGCCTTCGCGGAGAGCTGCACCGAGATCGTTGTCGGAGCGGCCGCCGCAGCCAGAGGCACGGCAACGAGGCCGACCACGAGGACCGCGACTGAGGTGCGCACGAGCTTGGACAGTAGTCGTCGCTGCTGACAGAACGCTGTGAGTGCGATTGCAGGCAGCCCTCTGGCACCCTGTGCCGCGTGCGCCTATCCTTCGCCCTCGTCTGCGCGCTCGGCGCGCTCGCGGTCGCCCCGCCCGCGAGCGCCGCCGTAGCACCAGTGCGCTGGTGCGGCGGCGACGAGGCAAACGCGGACCGGCTGAACGACCGCGCCGGTGGACCCCAGATCCACGTGATCTACGTGATTCCGGCTGACGGGGAGGACCGGTTCGGCGCGCTCGCATCTGCGCTCGCGACCGACGTCTCGGCGATCGACGCCTGGTGGCGCGGCCAGGACCCCGAGCGCGCCCCGCGCTTCGACCTGTTCGAGTTCCCCGGCTGCGACTCGCGCTTCGGACGGCTCGACCTGAGCTTCGCCCGCCTGCTGCAGCCGGGTGCGTTCTACGCGCGGCAGAACCAGTTCGAGCTCGTCGCCGAGGCGCTCGGCAACCCTCCGTTCGAGTTCAACGACGTTCAGAAGAAGTACCTGGTCTTCTATGACGGGGTCGGTCGTCCCCAGGAGGAGGACATCTGCGGAACCGCCGCCGGCGACCCGCGCGAAGGCGGTCGCTTCTCCTATGCGCTGGTGTTCATGCGCGCCGGCTGCCGCACGGACGTCGGCACCGGCAGCGGCAACGCGCTCGTCGCTGCGCACGAGCTCGTGCACATGCTCGGCGCGCTGCCACCCGGCGCGCCGCACGCGTGCCCCGGCGACGAGGGGCATCCGTGCGACGACGCGCGCGACCTCCTCTGGCAGTTCCTCGTCGCCTCGAGTCTCGATGCGACGATCCTGGACGTTGGCCGCGATGACTACTACGGCCACTCGGGGCCCTGGTTCGATCTCCAGGACTCCGCGTGGCTGCTGCTCGCACAACGGCAGGTCGAGCTCACTCTGTCGCCGGCCGGCCGCGGCGTGATCCGCGACGGCCCCGGGCTCGCGTGCGAGACGGCCTGCGTGAGCGAGTGGAACGCAGGCACCGAGGTGACCCTGAGCGCCGAGCCCGCAGACGGATTCCTCTTCCGCGGCTGGGCGGGCGGCTGCACGGGGCTGGCACCCGACTGCACGCTCACGCTCGGGGCTTCGACCACCGTCTCCGCGGTCTTCCGCCTCGCGCTGCAGGTGACCGTCGCCGTGACCGGCCGAGGCGCGGTCAGCGGCACGATCCCCTGCGCCCGGACCTGCGCCCGGACGCTTGCGACGGGCGACTCGGTCGCCCTCCGGGCCCGCGCTGCGCGTGGCTGGCGGTTTGCGCGCTGGACGGGGCCCTGCCGGGGTGCCCGGCCGGTCTGCAGCTTCCGGGCGAGCAAGGCTGGGACCGTTCGGGCCGTGTTCGCGCGCTCGTAACCGAACAGCCCGGCCTCGCGTTGAGAAGGCATGCGGCCCGTTCGCGTGCTGATCGTGGACGATCACCCCCTGTTCGCGAAGACGATCGAGGCCATGCTCGCCGGCCACCCCGAGATCGAGGTCGTTGCCGAGGCTGCCGACGGGATCGAGGCGCTCCGCCTCGCCACGAGCCTCATGCCCGACGTGATCCTGATGGACGTCGACATGCCGCGGCTCGACGGCCTCTCGGCCACGCGGCGGATCGCCGAGCTCGGCCTGCCGTGCCGCGTGATCGTCCTCACCGCTTCCGAGGACGTCGAGACCTCGCGGGCCGCCCTCCGCGCCGGCGCCTCGGCCTACCTCACGAAGGGGCTGATCTCGAAGTCGCTCGTCCCCGCCATCCTCAACCTCGCCGGGGTGCCAGCTAGGCTCACCGAGGATGGCGGTGCTGACCTCGCAAGTCGAAGGCGAGTCGGCTGACTTCGAGCGGCGGCGCGCGCGCATGGAGGAGCTCGTCGGCGAGCTCCGTGAGCGCACGGCTCTCGTCGCCCGAGGCGGCGGCGAGCGAGCCGTCGAGCGTCATCGCTCGCGCGGCAAGCTGACAGCTCGCGAACGGATCGACCGGCTGCTTGATCCCGACACTGCGTTCCTCGAGCTGAACGCGCTCGCGGCCTGGGAGCTCTACGACGGCCAGGCGCCAAGCGCGGGGATCGTGACTGGTGTCGGCGTGATCGAGGGCCGCGAGTGCGTGATCGTCGCGAACGACGCGACGGTGAAAGGCGGCTCGTACTTCCCGCTGACGGTCAAGAAGCACCTGCGCGCGCAGGAAGTGGCGGCCCAGAATCGGCTCCCGTGTATTTACCTCGTCGATTCCGGCGGTGCGTTCCTGCCGCTGCAGGACGAGGTCTTCCCCGACCGCGAGCACTTCGGGCGCATCTTCTTCAACCAGGCGAACCTCTCCGCCGCGGGAGTGCCGCAGATCGCGTCGGTGATGGGCTCGTGTACGGCGGGTGGCGCGTACGTGCCAGCGATGAGCGACGAGACGATCATCGTTCGCGGCACCGGGACGATCTTCATCGGCGGGCCGCCCCTGGTGAAAGCGGCGACCGGCCAGGACGTGAGCGCGGAAGAGCTCGGGGGCGCGGACGTTCACGCGCGGCAATCGGGCGTGGCGGATCACTACGCGACCTCCGACGAACACGCGCTCGCGCTCGTGCGGCAGATCGTGCGCAACCTGCACCTGCGAAAACCGGACCCACCGTGGGAGGTCGCAGAGCCCGAGCCGCCCGCGGCGGACCCGCGCGAGCTCTATGGCTTGATCCCGGACGACTACCGGACGCAGCTCGACGCGCGCGAGGTGATCGCGCGCGTCGTCGACGGGTCTCGGTTCGCGGAGTTCAAGGCGCTCTACGGCGAGACGCTCGTCTGCGGATTCGCGCGCATCGACGGGTACCCCGTCGGAATACTTGCGAACAACGGCGTTCTCTTCGCAGAGTCCGCGCAGAAGGGCGCCCACTTCATCGAGCTCTGCTGCAAGCGGCGCGTGCCGCTCGTTTTCCTCCAGAACATCACCGGCTTCATGGTCGGCAAGGAGTACGAGGCCGGCGGGATCGCCCGTGACGGCGCCAAGATGGTCATGGCGGTCGCGAACGCTCAGGTGCCGAAGTTCACGGTCGTGATCGGCGGCTCGTTCGGTGCAGGCAACTACGCGATGTGCGGGCGCGCCTACGAGCCGCGCCAGCTGTGGATGTGGCCGAACGCGCACATCTCGGTGATGGGCGGCGAGCAGGCCGCGACCGTCTTGACGATGGTCGGGAACGCCGATCCCGACGAGATTCGCGAGCAGTACGAGCGCGAGGGGAACGCGTACTACTCGACGGCCCGGCTCTGGGACGATGGGATCATCGACCCGCTCGACACGCGCCGCGTCCTGGGACTTGGGATCTCTGCAGCGCTGAACGCGGAGATCCCGGAGACGACGTTCGGCGTCTTTCGGATGTAGAACCGATCGCGGGCGTACGGGATAGGCTCCGCCCATGCACACGATTGAGCTGAGCGACGAAGAGTTGAAGCTGCTCCGGAACGCGGTCCACGCGTACCTGAACGACTTCGGGCACGAGGAGGCCGAGACGCTGCGCCAGATCAAGCAGCTGATGGAGAAGCTGCCCTACCCCGAGCGGTTCTTCGAATAGTCGCGATCGAGCAGTCGACGGACGAGCACCCGCGGCGTGCGGCGATCGTCCGGCTCATCGGAGCGTGCGGACAGGGGTCGTGGGTCTTCCCCCACGGCGGCTCGAGGAGCGACGCAAACCATCGTCTGAAGCTCCGGCTCGGGTTCGGGGCGCACCCCGGCATCCGCGAGGTGGCCGGCGAACGGCGATCGACGATCATCTCCGCGAAGAGGGTCGCCTAGGCTGCCGCGGTGCTCGTCCGGGTTGTCCTCTGGAACCTCGCCGACTCGAAGACGACGATCGAGGAGCTGCGGCGCTACCTCCGCGACGAGTCGGTGGACGCGTTCGCAGAGGTGCCCGGGCTGCGCTTCAAGGCGTGGATCTCGGACGAGGCCACCGAGCGCTGGGGAGCCGTGTACCTGTGGGAGTCGCGCGAGGCCGCCGAAAGTGCGTCGAGCGAGCCGGTCTCGCGTGCGCGTGAGCTGATCGGGAAGGACCCGGACATCGGCGAGGAGTTCGACGTGGAGGCGACAATCGAGGGTCGCTATGCGGTCGAGGAACTCTCGCGGCGGGGGCTGGCGTTCGAGTCGTGAGTGACGAGCTGCACCGTGCAGCGCAGCCCCGGTGGGGGGCGCAACGAGCGCCCCTACCTGAACGTTACGCCGAAACGTGTCACGCATGGTGACGCGTGTGTGCCAAAAGCGTGACGATCAGCGCACAAGAGTCTCGGCTGTCATGTCGTAGAGAAATCGTTTACGCAGAGCGTCCGGCGACGCGCTCCAACACGTCGACGTCCCTTCGCCGTAAAGACCCCCTGGCTCTTCCTCGGCCGGCTGTTATTCCCCTACGAACGAATCATCGGGCGCAACGATGAAGTCTTCGGAGAGCGGAACGAACGCGCGCCAACCGCCGTCATCGACTGCTACGAAGACTCGGAGGTTCCCCTCATCACCGCCGTCCCACACGGCGAGAGTCTGCACTTGGTACGTGGTGCCGGAGTCTCCCACGACCTCAATCGTCTCGGGCCGGTCCAAGTACCGCTCGCGTAACTGGGACCATCCCAGCTCACGAAGTTCCGTGGCCTTCGTGCGGGCTACCTCCCGTGCCTCAGCTTTGTTCACGCGCTGAACGCTGCCGATGCTCGCGCCGATCCGCAAGGTTCATCGTTTAGAGGATGACTTCCTCCGGGACGATCGCGCCCTCCTCAAAGCGGGAAAGCCGGAAGGGCGACAAGTCGAACGAGGCTTCGCCGTCGAGGAGCTCCTCCGCGACCGCCATTCCGACAGCAGGAGATTGCATAAATCCGTGGCCTGAGAAGCCGCACGCTGAGTAAACCCCGTCCCCCACCCAGCCGATGATCGGATGCCAGTCAGGGGTGACGTCGTACAGGCCGGCCCACGCCCGGTCGATCGTCGTGCCCGCGGCGGGCGGGTAGCGGTGCGCGAGCCGCGCGAGCCGGTCGTCGAAGACGGACTCGTCGACCCGCTCCTCAAAACCCCAGCGCGGCCGCGCGTCGCTCATCGCGAGCACGAGCCGCCCGTCGCGCTGCCGGAAGTGGAAGCCCGACTCGGCCTCGACCACCATCGGGAGACGCCCGGGTATGTCCAGGCGGCCGGTCGCCAGCAGCTGGCGGCAGAGCGGGCGAACCGGAAGCTCAACGCCACGCTCGGCCGCAACCTGGGCGGAGTGAGGGCCGCAGGCGATCACGAGCACCTCCGCGTCGAGCTCGAGCGCGTTCGTTCGCTCGCGCAGCTCGACCCCTGCGGTGACCGCGCGTCGCACGAGCTCGCGCGCGACCGCCGGCGGGTCCGCGACGCCGTCTTCTGCGCAGAACACGGCCTCGTGCACGTCCGCGACGTGTAGACCGGACACGAACGACGCATCGACGCGCTCGACCGGAACACCGAGCTCTGCCTGGACGGCGACGCGCTCCGCGAGCGCGTCGGCACCCGCTTCGGTCGTCGCCAGGAACAGGTACCCGACCTGCTCGAACAGCGGCGCGCCGAGCTCCTCGAAGAAGCGGATTGACGCCTGCGCGAGCCGCACCTCGGGGGCCGTCGAGAATTGCTGCCGCACGCCGCCCATTGCCTTCCCCGTCGCGCCGGAGGCGACCGCGGCGGCGTCTGCCAGCACGACTCGGTCGGCACCGCGGCGTGCGAGCGCGTACGCGATCGACGCTCCGATCGCGCCTGCTCCGGCTACAACGATTCGAGCCAGCGGTCGAGCTCCTCTCGCTCGTCGTCGCGCAAGGGACGCAGCGGCCCGCGCACGTCCGGTCCGATCGGAACGCCCCGGCGGCCGAGCAAACGCTTCGCGGCGGCGTGGAACGGGAAGCGCCCGAGCCCTTTGCGCAGCCGGCCGACGTCGTTCGCCTCGCCGCGGACGGCCGCCGCCACCTTTTCTGGAAACACCGTCGCGAGCCCGGAGACCGCACCGGCGGCACCGGCGGCGCGCCCCTGCTCGATCAGCGCTTCGGGTCCGACGAAGACGTCGAGCCCTTCCACGAGATACGGTGAGAACGCATCCCAGGGACGGTCGGAGACCTTGAGCCCGCGCAGATTCGGCGCCTCCTCGCGAAGGCGTTCGATCACGGACAGCGGCACGGCGTAGCCACTTCGCGCCGCGAACTCGTAGACGTAGAACGGCAGCGGCGCGCAGGCGTACGCAGCGGCCGCGAAGTGGGCGAAGAGCGCCTCTTCGTCGAGCGCGTAGTACGGCGGCCCGATCACCGCGACCGCTGCGGCGCCGCACCCCGCGGCGTGCTCCGCGAGCGCGACGGTTTCCGCCGTCGTCTGGGCGCCGCAGTGCACGGCGACGAGGAGTCGGCCTGCAGCCTCGACAAAGCACTCGGCGGCGCGCCGTCGCTCGTCGACGCCGAGCAGAATCCCTTCCCCGGTCGTGCCGAGCGCGAGCAGACCGTCGAGCCCGCCGCGGTCGAGAAACGCGCAGAGCGGGCCGATGGCCTCCTCGTCGAGCGCGTCGCCTTCGTTGCGGAGCGGCGTCACGGCGGCCGCTATCGCTCCGTGCAGCATCCGGGCAATTTACGCTTCATGCCCGTGGGCGCCCTGAGGATCGAACGCGACGGCGACATCCTGCGCGTGACGCTCACCAAGCCCCAGCGCCGCAACGCGTTCGACGCGTCGCTGATTGCAGAGCTCACCGAGGCCTTCCGGGACGTTGGCGACGCGAGGACCGTGCTCCTCGCCGGCGAGGGCGAGAGCTTCTGTGCGGGCGCGGACATCGACTGGATGCGTTCCTCGATCGATCTGACCTACGAGGAGAACGTTCAGGACGCACGGCGCATGCGGCAGATGTTCGAGGCAATCGACCAGTGCCCCGCGCCGGTCGTCGCCCGCGTGCACGGGCACGCGCTCGGCGGCGGCTGCGGACTCGTCGCGACCGTGGACATCGCAGTCGCGGCAGAGGGAACGCAGTTCGCGTTCTCCGAGGTGAAGCTCGGGATCATCCCGTCCGTTATCTCGCCCTTCGCGCTGGCCAAGATCGGCCCGAGCGCTGCCCGGCGCTATTTCGTCACGGGAGAGCGCTTCGACGCGGCGACCGCGCTGCGAATCGGGCTGGTACACGAGGTGGCCGCGAACGTCGACGAGGCCGTGGAGCGCATCCTCGCCGAGCTCCGTACCGCGGCCCCCGAGGCGGCGCGCGCAGCGAAGCGGCTCGTCCTCGAGCGCCCCGAGGGCCTCGCCACCGAGCGCCGAATCGCCGAGCGCCGTACGAGCGAGGAGGGCCAGGAGGGTCTCCGCGCCTTCAGCGAGAAGCGCAAGCCCGACTGGTCCGACTAGCCTCCGACGATGCGGAGGCTCCTCCTCCTCGTCGGCGCGATCGTCTTCGTCGACACGATGTTCTTCGCCGCGCTGACGCCGCTCCTGCCGGAGTACGCGCACGACCACGGCCTCTCGAAAGCCGGCGCGGGGCTGCTTTCGGCCGCGTACCCAATCGGAGCGCTCGTCGGCGGGATCCCCGGCGGGATCGCCGCGGCCCGCGTCGGCGTGCGGCCGGCGGTGCTCGCCGGGCTGGCCGGGATGGCAGTCACGACGCTCACGTTCGGCTTCGCCGACTCGATCTGGCTCCTCGACACGGCTCGCTTTCTCCAGGGAACGGCGAGCTCGTTCTCGTGGACCGCCAGCCTCGCGTGGCTCGTTGCGGCAGCCCCGCCGGAGCGCCGCGGCGCGACGATCGGCGCAGCGATGGGCGCGGCGATCTTCGGCGCCGTGTTCGGCCCGCTGCTCGGCGGGGTCGCATCGTACGTCGGTACGGGGCTCGCGTTCGCAAGCGTAGCCGTGCTCGCCGCGGCGCTTGCGGTCTGGGCGCTGCGCACGCCGGCGCCGCCGCCGCAGGAAGCGCAGCCGCTCAGCCGGCTGTTCGGGGCGCTCCGCGATCCGCGGGTCGCGGCGTCAGTCTGGTTCGTCGCCATCCCCGCGCTCCTCTTCGGCGTGCTGAACGTGCTCGCGCCGCTGCGGCTGTCGGCGCTCGGGCTGAGCACGGCGGCGATCGGCACCGTCTGGCTCGGCTCGGCGACGCTCGAGGCCCTGCTCGCCCCTGCCGTCGGGAGGTACTCGGACCGGCGCGGCAGGCTGACGCCGATCCGGGTCGGGCTGCTGGGCTCCGGAGCGGCGATGGCGACGCTGCCGTGGGTCGATCGAGGCTGGCTGCTCGCTGCGGTCGTCGTGGTCGCCATCTGCGCCGCTGGGACCTTCTGGTCTCCCGCGATGTCGATGCTCGCCGATCGCGCCGAGACGATGGGACTCGACCACGCATACGGATTCGCACTCGTCACCCTGGCGTGGGCACCCGGTGCGGCCGGCGGTGCCGCGTTGGGCGGTGCGGCTGCGCGCGCAACGAGTGACGCCGTCGTGTACCTCACGATCGCAGCCTTCTGCTTCGTGACGCTGCTCGTGCTCGGCTCGGGCGTACTCCGTGCCGAGGCACGCCCGGCGTAGGCTTCGGCCGCGATGGCGATTCGCAAGCTGCTCGTCGCGAACCGCGGAGAGATCGCGGTGCGCGTCTTTCGCGCGTGCCGTGAGCTCGGGATCGCGACGGTCGCAGTCGCCGCACCCGACGATCGCAACGCGTTGCATGCGCGTTCGGCCGACGAGACGGTGGAGATCGGCTCCTACCTACAGTCCGAGGAGCACGTGCGCGCCGCGAAGGAGCGCGGCGCGGACGCGATCCATCCCGGGTACGGCTTTCTCGCCGAGAACGCCGACTTCGCGCGCGCTGTGGAGGCGGCGGGGCTGACGTGGGTCGGGCCTCCGGAGGATGCGCTGGAGGCTGCCGGAGACAAGCTCGAGTCGAAGCGGATCGCGCGCGAGGCCGGCGTTGCGGTCGTCGAGGCAGGCGAGCCGGAAGACCTCGGTTACCCGCTGATTCTGAAAGCGGCCGCAGGCGGGGGCGGACGTGGGATGCGCGTCGTACGCACGTCGGACGAGTTGTCGGACGCGCTTGCAGCGGCGCGCCGCGAGGCCGAGGCGGCGTTCGGGGACGATACGGTGTTCGCCGAGCGCTACGTCGAGCGGCCGCGCCACGTCGAGATTCAGCTGCTCGCCGACGCACACGGGACGGTGCTCTCGCTCGGGGAGCGCGAGTGCTCCGTGCAGCGCCGCCACCAGAAGGTGCTCGAGGAGTCGCCCTCCCCCGCGCTCGATCCGGCGCTGCGCGTCAGCATGAGCGAGGCGGCAATCGCATTCGTGCGCGCGCTCGCCTACCGCAGCGCGGGCACCGCGGAGTTCATGCTCGACGGCCGCGACTTCTTCTTCCTCGAGCTCAACGGGCGCATCCAGGTCGAGCATCCCGTGACGGAGCTCGTGACGGGCATCGACCTCGTGCAGGAGCAGCTGCGCATCGCCGACGGCGGTCGGCTCGAGCTGCGACCCGAGCTCGACGGCCACGCGGTCGAGGTGCGTGTGTACGCCGAGGACCCGCGCACGTT
This sequence comes from Gaiellaceae bacterium, assembly GCA_036000665.1. Taxonomy (GTDB): domain Bacteria; phylum Actinomycetota; class Thermoleophilia; order Gaiellales; family Gaiellaceae; genus JACCTU01. The sequence goes on from DASYUZ010000238.1 coordinate 12,554, forward strand.
CCTGCCGCAGGGCGGCCGCATCGAACGGCTGCGTCTGCCGAACTCGATCCGCGTCGACGCCGGCGTCGAGGAGGGCGACGAGGTCGCCCTCGCGTACGACTCGATGATCGCGAAGCTGATCGCGCACGGCGAGACGCGCGACGAGGCGCTCGCG
>DASYUZ010000239.1:0-12317 GCA_036000665.1 Gaiellaceae bacterium
GTGACCTCCGGTGTCGCGCCGCCGATCAAGAGCACGTAGACGACGCCGCCGAGCGTCGCGAGGAACGACGCGAGCACGAACGCCGTCAACTTGAACGCAAACGGGCGCAGGCCGATCACTTCGACGCGCTGCTCGTTCTCGCGGATCGCTTGCCAGACGCGGCCCGGCGACGATGCGGCCGCCCAGCGCACGACGAGCACGACGAGCACGAGGTACGCGAGCGCGAGCCAGTAGAGATTCTTCGTGTTGAAGACGCCGACAAGCGCGCTCGGCAGCTGCTCGTAGTCGAGCGCTAGGCCCTCCTCGCCGCCGGTCAGCTTGTGCGGGTTCTTCTGCACGAGGACCGTCCCCGCCTGCGCGAACGCGAGCGTGACCATCGCGAACGCGATCCCGCCGACGCGCAGACTCACGGTGCCGAGCACGAGCGGCGCGAGCAGGCCGACGAGCGCGGTGAAAAGGACGGCCTGCCAGAGCTCCCAGTGCCAGCGCGTGAGCGCGATCGCGCAGACGTAGACGCCGAGCGCGACGTAGAGCGCGTGGCCGAACGAGAGCAGCCCGGTGTACCCGAAGAGGACGTCGTAGCTGAGCGCGATCCCGCCGAAGACGAGGCAGAGCCCGAGCAGCTGCAGCGTGCCGGGACTGTCGAGGGGCGAGGTGAACAGGCCGTGGGTGTCGACGGAGAGCTTCGGCACGGCGACGAGCAGCGCGAGCACGGCAAGCGGCACCACGATTCCGGCCGCGCGTCTCAATGCGCCGCCGCCCACTTGCCGGCGAACCCGCTCGGCCGCACCAGCAGCGTCACGGCCAGCAGCAGGATCACGGCGAGGTCGCCGATTCCTGACGACGCGTAGTAGTTCGCGTACTGCTGCGTCAGCCCCACGACCACCGCGGCCGCGGCCGAACCCGCGATCGAGCCCAGTCCGCCGATGACGACGACGATGAAGGCGAAGATCAGCAGCGACGTCCCGCGCGCCGGGTCGATCGAGCCGTAGTAGACACCGGAGAGCACGCCCGCGAGCGCAGCCGCGACACCGCCCAGCGCGAATACGAGCGTGAACGCCTTGCGCACGTCGATCCCGAGCGCCGTCACCATCGCGCGGTTCTCGACGCCCGCGCGGATCACGAGCCCGTAGCGCGTGTAGCGCAGGAACGCGAGCAGCCCGCCCAGGACGGCAACCGCCGCGGCGATCTCGACGAAGCGGTCGTTCGGCACCTCTGCCCCGAGCACGTGCGTCGTGCCGAAGAGCCACTTCGGAACCTCGAACAGACGCTCCGTGGGCCCCCAGATGCCCTGCACGAGCGCGATCAACGCGAGCGAGAGCCCGACCGTGACGAGCACCTGCTCGATGTGACGGAGGTAGAGCGGCCGGATCAGTACGAGCTCGACGAGTGCCGCGAGCGCGCCGCCCGCGAGCAGCCCGAGCGCTGCGGAGACGACGAACCGGAGCAAGGTCGTGTCGATCCCGCCCAGATGGTCCGAGAACCACCACGTCGAATATGCGCCGACGGTCAGGAAGGCGCCGTGCGCGAAGTTCAGCACGCCCATCAGGCCGTAGATCAGCGACAACCCCGAAGCGATCAGGAAGTACATCGCCCCGAGCCCGAGGCCCGTGATCGTAAGCAGGACGAACGTGCTCACTCCATCGACACCCCGAGGTAGCGCTGCACGCGGGCACGGTCGCGGAGCAGCTCGCGTGCGTCGCCGCGGTCCACGACGGCGCCCTGGTCCAGCACGACTGCGTCGCGCGCGATCCGCTTCACGACGCCGAGGTTCTGCTCGACGAGGAGGATCGTCGCGAACTCGCTCGCGCGCTCGAGAACGTCGGCGACCTCGCGCACGAGGAAGGGTGCGAGACCCTTCGTCGGCTCGTCGACGAGCAGCAGCCGGTTGTCGTTCAGGAGCGCGCGCGCGATCGCGAGCATCTGCTGCTGGCCGCCGGACAGCGTTCCGGCGCGCTGAGAGCCGCGCTCGCGCAGCTCCGGAAACAGGTCGTAGACCAGCTCGTAGCGCAGCTCGCCGTCACGCTCGGCGAGGCGGAGATTCTCGCCGACGGTCAACCCCGCGAAGACGTCGCGGTCCTCGGGCACGTACCCGACGCCTCGACGCACGATCGCGTACGTCGGCAGGCGCGTGATCTCGTCGCCGGCGAACGTGACCGCGCCGCGCCGGCCGACGAGGCCCATGATCGCGCGCAGCGTCGTCGTCTTCCCGACGCCGTTCCGCCCGAGCAGCGCGGTGACGCCGCCCTCGGCGACGTCGAAGGTAACGCCTTGGAGCACGTGCGACTGGCCGAGATGCACGTGGAGGTCGCGCACGGCGAGGACGGTCAGCGGCGGCGCGGCGACGCTCACAGCGGCTCTCCGAGGTACGCCGACTGGACCTCCTGGTTCTCCATCACGCGCTCCGGCGTGTCGCAGGCGAGCAGCGAACCGTGGTGCATGACCGCGATCCGGTCGGCGAGGCCCGTCACGACTGCCATGTGGTGCTCGACCATCAGCACCGTCTTGTGCTCGTCGCGGTGCACGGCCCGGATGACGTCGACGAGACCCGGGACGTCGCCGGCACTGACCCCCGCCATCGGCTCGTCGAGCAGGATCACCGACGGGTCCGCGGCGAGGAGCATCGCGAGCTCGAGCTTTCGCTTGTCGCCGTGGGCCATCGAGCCGGCGACCACGCCCTCGCGATCCGCGAGCCCGACCCGCTCGAGCGCCCAGCGCGCCCGGTCGACCGCTTCACGCAGCCTCGACGCTCGCCGCCAGATGCGCAGCGCTCCGCCGAGCGACGCCTCCGCCGCGAGGCGGACGTTCTCGAACACGGAGAGCCGCGGAAACACGCTCGAGATCTGGAACGTGCGTCCGAGCCCCGCCTGCGTACGCAGGTGCACCGGCTCGTGAGTGACGTCTCGCCCGCGCAGCTCGATCCGCCCGGACGTCGGGCGGAGGAGCCCCGAGAGCAGGTTGAAGAGCGACGTCTTCCCTGCGCCGTTCGGCCCGATGATCCCGAGGAACTCGCCCTCGGGCACCTCGAGGTCGACAGCGGCGACGATGGTCGCGCCGCCGATGTCGAGCCCGAGCTGTCGGGTCGAAAGGATCGTCAACTACGGGAAGGTCTTCGCCGGAGGCGCGACGTTCCCCGGCGAGAACGTCTTCACCGGCACCGCCCGCCATTTGCCGTTCACCTGGCGCGTCCGCACCTGGAACATCGGCTGAATCATCGCGTGGTCGGACTGGCGGATCCGCTGCAGTCCCTTGGGCGCCGCGAACTGCCATCCTTCGAGCGCGGAGATCATCCGCTCGACGTCGTCACCGCCGCTCTTCTGCACCGCGCGAACGATCATCTGCGCCGCGACGAAGCCATCGGGCGTGAACAGGTCCGGGACCTGGCTCTTCGCGCGCATCTTCGCCTTCAGCCAGTTGTTGACCTTGTTCTTTGGAGCTTCGGCGACGTAGTGCGAAAGGAAGTTGATCCCCGCCACGTAGCTGCCCCAGGTCGCCCGCTCGGCGAGGCCGGTCGCAACGGTCGTGCCGCGGATCGTTCCCTGCTGCTCGAGCGCGCGCCACATCGCGGGCGCAGTCGTCCCCGCCCACGCGACGAAGAGCAGGTCGGGGTTCGCCTGGTTCGCCCGCTGCGCAAACGGCGTGAAGTCCTGCGCCGAGAGCGGGACGAGGATCGGTGTCACCGTGTGGCCCGCACCGCCGAGCACGGCGCGGACGGCTGCGACGTTGCCGTTTCCGAACGCGCTGTCCTGCGCGAAGACGACGATCTTCTTCCCCGGCACCTTGCCGAGGATCCCCTTCACGGCGAGGACGTCCTGCAGGCTCTGCCGGCCGGAACGGAACGTGTACCGGTTGGCGCCGGTGAGCGCGTCCGTTGCCGCGGGGCCGGAAATGAAGAGCACCTTGTTCTGCGCGGCGATCGGCGCGACGGCGAGGCCGACGCCCGAGGACGTCGAGCCGCCGATGATCTTGTAGCCCTGGCCGATCAGGTCCTTCGCGGCCGAGACGGCCTTGGCCGGATCCCCCGCGTCGTCGACGAACGTGAACTGGATCTTGCGGCCGTTGACCTTCCCGCTCCCCTTGGTCGCGTACTGCAAGCCCAGCTGGAGCCCCTGGAAGTACTCGGCGCCGAACGCCGAGAGGAGCCCGGTGCGGGAGTAGATGATCCCGACCTTCACCGGCGCCTTCGCCGACGTGCCCTCGGTCGAGCGCACCCCTGCGACGGCGGTCCCGGCGATCGCGGCGACGGTCACCGCGAGTACGAGCGCGAGCGCCCGCTTGACCTTGCCACCTTGCTGCATCATTCCCTCCGACTCGAAGAAATATGAGACCCGATTCAGGTCTAAGGTTGGTCTTATCGCACGTAGCCGTGCGCGAGTCAAGAGTTGGTGCCTCAGAGCCAGAACGTCAGAGGTTCCGCTGCCAGAGCATGAGCCCCAGTGGCACGAAGGCGAGCGCGACCGCGAACGGCGCGAGCGCGATCCGGGACTTCTCGCGCCCCTCGACCTTTGTCCGGCCCTTGCTCACGGCTCCACGGAGTGCGCGTGCCGCCGCGTCGAACTGATTCTCCTCGAACGCCTTCCCCTCCGTCGCAGTGGCGAACGCGCGCGCGATCCGGTGCGCACCGTGGACCGGCTCGTACTTGGGGTCGATGGCACCGTCCCTCAGATAGACCCGCTCGCGGGGGCCGCCGACTCGAATGAAGATCAGTCGAATCCGCGGCGAGCGCCGAAAGAGGGCGCCCATCACCGGGGCCGGGAACGGCTGGCTCTCGGCGTCCGTCAGGATCACTGCGACCCGTCGCTTCGCGGCAGGGGAGTAGTAGTTCTGGGTCTTGAGCGCCGTCAGCGACGCCAGCGTCGTCGCGATCAGGCCGTTCGTGACCGGTGGCGGCTGGTCAATGCCAATCGAGCTTCTGATCGTTGCAGCAAACACGCGTTGGTCCGGAGTCGGGAAGACGTGCGGAAGCAGACGGTCAGTAAGCGACGCGATCCCGGCGGGAGCCTGCGGGATCTCGGCGCGCAGGCGAAGCGCCGTCTGCGTCGCGCGCTCGAGGCGAGTCGCCGAGGTGGGCGTAGCCGACGCGACCATCGAAAGGGATGTGTCGATGACGAACCAGACTTCGGTGTCGTTGCGCGTGACGTAGCGCGTCTCGACGTCGATGGTGGGCTGCATCGCTCCCAGACCGAGGAAAACGGGGATCGCGACGAGACAGCCGATCAGCAGGGCGCGGCCCCCGCGCGCCTGGTCCGGGAGTCGAAGCGCGGCCCGGACGACGTTGCTCCTCCGCTCGCCCTCGAGCATCAGCACGAGCGGGAGGACAAAGCCCAGCGCGAGGAGCCCCGCCTCCGGCGTCAGAAACGAGAGGTGCGTCAATAGCCTGCTCCGGTCCGCTGCGACCCCCCGACCAACCCGGCCTCCAATGGCTTTTTGCCCCCGCGCGGTGCGTCGGACTCCTCCGGCAGAGTCCGCAGCATCTCCAGCGTCAGTTCGAGGTTGTACATCGCGTCTTCGTTCGTCGCATCGAGACGGATCGCTTCGGTGAAGTAGCCCGCCGCCGCCTGGAGCGTCGATCGACGCTGCTCAGTCTGCTGGCGCAGAACGACGGCAAGCGCCAACGCGCCTTGCAGATTGTTTTCCTGCGACAGGCGCCGAGCGTCTTTCTCGATGCCCATGAGATTGGTCAATTGCACCTGGGCTTCGCCGCGGGCGAGCTCGAGCCGCGGCACGGCAGAGGCGGTGAAGCGGGGGCCGGGAATGACGCGGGGGCGGGCGAGGAAGAACGCCCGAATCACTCTGCGATATCTGAGGTCGTCCTCGACCCCCAGCAGGTCGCGTACGGGATTACCGGGGAGCGTCGCGCTCACCTGCCAGAGATCCTCGGCGATCGGCTCGGTGCGGAAGCGGACGTCGCCTTCGGAGAGCCCCTGCTCCAAGCGCTGCACGTCGTACGCTCCGAGGAGCAGGAGCGCCGCGACGAGCGCCGACAACAACGCTCCGCAGAGCACGAGCCAGAACCTCATGCCGGAGCTCCCGGAACGTCCAGCCGCCTGCACCACCATTCGTTCGCCGCGAGCAGAAACAGGATCATTCCTGCCAGGAACGCGAGCGTGTTGGGGTTCTCGCCCTGGAGCCGCCCCTCGGTGCGGTGCTTCGCAAGCGCCTCGACCCGCGCCGGCGTGAGGATGTTGTTCTCCCCGACGAGCCGCGCGAAGTACGCACGGTCGCCGGGCTGCGGGAGCAACGGCACGACCCGAAGGGGGATCCGATCCGTGAGAAGCGTCGCGAGCGTTCGCGTGAGCTGCGCCAGGTCACCGGAGTTCGTGGCGAGATCGCTCACGAGCACGATCGCCGGCCGGGCGACGTTGTCGCGCTCGATGATCTCGCGCGCCGCCTCGAGTCCCTTCGAGATGACCGTCCCGCCGCTGAAGACGGAGTTCCACGGGTTCCGTGGGTATTGCACGCCGAGGGAACTCTGCTTGAAGCCCGGGAGCGGGCGGAAATAGCGGATGAGCGGCAGGAGCTCCTGCGGCGGCGAGCCAGGCGGAAGCAGCTCATACGGGAGGTCGGAGAAGGCTATGAGCCCGACCGGCTCGCCGGAGTCGCCGAGTCGCTGCAGCGTCAGCTCGATCCGGCGAAAGACCGGATCCGTCACGCTCTGCGAGAGGTCGATGACGACGATCGCCGTCGAGCCTCTCGGGACAAATCCGGCCGGCCGCGGCTCGAGCTGGCGGGCGTCGCGGAATGCCAAGACGAGCAGGAGCGCCATCGCGAGCCCAAGCCCGACGCGGACGACGGTCGTGACGATCCAGGCTCGGCCGAGCGCCGCGACTTCGGCGGACGGGATCGCGGGTTTTCGGCGCGCGAGGCTAGGGACGACCATTCGTCCTCCCGGTGATCAGCTCTCGTGCGCGGTTGGACACGCCTGCCGTCCGATCGAGACTCGGCGGCGCCTCGTCCCACGCAAGCGCGTACGCGTCACCTGCCAGCTCGCGTGCGCCGAGCGCGCGCAGCTGGGTGGCCAGATCGTCGAGCGCGATGCGATGCTCCTCGACGACCCCGCGCTCGCTCGCGCGCTCCAGTACGAGCAGCGCGCGCTCGAGCGGCGTCAGCCTGCGGCGGCGGCGCCAAAGACGCTTCGCGGCACCCGGCTGGGCGACCGTGAGGAGAGAGAGCGACGTGCCGACCAGCATCAGCGCGAGCGCGAACAGCACGGCAGTTGCCAGTGTTGGATCGATTCGCCAGGTTGGCTGTAGTACGCCCACCTCAGCGCGCCAGTCGAGGCCCGCGTTCGGCTTGCCGAAGCGCCGGTCGCGGAGATTCGGATTCGTCGTGTTGTACGGCGGATCGCGCAGTCGCGAAGCGACGACGAGCGCCGGCCAGCTCGGTCGCATCGTCCAGCCACCTGCACGTACCTGCGCCCAGGTGAACCTGAAGACCTTCTTCCCGTTGCTCCCGGGGAGGCACGCCTCCTGGAAGCACTCGAGCCGGAACGAATAACGAATGCGTGTGAGACGCTCGATGTCGACGCGATCGATTTGCGCCGCTCTGGCCGCCTGATAAGGCGCGAAGCTCGCCCGGACCACGATCTCGTCGGGGTCGACGACGTCACGATCGACGAGCAGCTCGAGTCGTGCCTCGACCGACCCCCCGAACAGCTGCGAGTGAGGGTAGAGCGAGGTCCGCGCCGAGAACCCCTTGGCGCCGATCGGCAGGCCAACGTGGTCGGGACTCTCGTCGCGGCTGATCAGCGCGACCGCGACCGCGGCGACGACAGCGGCGAGCGTGAACGCGATCGCCACCCGGAGCCGCGTGCTCACCACGCCCTCCCGCGCGAGTAGCGGCGGAGGTCCGCCCAATCGAGGAACGAAGCCAAGACGTCGTGCCGCTCGTGCGACGAGAGCACGACCGGCTCGAGATCGTGGTCGCGGAACCAGCCGATCAGCGCCTCGAGGCGCGCCTCGTTCGCCTCGCGTTTCTCCTCCGCCTCGCGCTCGCTCATGCGGATCGGCTTGACCTGCTTCGTCCGCGGGTCCCAGAACGGGACGATCACCCCGCCGACGGGCGGGAAGCTCTGCTCCCAGACCGGGTCCTGGATCACGACCGGGACGATGTCCCAGCGCTGCTGCAGCACGCGTGTCCACGCCCCCTCCGGCAGCGCGCAGACGAAATCCGAGAGGAGAAAGACGAACGTCCCGGTCGGGAGCGAGCGGCGGTGCTCGACGAGGTGGTCGAGCGCGAGCTCGAGCGTGTCCGCCGGCGCGCCGAACCCGCGCGATTCGAGCCCGACAGGCTCGTGCTGGCTGCGCGGCGGCTCCCAGAACGGCTCGCCGTCTGCGTAGTCGAGGTACCCCGACACTCCCCGCAGCGCGGCACCGCTCTCGAAGATGATCTCTCGTGCGTGCCGCAACGCGGTCGGCTTGGAGAGCCAGGGAAGCGACGCGGGGAAGAGCGTCATCTCGGGCCGCCGGTCGGCGACGACGACGACGCGCGGGGCTTCCTCGGCGAACCTCTCGCGCACGACGAACTCGTCCGTGCCGCGCGCGGACGAGAGGCGCGCCGACGCGTTCCAGTCGATCGCGTCCACGTCGTCGCCGGGTTGGTACGGGCGCGAGCCTGCGACGTCCGACCCGACGCCGCGCCGGGCGCTTGTCAAGCCGCCGAAGGAGAGACCGACGAGCCGGCGCCGGGGGCGAAGCGGGACGGTCCGGTCGGTAGCTGGCACCGCGCCTTACGTGATGACGGCGAGGTCGGGATCCTCGGCGTGCGGGCGGGGGGCACGCTCGAGGCACCGTGCGCGGAAGTCTTCGACCGCCACGTCCCAGCCGAGCTTGCGTGCGTCGGCCAGGAACTTGGGCCGGAAGACGACGCGGTGCACGAGCACCGGCAGGAAGAGCCGCTCGACATCCTCCGGCACGACGTACGGGCGTCCATGCAGGAGCGCCCAGGCGCGGACCGCGCGCTCGAGCGCAAGCGAGCCGCGCACGGAGGCGCCGATCGAGACGACGTCGATTTCGCGCGACGCGCGTACGAGGTCGACGATCCAGCGCTGGATCACCTTGTCGACGTAGATCTCTTGCGAAGCACGCCGGAGCTCCTCGATCTCCTCGACGCTCAGGACAGACTTGAGCTGGCCGAGCGGGTGGCCGTGGCGCTGTTCGTGGAGGATCTTCAGCTCGTCATCGCCGTGCGGGTAGCCGAGTGCGGTGCGCAGGAAGAAGCGGTCGAGCTGCGCTTCTGGGAGCGGGAACGTGCCCTCGTACTCGATCGGGTTCTCGGTCGCGAGCAGCAGGAACGGGTCCGGGAGGACACGTGTCACTCCGTCGACCGTGACTTGGTGTTCTGCCATCGCCTCGAGGAGCGCGGACTGCGTCTTCGGCATCGCGCGGTTGATCTCGTCGACGAGCACGACGTTCGCGTGGATCGGTCCGGCGCGGAACTCGAACTCGCGCTCCTTCTGGTTGTAGACGGAAAGCCCCGTGACGTCGGTCGGCTGGAGGTCGGGCGTGCACTGGATGCGCGAGGTCGACGCGCCTTCGATCGACTGCGCGATCGCGCGCGCAAGCACCGTCTTCGCGGTCCCGGGGACGTCCTCGAAGAGCACGTGCCCGCCGCACATGAGCGCCGCGACGACGAGCTTGATCTCCTCCCGCTTGCCGTAGACGACGGTTTCGATGTTGTCGAGGAACCGCTCGATCAACTCGATCGGCCGCTCGAAGCGCCGGTCGTCGGTGTGCAGGCGTGCAGCGTCGGCTGGATCCAAGGGCTTCCCCATAAGACGAGGAGATCAGTGAAATGTTATGGGTGTTCGGGCGACGCGTGGAGCACGTCGAGATAGCGCCCGAAGCCGGATCGGCTCGCCCACTGGGAAGCGCTCTCGATTGCGGTGCCCTCGCCCCATTCGTTGAAGCTGATTACGTAGTGGAACTGGGCCGGAGAGTGGGTCATCCGGCGGACGCTCCGGGTCCAGGTGCGGAGGTTCCTCGCGCGGCTCGGCGCGGAGTCCTTGGCAAAGTAGAACCCGGGCGAAATCGCGTAGGCGTAGCGCCCCAGGTCGAACTCGTACTTGTTCGCCGAGTAGGCGTGCCACGCATCCGCATACGCCGTGCACTGGTTGTAGCCGGTGAACGAGCGCAGGACGACGTACGCGCCGATGGTGTTCGCCTGCGACCAGCGCTGCGCGACGTCGCAGCCGGCGCCGTCGTCTGCGTCGCCGTAGACGAAGACGACGAAGCGGTCGGCGATCTTGAGGTAGCCGGGACTCTGCGCGTACGTGTCACGCAGGTAGCTGAGTTCGGCGCGGATGTCCTCGACGCTCGGGTCGCCGTAGCCCTCGGCCTCGTAGTAGACGGCCCAGCGGAAGCCGGCGCGCGCGCCTGCCGCCAGGTGGTCCGCGAGGCGCCGGTCGGTCGAACTGTCCCGGCCCCACCAGGAATACGTCGCCGCGTCGATGTGTCCCCAGCGCATCGCGCGGATCTGCTTCGCGATCACCTTCGGGTCGCCGGCGTCGTAGAAGCCGATCGTCGGGGTGTAGTGGGTGAACGGGTCCTGGCCCGCATACGTCCAGCCCTCGGGGAACCAGGGGTAGTACGCCGCGATCCTGAGTGGGCGGTATGGAGCGCCGGTGGCCTGGGCAGCCAGAATCAGGGCTGCCAGTGCGGTCAGCAGGAGGGGCCGCGGGCGCATGAACCCTCCTTATAGCGTGCTTTCCATGGAGCGGACACGTCCCTGGAATTGGTATTCGGACGCCTACCGCCACCGCGGCTCGTCGTCGTCGCGGGCGAAGGGCGCCGCGAGAGCCTCCAGTGCCCCTACCACGCGTGGACGTACGAGCTCGACGGGGCGCTGCGCGGCGCGCCTCTTCGATCGCCTGGTCGTAGAAGCCCTGTCCGACTGAGAGAGCGAACAACCCTCAACCACCCTCGATGGTGCCAGGCCCACTTGAGGGTGGTCGAGGGTTACGGAGCGCCGCGCCGGCGCCGGAAGAAGGCCGTTCGCGGCGGCAGCTCGTCGCCTTCCCCCAACGCGCGCGCGGCCGAAAGGACGTCGTCCGCTTCGACCGTCATCAGCTCGGACGGCTCCAGATCCTCCAGCGCCCGTCCGGTCGCGCCCGCGAGGCGCAGCGCCTGCGCGTTGAGCGCCTGCTCGAAGATCGTGCGCGCATAGCGCGCGTTGCCGAAACCCTCGCCGCGCTGCGCCAAGTTGAAGATCCGGTCCAGCGCCTGCTGCGCCTCGGCCGTCAGCCGGTACTCGGCGTCGCCGGCGAACCGCCGCGTGATCTCCAGCAGCTCGGCGGTCGTGTAATCGGGAAAGTCGATCTCGCGCGAGAAGCGAGAGCGCAGCCCGGGGTTCGAGTCCAGGAACCGCTCCATCGGCCGCGGGTAGCCGGCGACGATGACGACGAGCCGGTGCCGGTAGTCCTCCATCCGCTTGAGCAGCGTCTCGACCGCCTCGGGCCCGAAGTCCTGGACGACGGCCTCCGGCGCGAGCGCGTACGCCTCGTCGACGAACAGGAGGCCGTCCAAAGCCCGCCGGATCGCGCGGTCGGTCTTCAATGCCGTCGTCCCCACGTACTGCCCGACGAGCCCCGCGCGATCGACCTCGACGAGGTGCCCGCGCCGCAACAGTCCCATCGCCCGGTACATCTGCGCGAGCAGCCGCGCGACCGTCGTCTTTCCCGTACCCGGATTCCCCAGGAACACGAGATGCTGCGACGTCGCGACCTCGGGCAGCCCGTGCTCGAGCCGCCGCGCCTGCACCTGCAGGAACGCGACGAGCGCGCGCTCCTGCTCCTTCACGGTCTCGAGGCCGACGAGCGAGTCGAGCTCGGCCTGCAGCTCCTCGAGCGGCCGCTCCGGCTCGCGCCCCCGCGGTCCGGTCAGGTCGAGCTCGCCGGCGACCCGCCGGACCTGCTCGCGCAGTGCGTTCAATACGTCGTCCAGCATCGCCACGGTCTGCCCGAAACCCACGGCTACGATGCCTGAAGATGGCACCGGAGAACCTGAAGAGCCTGCTCGAGCACGCGTTTCCGGACGCCGCCGAGCTGGACGTCCTCGACCGGACGGGCGGCGGCGACCACTTCCACGTCACCGTCAGATCGAACCGCTTCGACGGCCTGAGCCTCCTCGACCAGCACCGCCTGGTCTACGACGCGCTCGCAGAGCCGCTCGGAGATGGCACCATCCACGAGTTGCGGATCACCACGAGAGGAACCGAATGAGCGAGCTGCGCGACCAGATCAAAGAGATCATCGACACCGAGGACGTCGTCCTCTTCATGAAGGGCACGCCGCAGTGGGTCATGTGCGGCAACTCGATGCG
>DASYUZ010000240.1:0-4043 GCA_036000665.1 Gaiellaceae bacterium
CAGGTTCTGAGCGGCGAGCGCGGGACGGTTACCGGGACGAACGCCGGCGCGACGCGCGAGCCGGGGGAACCGGATCTGACCGGCCTCGGGATGGGGTTCACCGTCTGGTACAGCTGGACGGCGCCATCGTCGGGCCAGTTCGAGTTCAACACGAATGGGAGCGACTTCAACACGGTCCTCGGCATCTGGACCGGGTCGCGCGTGGACGCGCTCACGTACGTCGCGGTCAACGACAGCGGTGGAGGAGGCAGCTCGTACGACCGGATCGCGCTCCGCGCGGCGGCGGGGACGACGTACCGCGTCCAGGTCGACGGTCGCGGCTTCCCGACGCCCACCGGGACGATCGTCCTTAACTGGATGCCGCTGCCGGCGCCGGCGAACGACGACTTCGAGGCCGCGCAGCCGGTCACCGGACTCTCCGCCACGATCGGCGGCGACACGTGGGGCGCGACCGCGCAGGCCGGCGAGCCGCGCCACGCCGGCTACTCGCTGACGCCGCAGAACAGCGTTTGGTACCGCTGGACGGCGCCCTTCGACGCCGAGACGACGTTCCGCGTCGACCGCGGCTCGAACGTGTGCGCGATCGGCGTCTACACCGGAGCGGCGCTCGGGGCACTGACCGAGGTCGCGAACAACAACGCCAGCGGTGACTGCGAGGCGAACTTCGACGCGCGGGAGGGAACGACGTACTCGATTGCGGTCGACTTCATCGCGGCGGCGTCCGCGTTCACGCTCCGTTTGATCACGTGGCCTCCCGTGAACGACGAGTTCTGGTCGCCGGAGTTCCTGTCTGGTGAGACCGGGACGTGGCGAGCCGACAACGCCGGGGCGACGAAAGATGCCGGCGAGCCCGCGCATGCCGGGAACGCGGGCGGCGCCTCGATCTGGTTCCGCATCACGGTGCGCACGGGCACCGTCACGCTCGACACCGTCGGAAGCGACTTCGACACGCTCCTCGGCGTCTACACCGGCGGCAGCGTCAACTCGCTCACGCAGGTCGCCGCCGACGACGACTCCGGAGGTGCGGGTACGAGCCGGCTCACTTTCGAGACGCCCGCCGAGCAGGGCTACTACCGCTACGTCGTCGCCGTCGACGGCAAGGCCGGAGCGGTCGGCCACGTCGTCCTCAACTGGACGGCGTCGAGCGCCCCGATCTCGCGACCTCCGAACGACGATTTCGCCAACGCCGAGTCGATCGCGGGCGCGACCGGAAGCGCCAAGGGCACGACCGACGGCGCGACGTACCAGTCGGGCGAGCTGATCTTCGGAACCGACTCCGTCTGGTACCGCTGGACGGCGCCGGTCACGGGCGTCGTCGCCTTCGACACCGCGGGTAGCTCGTTCGACACGACGCTCACTGCGTCACACGGTGCGATGCCGTACGACTTCGACGACGTGATCGCCGCGAACGACAACGACGGGACGGCGACGACGAGCCGGATCCGGTTCGAGGCGATCCACGGGTTCACGTACGACGTGCGCGTCTCCGGTCACGGGCACGGCAAGGTGGTCATGAACTGGGCACTGACGCCGCCCGCGCCACCGCCGAACGACGCGTTCGCAGCTGCGACTCCGCTCAGCGGACAGAACGGCTTCGTGAGCGACGCGAACGCCGGGGCGAGCAAGGAGACCGGCGAGCCGAATCACGCAGGGAATCCGGGTGGCCGCTCGGTCTGGTACCGCTGGACCGCACCCGCTTCGGGGCAAGCGGTGTTCAGGGTCCAGACGGACGACGACCTGCTCTTCGAGTTCGGGGTCCATTTCGACTTCGTCCTCGCCGTCTACGCCGGCGACTCGGTGGGCGGACTGGTCGAGATCGCGTCGAACAACGACTGGGACGGGAAGCCGGTCGACCGCGTCGCCTTCAACGCAACCGCCGGCACGACGTACTCGATCGCGATCGACGGCTTCGACGGCGCGGAGACAGCGATCGAGCTCGGGTTCCACCTGATCTGGAACGCGGCGCCGCCGGCGCCGAACGACGACTTCGCGGCCGCGATCGAGCTCGACGGCGACACCGGCGGCTCGGCCTCGACGAACGCGGGCGCGACGAAGGAAACGGGCGAGCCCGACCACGGCGGCAGCCGCGGAGGCGCCTCGGTCTGGTGGCGCTGGACCGCACCGGTCAGCGGCTGGGCGACGTTCGGCGACAACGGCTCGAGCTACGAGTTCGCGGGCAGGATCTGGGCCGTCTACACGGGCACGAGCGTCGGCGCGCTGACCGAGGTGGCCGTCGGGCGGGGCGTGTGGGGCAACTTCGAGGACGGCGTCTCCTTCCGGACCACCGCCGGCACGACGTACTCCATCGCCGTCGATGCGCCCGTGGAGTACACCGGCCGCATCGGGCTCACGTTCTACTCGACGCCGGTCAACGACGACTTCGCGAAGGCGACGACGATCCAGGGGGCGAACGGCTCGGTCACGGACACGAACATCTACGGAACGCTCGAGCCGGGCGAGCCGAGGATCCAAGGCCTCGAGGGACACAACTCAGTTTGGTACCGCTGGACGGCGCCGCAGACGGGCACGGTGACCTTCGACACCTGCGGCAGCAGCAGCGGCGCCTTCCACCCGATCCTCGGCGTCTACACGGGCTCGAGCGTCGATTCGCTGACCGTCGTCGCGGAGAGCAACGACTCCTTCTGCCTCGAGCGGAGCCAGGTGTGGTTCACGGCGCGCGCCGGGACGACGTACTTCGTCAGCGTCCAGGGCAAATACGGAGAGACCTCGTTCACGCTCGGCTGGGAGTACTCGAGCACCACGACGTGGACACCGCAGAACGACAACTTCGCCAACGCCGAGCTGAGCTACGTCGGCACGTCGTTCCCGAGCGGCCTCTTCATCGGCTCGAACATGAGCGCAACGAAGGAATCGGGCGAGCCGAACCACGCGGGCAATCCGGGCGGCCACTCGGTCTGGTACCGCTTCGAGGCGCACTCGACCGGCGTCGTCACGGTCGACACGCTCGGGAGCGGCTTCGACACCGTTGTCGGCGTCTACACCGGTCTCGCGCAGTACGCCACCGTCGGCAGCCTCACGCCGGTGGCGTCGAACGACAACGCCCCTGGTGCGCTGACGAGCCGCGTCAGCTTCAAGGTGAACTACCTGTCGACGTACTGGCTCGCGGTCGACGGCGCAGGCGGCGAAGTGGGAACGCTGCGCGTCAACTGGACATTCGCGCCGCTGCCGCCGAACGACGACTTCGCGAACGCGGGGCGGGTCGTGGGTGAGGAGGGGACCGGGATCACCTCGACCGGCGGCGCGACGAAGGAGGCCGGCGAGCCGAACCACGCCGGCGATCCGGGCGGACATTCGGTCTGGTACACGTGGCAGGCGCCGGTGCACGGCACCGTCACGGTCGACACGGCGGGGAGCGACTTCGACACCGTCCTCGCCGCGTACACGGGCACGAGCGTGTCGGCGCTCCGCGCCGTGGCGGCGAACGACGACGACGGGGTCGAGCAGACGAGCCGCATCCGCTTCCCTGTCCGAGCGGGCCGGGAGTACCGCTTCGCGGTCGACGGCGCCGGCGGGGCGACCGGCAGGGCAACGTTCCACGTGAAGCTCGGTCCGGCCGAGAACCTGATCGTGAACGGCAGCTTCGAGGGCTCGGTCGCGGGCTGGTCGACATCGTCCGCCGCGCTCTCGCTCGTCGGCGGAGGAGCCGTTGGGACGAACGCGGCAGGCGTGGCGCTCTCGGTGCGCAGCAAGACGTTCTCGCTGCAACCGACGACCAAGCCGGTCGCGTCGACGCTTGCCGGCTCCGTCTACGCGGCCCAGGCGTGGGTCCGGAGCGACCGGCCCGGGGAGAGCGTCTGCCTGACGATCAGGGAGTGGTCAGGCACGTCGATCGCTGCGTCGGCGCGTACATGCGTCACCGCCACGAGCGGCTGGGCGCAGATCCCCGAGCTCGCGTACACCGCGGCAGCGTCCGGCCGCAAGCTCGACCTCTCGATCTCGCAGACGAACGCTCGGAGCGGGGACAGCTTCGAAACTGACGGCGTCACGCTCTACGCGGGTCTCTGAGCGCCCCCGATAGCGTC
>DASYUZ010000241.1:0-10466 GCA_036000665.1 Gaiellaceae bacterium
CTCGTTGCCGTTGATGATCGCGTAGACGGCGAGCATCAGCGAGGCCGTCACGGTGATCGCGCCGGCGACGTCGACGCGGCCGCTCGCGGCCGGGCCGTGCGCCGTCGGCAGCAACCGCAGCGAGAGGACGTAGACCGCCACGCCGACCGGAAGGTTGACGAGGAAGATCCAGTGCCAGTTGAGCACGTCCGTGAGGATCCCTCCGGCGAGCACGCCGATGACGCCGCCGCCCGAGAGGACGAAACCGAAGATCCCCATCGCCTTCGCCCGGTCGGCCTGCTCGGTGAAGAGCGTCATGAGCAGCGAGAGCGCGACCGCGGAGACAATCGCACCTCCGACGCCCTGCACTGCGCGCGCAGCCACCAGGAACCCCTGGGAGTTGGCGACGCCGCACCCGAGCGAGGCGAGCGTGAAGAGCGAGATCCCGATCAGGAACAGACGTCGGTGGCCGAAGAGATCGCCCAGCCGGCCGCCGAGGAGCAGGAAGCCGCCGAAGGTCAGGAGGTAGGCGTTGACCACCCAGGCGAGCGACGTCTGGGAGAAGCCGAGGTCGTCGCGAATCGACGGCAGCGCGACGTTCACGATCGTGCCGTCGAGGACGATCATCAGATCCCCCAGGCAGAGAACGTAGAGGGCGAGCCAGCGCGTGCGGCTGTCCATGGTCATCAGTGGGTTCCTTTCCTGGTCTTCATCTGTCTCGGAGGGTTAGACCGGCCCGCACCGCAGAACTCATCGGCCGCCGCACCGATGAGTTTTGCCGGTCCAGAGCGTCTCTTGTCGAGATGGTCGCTAAAGCGCCGCAAACGATCGTGTTCGCCATCGGCGGCCCGATCGTCCGCGCCGACCTGCCGGGCCTCTGCGACCGTGTCTGCACGTTGCTGGCGAGCGGCGCCGACGTCGCCCTGTGCGACGTGAACGGCGTCGTCGCCGATGCGGTCACGGTCGACGCGCTCGCGCGGCTCCAGCTCGCCGCCCAGCGCCGCGGCTGCCAGGTGCGGCTGCGCAATGCGTCGAGTGAGCTCCTCGAGCTCGTTGCCTTCATGGGCCTGCGCGACGTGCTACCCGACTGAAGCAGGCAGTCCGAAGAGCGGGAACAGCCGGTCGGTGTCGAGGAAGAACGTGAACTCGACGATCCGGCCGTCGGACACTTCGAGCACCTGCAGCGCCCACGGCTCGTAGCCGTCGCCCGTTGCGCTCGGCTTGTACTGCCCGAAGGCCGGCGCGCCGTTGGCTGCGATGGTCGGAATCACGCGCGACCCGCGGCAGCCGATGCCCGGCCCGACCCACCACCGGAGGATGTCCTCACGGCCGCTCAGCCACATGTCGTAGGGCGGCATCGACTGCGTTGCGTCCTCGTGGATCAGCGACGTGAGCGCGTCCATGTCATAGCGCTCGAAGGCCTCGACGTAGCGAGCGAGGAGCTCCGCGTCCGCCTCGTCGATCGACGGCGATGCGTCGGCGGTGCTGACATCGATCGCCTCGAGCGTCGCGCGCGCACGCTGGAGTGCACTGTTCACCGAGGCGACGCTTGTCTCCAGGAGCTCGGCGACTTCCGTCGCCTTCCAGCGCAGGACCTCACACAGGAGCAGCACCGCGCGCTGTCGAGGCGGAAGGTGCTGCAGGGCGGCGACGAACGCGAGCCGGACCGTCTCGCGCGCGACCGCCACTTCCGCTGGATCGCCCTCCGGCACAACGCGGCCGTCGGGGATCGGCTCGATCCAGGTGACCTCGGCCCGCGTGTTGAGGTTGGCCTCGACGGGCTCCTGTGCCGGCCCGAGATCCATCGGCCGGGCGCGGCGCTCCCGCCCGTTCAGCATGTCGAGGCAGACGTTCGTCGCGATGCGGTACAGCCACGAGCGCAGCGCGGCGCGGCCTTCAAAACGGTCGAAGCCCCGCCACGCGCGCAGGAACGTCTCTTGGACGGCGTCCTCCGCCTCGAACGCCGATCCCAGCATCCGGTAGCTGTGGGCGGTCAGCTCCACCCGATGCTGCTCGAGCTGGAGCTCCAGCTCGCCGGAGGCGGACGTAGCGGTCAGCGACGAATCCTGCATCGGGGCATCGTAAGCGAAGGCCCCCGGTTCACGGCAGGATTGGGGTCTATGGGAGGAACGTCACTGCGGCAGAAACGGCCACCAACACCACGACCACGAGGAGAAGCTCCATGCGTACGACCAGCCTCGCTGTCGCATCCGTCTCGCTCGTCGCCGCGTCGGCGGCCGCCGCCGCGGTGTTCGCGCTGCTCGCCACCGGCCCCGAGACGGCCAACGCAAAGACGGGCACCGGCCTGTGGCAGCTGTACGACAACGCATTTCGCAATGCGCGCTACATCGACCTGACGCACGAGATCACGCCCGGCATCCCCGTCTGGAAGGGCTTCGGGCCGGGCCAGTTCAGCGCGTCGGTCGATCCCAAGACCGGTAAGGCCTACACCTACGCCAAGGACGGCTTCGAGGCGACCGCCTACCGCCTGGCGACCGACCAGTTCGGTACGCAACTCGACCCGCCGGCCCACTGGGCACCCGAGTACCCGGGCATCGACGAGCTGCCGCCGACCTACTCCGTCCGCCCGCTCGTCGTGATCTCGATCGTCTCCCAGGTCAAGAAGAACGCCACGTACGCGCTGAAGGTCGCCGACATCCGCGCGTTCGAGCAGAAGCACGGGCGCATCCCGCAAGGCTCCGTCGTGATGGTGCGCTCGGACTGGTCGAAGAAGTGGACGGAGAACCCCACCAAGGCGAAGGCGCTCGCGGCCGACCCGAAGTTCCCCGGCGTCAGCCTCGACGCGCTCAAGTTTCTCCATCTCCAGCGTCACATCCTGTTCCACGGCCACGAGCCGCTCGACACCGACACCACGCCGACGCTCGAGGGAGAGCATTGGCTGATGCACCACGGCTACACGCAGGCCGAAGGCGTCGGCAATCTCGGCGGAGTCCCCGAGACCGGCTGCCTCGTCAACATCGGGTACCCGAAGTTCAAGGGCGGTCTGGGCGGGTACGCGCGCTTTGTCGCCATCTGTCCCGCGTCGACGGCGAGGGGCATCCGCATCTCGGGACGGGATGCGCCACTGCCGAAGCGCAGCAAGCTGCTGCACTGGGACACGAGCCGCGGCTATCGCGTCCGCTGAATCCTGCATGACGATGCTCGAGCTCGATACCCCGCACGGTCAGGCAAACGTGCACCTGCATGTCGCCGCCGAGCCGCGCGCCGCGCTTGTCCTCGGTCACGGAGCCGCTGGAGGCGTGACCTCGCGAGACCTTGTGGCCGTGGCGGGCCTCGCCGTCTCCGAGGGGGTTAGCGTCGCCCTGGTCGAGCAGCCCTACCGCGTGGCCGGGCGACGCTCGCCCGCCCCGGCCCGCCAGCTCGACGCGGCCTGGACGGCGGTCGTCGAGCAGCTGCTCGCGGGCGAGCTGCGGGGATTGCAGCTGATCGTCGGCGGTCGGTCCGCGGGGGCGCGGGTCGCCTGCCGCACCGCGGAGGCGACCGGCGCCGTCGGGGTGCTTTGCCTCGCATTTCCGCTTCATCCGCCGGGCCGCCCGGCACAGAGCCGTCTGCCGGAGCTCGACGACGTCACGGTTCCGACACTCGTCGTGCAAGGCGAGCGAGATCCGTTCGGGATGCCGCCCGCCGCGGCGCGTCGTACGGTCGTGCAGGTGCCGGGCGACCACAGCCTGAGGACCGACCTCCAAGCGGTGGCGGACGCGGTGCAAGGCTGGCTTTCCAGCATCGTGGCTCAGCCGGGCGTTGACGAATACGCAAAGCTCGCCGGGGATCTCACTGACGAAGAACGCGAGGGTGCCGCGGCGATGCGTCGCATCGCCGCGGAGCGCTGGCGCGATGAGTGAAGGGGATTCTGCGCGGCGGTTCATACTTCGCGCATCTCGGCTGCGAGGGCTTGAGTGGAACCGCCGCCTCGGCGAGGATCAGCGGCGCCCGAGCAAAGGAGACGCGATGCCGAACGCAGAGCACGAGACCACGATCGCCCGACCGCCGGCCGAGGTGTTCGCCTTCCTCGCGAACGCGGCGAACGACCCGCAGTGGCGCGCGGGCGTTCTCGACATCGCGCGCGTCTCCGGCGACGGCGGCGCCGGCACGCGCTACCGCCAGGGCGTCAAGGGCCCGCTGGGGCGGCGCATCCCGGCCGACGTCGAGATCACCGAGTCGCGGCCGAACGAGCTGCACGCCTTTCGCGCAACCGAGGGGCCCGTTCGCCCAGAGGGCCGATACGAGCTGACACCTGCGAACGGCGGGACCCGAGTGCGGTTCGCGCTCACAGCGGACGTGCGCGGCCTGAAGAAGGTGATGACACCGATCGTGCAGCGCACGATGGAGCGCGAGGTCGCAGGCCTCGAGCGGGCGAAGCAGGTCCTGGAGCGATGAAGGACGAGGAGTTCGTTCGGGAAGCCGTCTCGTGGGCGAGTTCGAAGACGTCGTGCTGCAGCTGGAGCCGGGCTACGCGGATCTGTTCGCCTAAACGCGGGCTAGCAGCCGTGCCTCGCCTGAGTCGAGGTCGCCAAGGACTGGCTGCTAGCCCGGTCTTCTCAGTCTAGGACGGAACGATCTCTGCGGCTGGTCCGACCATACGCGCGAACCGGGGCACCACCTCGAGCACGTTCTCCTGCGCGCAGAAGCGGATGTCCTCTTCGAGGCCGGACGGCCCGTACGTGCGCTGGGTCAGGCCCTCGTAGGCGTCCGGGTACGCGCGCGCGATCAGCTCGGCTGCCTTCGCCGCATCCGAGCGCTCGCCGTCGACCAGCTGCACGATCCGTCCCGCGCAGTACGCGTCGTCGAACGCGAACGCGCCCTGGAAGCCCGCACACACGATCACGACGTCCTCCCCACTCTCGCGCGCCGAGCCCCCTACGGCGTCCAGGTTGAGCAAGCTCCCGAGCACGACACGGTCGCAGCTCGCGGCCGCGGTGAGGATCGCGCGCGTGCCGTTCGTCGTCGAGAAGATGAGCGGCACGTCGCCGCCCTCGACGAACTCGCGCGGCGACGCGCCGACATCGAAGCCCTCGATCCGCCCGGCGTTTCGCTCCCCGCCGAGCAGCCCCGCGCCCAGCTGATCGCGGACGGCGCGCGCCTCCTCGATGCCCGGTGCGCACAGGACGCGCGGCCAGCCGCTCGCGAGCGCCTGCGCGATCGTCGAGCTGGCGCGCAGGACGTCGACGACGACGCCGACCGGCGCCGAGGCCGCCTCCGCAGGCGTGAAGGCGACGTGCACGCGCACGCCGATACGCTAGTCGCGCTCATGGAAGCTCCGCGACTGACGTGTTACCGCCATCCGAACCGCGAGACCGGCGTCTCCTGCGCGGAGTGCGGTCGGGGGCTGTGTCCTGACTGCATGGTCTTCACGCCCGTCGGGATCAAGTGCGCAGACCACGCCGGCGTGGCGACCGGGGCGGCGCGGGTCGTCAAGAGCGCGCGGCAGTTCACGGTCGAAGGCGGCGGGATGCTGCTGACGAAGATCCTGATCGGGGTCAACGTCGCCGTCTATCTGCTGATGGTCGCGCGAGGGAGCACGCTCGGCAGCCCGGGCGGCCCCGTCTTCCAGGACTACGCGCTCTACGGCCCGCTCGTCGCGCAGGGCGAGTGGTGGCGGCTGATCACGGCTGCGTTCCTCCACGCGAACCTGATCCACCTCGGGATGAACATGCTCTTCCTGTGGTGGATCGGCGGTCCGGTCGAGCAGGCGCTCGGGCGCGCGCGCTTTGCGCTTCTCTACCTCGTCGCGGGCCTCGCGGGCTCCGCCGGCGCGCTCGTGCTCGACCCGACGGTCCCGACGGTCGGCGCGTCCGGCGCGCTCTTCGGGATCCTGGGGGCCGCGTTCGTCTTCGAGCGCCAGCGCATCTACGTGCTCGGCGGGAGCGCGCTCGGGATCATCGTGCTCAACCTCGTGTTCACGTTCGCCGTTTCGGGGATCTCGATCGGCGGCCACGTCGGCGGCCTCGCCGGCGGCGCGCTGGCCGGGCTCGCGCTCTCGCGCCTCGGCACGGCGCACGCCGCGTACGGGCGGCCGGGCGTGCTCGGCATCGGCGGCGTCGTCGCAGTGGGGATCCTGAGCGTCGCCGTCGCCTACTGGTCGGTCGCGCCGTACGCGTAGCGCCGTGCGTGCGACAGAACGGGAACGAGTCCTCGCACGGCTCCGGAAGATCTGCCTCGCGTTGCCGGAGACGAGCGAGCGGCTGAGCCACGGCGCTCCGACGTTCTTCGTGCGCGGCACGCGCGCGTTCCTGATGGTGCTGACGGACCACCACGGCGACGGGCGCTTTGCGATCTGGTGCGCGGCGGCCGACGGGATGCAGCGGATGCTCGTCGAGGCCGATCCGGAGCGGTTCTTCGTCCCGCCCTACGTCGGGCACCGCGGCTGGCTCGGCGTCCGGCTCGACCGGGGGCTGGACTGGGACGAGCTCGCGGGGATCGCCGAGGACGCCTACGCGGAGGTCGCGCCCGCGCGCCTCGTCGAGGCCGCGCAGGGAACCTACGAGCAACTCGGTTAGGGCGTTTTAGGGCCCTCACCGCAGCGTTGAGCGATCCATTCGCGGAAGTACGCTTCGCTCACATCGCCGCCTGCGACGCCACGAATCATGTGGTCGGTCTCGTCCGGATCGCCGGTTGCTGGTACCCACGCTCGCCCGTTCCGCTCAACGAACTCGACGGTGGCGAGGAAGGCGCATCGCTTGTTGCCGTCAGGGAGAGGATGGTTCTTGACAAGGTGCCAGCAGAGAACAGCCGCCTTGGTTTCAAAATCGGGGTACGCCTCCACGCCACCGAAACCAGCCTGAGGTGCGCCCAGCGCAGACTGAGCGAGTCCGATGCGATTGAAGTTGGCGATCGCCTCGGCGGGAAGTCCGAGAACGCTCTCGGCGATAAGTAAGTAGTCGGCGAGCTCGAGGTACGCGATCAACGAGCAAGCCGCTCGAGGATCTCCCTGTTCCGTTCGATGCTTGCGCGCAGGCGCTCGCGGAAGTCCTCATCCTGACGGCGAGCCTCGATGTGGGCGGCAATGGCACGCCGGATCTCCTCGTTGATCGAGACCTCGTCAACGCCCGCGATCGCCTCGAGCGCCTCGGCCTGGTCGACCGGCAGCCTCAGAGTGAGAGCTTTGGTCGTCATCTGACCTCCTTTCGTTCGGTGTCGGTATCACAATACCGTGATACCGCGGTTCATGCAAGCACAATCTCGGCGCCGTCGCTCGTCGGGAAGGTAGAATTGCTTGCGCCAAATCGCACAAGGAGGTGCGAATGAGTGACATGCGCTGGGAGCGCTGGGCGGCGGCGAGCGGCGTGGCGTTCGTCGTCCTCGCGGTCATCGGCTTCCTCTTCGCCTACGACCTCCCCAAAGCCGGGTCGTCAGGGGACGAGGTGCTGACCTACTTCCGCGAGAACGACACCGCAGTGACGTGGCAAGCGCTCTTCTTCGGGCTCGCGGTGATCGCGTTCCTGTGGTTCATCGGGACGCTCGCTTCGGCGATCCGGCGCGCGGAGAACGACCCCGCCGGCCGGATCCCGGCGATCACGGTCGTCGCCGGCGCGACCGCCGCCGCGCTCTACATGGGCGGCGAGGCGGCGATCCTGTCTCTCGCCAAGAACGCAGACCAGCTCGAGGCGGGGAGCGCACTGACGCTGCACGGGGCCAGCACGACGGCCTTCCTGCTCACCGACTTCGTCGCGGCGACCTTTGTCACGGCAGTCGCGCTGGGTGTGATGCGGACGGCCCTGCTCCCGACATGGATCTCGTACGCGGGCGCGGTGTTCGTCGTCATCGCGCTCATCGACGGAGTCGGCGGGATCCTCAGCGACAGCGACACGTTCGGCTCGGGCGGGTTCATCGGGACGATCTCGTTCCTCGCCTTCCTCGCCTGGACGGCGGTGACGAGCGCGACGCTCACGCAACGCGTTGCAGCGACCGCGCCGACGCCACGAATGGCGCCGACCGGCTAGCGGAACCGGCGCGGCCTACCCGCCGGCGGCGACGTAGGCCGCGCCCCGCTCGCTGAGCGCGGCCTGCGCCGCCGCGAGGCGCGCCAGCGGCACGCGGAAGGGCGAGCAGCTGACGTAGTCGAGCCCGAGCTCGTGGCAGAACGCGACCGACTTCGGCTCGCCGCCGTGCTCGCCGCAGATGCCGAGCTTCAGGTCCTTGACCGCGCGGCCGCGCTCGACGGCGATGCGCATCAGGTCGCCGACACCGCTCTCGTCGAGCGTCTCGAACGGGTTGCGTTCCAGCACGCCCTCCTCGAGGTAGTAGGTGAGGAACTTGCCTTCCGCGTCGTCGCGCGAGAAGCCGAGCGCCGTCTGCGTCAGGTCGTTCGTGCCGAAGGAGAAGAAGTCCGCGTGCTCGGCGATCTCGTCCGCGCGGATGCACGCGCGCGGAAGCTCGATCATCGTGCCGCACAGGTACTCGACGTCGTTCTCCTCGGACGCGACGGCGACGGTCAGCTCGCGCAGCCGCCGCAGCTCTTCCGCGAAGCCGACGAGCGGATGCATGATCTCGACGAGCGGCGGTTCGCCCGCGCGCTCGCGCACTGCGGCGGCCGCGCGCACGATCGCGCGCACCTGCATCTCGTAGATCTCCGGGTACTGGAGCCCGAGGCGGCAGCCGCGCGTGCCCAGCATCGGGTTCGACTCCTGCAGCTGCTTGATCCGCTCGCGCATCTCGTCCGGCGCCTGCTCGAGCGGCGGCAGAAACTCGTGCAGCGGCGGGTCGAGCAGCCGGATCGTGACCGGCAGCCCGGCCATCGCCTCGAAGATCCCTTCGAAGTCGGACTGCTGCATCGGAAGCAGCCGCTCGAGCGCCGCGCGCCGTCCTGCCTCGTCGCGCGCCATGATCATCTCCTGCACGACCGGGAGCCGGTCCTCGCCGAAGAACATGTGCTCGGTGCGGCAGAGGCCGATCCCCTGCGCGCCGAACTCGCGCGCACGCTTCGCGTCGTCGGGCGTGTCTGCGTTCGCGCGCACGTTCAGGCGCCGGATGTCGTCGGCCCACTCGAGCACGGTCTGGAAGTCCTCGTTGATCTGCGGCGGGACGAGCTCGACGGCGCCGACGATCACGCGGCCTGTGCCGCCGTCGATGGTCAGGACGTCGCCCTCCTTCAGCGTCGTCTCGCCGATGCGCGCCGTGCGCGCATTCAGGTCGAGCGAGAGCGCCTCGCACCCGGCGACGCACGGCTTGCCCATCCCGCGCGCGACGACCGCTGCGTGCGACGTCATGCCGCCGTGCACGGTCAGGATCCCCTTCGCCGCGATCATCCCGTGGATGTCGTCGGGCGTCGTCTCCCAGCGGACGAGGATGACGTCCTCGCGCTCGCCGCGTTCCGCGGCCGTGTCCGCGTCGAAGACGATCTTCCCGCTCGCCGCGCCCGGGCTCGCATTGAGCCCCGTCGCCGCGACGTCGTACGTCGCGCCCGGGTCGAGCATCGGGTGCAGGAGCTGGTCGAGTTGGGAAGGGTCGATGCGCGCGACCGCCTCCTCGCGCGAGATCAGCCCCTCGTCGGTCATCTCGACCGCGGCCTTCAGCCCGGCCGCCGCCGTCCGCTTCGCCGCGCGCGTCTGGAGCAGGTAGAGCGAGCCTTCCTCGACGGTGAACTCGATGTCCTGCATGTCGCGGTAGTGCTCCTCGAGCCGGCGCATCGTCTCGAGTAGCTGCTGAAACGCTTCGGGTAGGCGCTGCTGCATCGCCTGCAGCGGCTCGGGCGTGCGGATACCAGCGACGACGTCCTCGCCCTGCGCGTTGACGAGGAACTCGCCGTAGAGGCCCTGCTCGCCGGTCGAGGGGTCGCGCGTGAAGCAGACGCCCGTGCCGGACGTGTCGCCCTTGTTGCCGAACACCATCTGGACGACGTTCACGGCCGTGCCGAGGTCGTCGGCGATCCCGTGCGCGCGGCGGTAGACCTGTGCACGCGGGTTGTCCCAGGAGTCGAACACGGCGCGCACGGCGCGGCGCAGCTGGTCGCGCGGGTCCTGCGGGAACCGGCCGCCGTACATCTGCTTGAACGTCTCGACCAGCTCGTCAAGGTCATTCGCGCTCAGGTCGGTGTCGTGCGCGACCCCGCGCTTCGCCTTCAGGTCGGTGAGCGCCTGCTCGAAGCGCTGACCCTCGATGCCGTCGACGACCTCCCCGTACATCTGGATCAGGCGCCGGTACGAGTCGCTGGCGAAGCGTGGGTTTCCGGTCGTGCGGGTCAGACCGTCGACAGCCACGTCGTTCAGGCCCAGGTTGAGGATCGTGTCCATCATCCCGGGCATCGAGACCGCGGCGCCCGAACGGACCGAGACGAGGAGCGGGTCCTCGGGGTCGCCGAAGCGCTTGCCCGTGCGCCGCTCGAGCGCGGCGAGGTGCTCGTCGATCTCCGCTTCGAGTCCGGCCGGAACGTCCCTTTCGGCCATGTAGGCCCGGCACGCGTCGGTCGTGATCGTGAAGCCGGCCGGTACCGGGACGCCCAGCTGCGTCATCTCGGCCAGGCCGGCGCC
>DASYUZ010000242.1:0-4242 GCA_036000665.1 Gaiellaceae bacterium
CCGCGTTCGCAGAGCCCCTCGAGCGCCTCGGCCACGCGGACCTGGCCGGCGTCGAGGAGCATGGTGAGGACCTCCGGCGAGAACGGCTGAGCGAGCACCGACGCGGCCGCGAGCAGGCGGAATGCGAAGAGGCCTTGCGCGCGGCAACGTTCGAGCAGCAGGTTGACCGTGCCTTGCGGGAGCTCGCCGTCTCCCGCCACGAGCGCCGAGACGAGCAGTGGGTGGCCGCCGGTGCGGTCGTACAAGGCACCGAGGCCGGCCGCCGCGAGCTCGCGGCGGCTCAGCGGCTCGAGGCCCAGCCTCAGCGTCGGCTCGAGCGCGCGCAGCGCGTCGTCAGGCCCGACCTCCTCGGTGCGGAGGCCGGCGAGGATCGCGACAGGCATTTCGCGGCAGCGCCGTGAGAGGTAGTCCACGGCGGTGATCGTCGCCGCGTCGGCGTACTGAAGATCGTCGAGTACCAGCACGAGCGGACCGAGGCTGCGGACGACGCTGACGAGCGCCTCGAGCGCGCGGGCGACACTTGGCGTCGGCGCCTGATCGACCGCAAGCTCGGGGAGGATCCCGCCGAGGGCCGCCGCACAACACGGCTCGAGCTCGAGCCCGTCGAGCGCCTCCCGCAGCGCAAACGCGAGCGCAGCGTACGGGACGGCACGTTCGAGTTCCGAGCAGGAGGCCCGCCCGACGCGTGTCCCGGCCGGAACACGGGCGAGCGCGTCCTCGATCAGTCGAGACTTGCCGATCCCCGGTTCGCCCTCGACGACCGCGAGCGCAAACGTGCCTGCAAGCGACCTCGTGAGCGCTCGCTCGAGTGCGTCGAGCTCGCGCGTGCGTCCGATCAGCCCGTTGTGCCCCGGCTTCGATTCCGGGAGCGCTGTCGCGGTTCCTCCGTCGGACAGGAGCGTCTGGTCATCGTGGTTGCGAATGCCCAGGTAGAGCCGCTCGGTCGCCTGTGACGGAGTCGCGTCGAGTACGCGCTCGAGCTCGCGGCGGCAGCGTTCGAACGCCCGCAGCGCGTCCTGCGGGCGGTCCAGTGCGTTGTACGCGAGCATCATGACCCGGTACGCGGACTCGTTGACCGAGTCGAGCTGGATCGCAGCTGCGGCGTGTGCAAGCGCGGCCTCGTAGTCGGCCTGCGCGAGCGCGGCGGAGCCTGCATCGGCGAGCGCCTGGAGGCGCCGCTCCTGGTAGCGCTCGCGGATGGGGAGGACCCACTCGGCGTACGGCTCGTCTTCCAGCACATCGCCCCGCGCGAGCTCGATCGCCGCCTCGAGGTACGAGCGGGCGGCGCCGTTGGCCTGTGCCGCGTCGGCCAGAAGCTCGTCGAAGCGATCGAGGTCGACGTCGGCGAGGTCGGTCGCGAGGCGGTACGCCTCCGGCTCGGTGACGATCAGCGCGTGGCCGGCGCGCCCGTCCGGGCAGAGGTTGCGCCGCAGGACCGAGACGTACGTCTCGAGCGCACCCGAGACGTTCTGCGGGAGGAGCTCTCCCCAGAGCAGGTCGGCGAGCCTGTCCTTCGGGACCGCGTGTCCTCGCGAGAGGACGAGGATCTCGAAGATCTGCCTGGGTTTGATCCCGCCGAAGTCGCGCGAGCCGAGACTACGACCCCCGCACTCAACGTTGAGCCGTCCGAACAGACGCACGTTGAGTCGATGCATTGAGTTCCTCCCGGTGCGGTGGAGACGAACTCATTCGATGAAACCGTGTGGCCGCCTGGCTGCCTAGACCCCGTCGGGGGGGCGCGCCCCGCCTGCCTGGGGGGTTTAGGGTTTAGGGCCGCGAGGCGAAGGCGGACAACGGCGCGTCTTTGAAGCGCTGACCGGTGGACCACGTCGTCGGCAACTCGCTGAGGTCGGTCCGCAGGCTGGTCTCGGCGGGCCCGCTGAGCGTGTTGCAACAGTAGTCGTCGCGGAACTGGATCGTCCCGCCTCCGACCGGTGAGAGCAGCGCGATCCAGTAGCGCTTGCCCACTTCGATCGACGACGAAGAGACCGAGATCGTGTTCCACGCGCCCGCTACCGGGGCAGTGGTTCGCCCGGTTGCGAGGAGAGTCGCCGGCTTGCCCGTCAACGGGTTGTGGCTGTAGACGCCGACCACGACCTCGGTCGCGGCGGATCCCTCGTCGAGGTAGAGCGTGATCTTTCCGAGCTGGCCGCTCAAGTCGGCGGGCGCAGTCCGGAACGCCTCGGCGAGACCGGCGGCGTTGTGGTCGGCTTTTCCGAGCACGCGCTCGTCGCCGAACAGCGCGGGCGTCACCTCGTACGGGCAGGCGACCGTCTCCGAGTGACCCGCGAGATCGAAGCCGGTCAGGTCGATCGTGGAGGGGCCGACGCGACCGGTCTCGATCTGAGCACTGACCTTGCGCGGGGGCGGCGCGGAGGCGTGATCGAGGACTGTCGCGGAGACCCGGGTAGTCCCGCCCTGGTAGAGGCTGAACGACGGGGCGGGCGCCTCGCACGTGACCTGCAGGTTGGAGACGTACGGAATTCCGGGAACGGTGGGGAACAACGCGAGCGGGGTTCCGCCGGCGTTGCCGGTAGCCGGAATGACGCGCATGTCATCGAACCGGTGGTGACCTTCGACGAACGCGTGCCCGTTCGGAACGAAGAGCTGCGGGTGGTCGAACGGCGCGCTCTGGTCCGCGACGCGCGGGTCGGTGAGTCCGCGCAAGAAGGCGACCAGGGCTTCCTTCTCGGTCTCGGTCAGGCCGATGGGGCCGATGTCCACGTCGAAGTCGTCCTGGTTCGCGCGAGAGAAGTCGGCGCCGCGGTTGTAGAACTCGACGACCTGCCTGAGCGTGAGCTGCCCGCCGTTGTGGAAGTACGGCGCCGTCAACGCGACGTTGCGCAGCAACGGGACCTTGAACGAGCCGTTCACGGCAGCGCGCTGCGACGCCGGGCCCGGATCGCACGGCGTCGATCCGCAGGCCTCCGGGTCGCCCGCCTGCGCGCGCTTGGTCATCGAGAGCGGCTTCCCGAACGGATCGTTCCCGCCGAGGCCGACATCTTCGCCGGTCGCCCGCACGCCGATGTTGTAGAAGCCGTTGTCGTAGGTCGCGAGCTGCCCGTTGCCCATGATCATGTTCTCGAGCTTTTCGTTCTCGACCCGCGAGACCGATGCGTTCGAGAGCTCGGGGCCGCCGTGGCAGTTCTGACACAGGCCCTTGCCCTGGAAGATCGCGAGCCCTTGCTGCTGTTGCGCGGTGAGCGCGGCGGTGTTGCCTGCTAGGAAGCGGTCGAATGGGGTCTGGTCCGAGACCAGCGTCGACATGTACAGCCCGACCGACAGTCCCCAGAAGAGCGAGAAGTTCTGCTGCATCTGGGTGAACTGGTTCTGCGCCAGGCCCCCTCCCGGATTCGGCCCGATAGCGGGACCCGTGGGGGTGTCGGTGACGATCTGGTTCGAGCTCCACCACTTCGGCACGAACGCCTGCTGCACCAGGTCGGTGTAGGTCGTGTGGAGACCGCGGTCCGGGCTGTTCGACAGGGAGCTGAGCACGCTGTCCGTCGGATCGACGAGCTGCCGCTCGAGCGGCTTGAGGCTGAGCAGCTTCTTGCCGATGTGGCGAAGGTCACGGCCGTGCGCGGACATCTCGACGTCGTTGCCGGGAGGTCCGACCGCCTGTGAGGCGAGCGAGGAGTTCTTCAGGCTCGCCCGCACGAAGCTGACGTTGCCCGAGGCGTCGGCCTCCAGGACCTTGGCGTTTGCGTCGCGCGAGCCGAACGGGTTGACGCCGTTGAAGTCGTTCTGCGCGCGTCCGTCCCAGAACTGGCGGAAGTTGAAGACCGCGTTGATCGTCGTCGGCGCGTTGCGCCCCGTCGAGCGGCGGACGTTGACGCCGCCGACCTGGAAGGCGCTGTCGACCGGAGCGAACGCCTGCGAGTCGAGC
Source organism: Gaiellaceae bacterium (assembly GCA_036000665.1). Taxonomy (GTDB): domain Bacteria; phylum Actinomycetota; class Thermoleophilia; order Gaiellales; family Gaiellaceae; genus JACCTU01. The sequence goes on from DASYUZ010000242.1 coordinate 3,887, forward strand.
GGGTCGCCGTCGATGATGCCGTTGAACGTCGAGGGCAGGACGCCCTGCGAGCCGATGACGTTGTCGCTGTCCGAGAGGACCTGGGAAGCCGGGTCGTCGGGGTCGGCGAGCCGGTGCAGCGGAAAGTCCGCCGCAGTCAGCTGCGCGTTCGGTCCCTTGACGGTGAATCCGGACGAGCCGCGGGGGTTGACCTGATTGCGCGACCGGTTGTCGGTCCCTGCGTCGTAGTGGCACGTTGCGCAGGCGGTCCGCCCATCGCTGCCGGCCTGCATGTCCCAGAAGAGCGCCTTGCCCAGCTTCTGGGCGGCACTTGTGTCGCGGACGAACCGCTCGATCTCGGGCGACTGCGGCACAGC
>DASYUZ010000243.1:0-14134 GCA_036000665.1 Gaiellaceae bacterium
ATCTTCCTGAATCGACCGGATTCGGTACACGGCTGAGTTTGTGCACCCCACGCGCCCTTCAGGCGAAAGTCATTCGAGACTCAACGCCGCGCTTCAAAACCTCCGAATTTAAAGCTTTGCAAAGTGAAGCAAGTCCAAAAAGTGGTCCAAAGTTCGCGGCTTGGTGCCTAAACTGAAAACAAAAGGCCCGCGCGTGCGGGCCTTTCCGAGTAGCGGGGGCAGGATTTGAACCTGCGACCTCCGGGTTATGAGCCCGGCGAGCTACCTGACTGCTCCACCCCGCGTCGCGGTGGGCATCATAGCACCGGTTTTGTCCCTCACCGCGCTCGCTTTCCTGCTTGGAACGGTCGCCGCTGTCGGCGCTTTCGCGTACGCGATCGCGCAGGGGCTGGAGTTCTGGCGCGACACGAAGGGGTTCCTCGCGCCCTTCGGCGAGGCGATGGACGACTTCGGGCGGCGGGTCGACGGGCTCGCCTCGCACGAGCCGGCCGAGCTCGGACGGCTCGAGGAGTCCGTCGCCCGGCTCCGGCGCTCGTGGGCCGAGCTCTCGGTGCTGCTGAACGCGCTCCGGCGCGTGCGCGATCAGTGGGCCGGGCTGCTCGCGGTCTACCCGCGCAAGTGAGAGTCGCGGCGATCGACCTCGGGACGAACTCGACGCGCCTGCTCGTCGCGGATGTCGAGGACGGCGAGGTGCGCGAGCTCGTCCGGCGGACCACAATCACACGGCTCGGCGAAGGCGTCGACGAGCGCCGCCGGCTCCTGCCGCTGCCGATCGCGCGGGTGCGCAACTGCCTGTCCGAGTACCGCCGCGAGGCGGACGCCCTGGGCGCCGAGCGGATGCTGCTCATCGCGACGAGCGCCGTCCGCGATGCCGAGAACGGAGAGGCCTTCCTGGGCGAGATCGAATGGTCGTACGGGTTCGCGACACGGCTGCTCTCCGGCGACGAAGAGGCGCAGCTGCTGCTGCGCGGGCTCGGGGGCGTCGACGCTCGCACGCTCGTGCTCGATGTCGGCGGCGGCTCGACCGAGCTGGTCACGACCGAGGCGCGCGCCAGCCTCGACATCGGCAGCGTGCGCATGACCGAGCGCTTCCTCCGCCAAGACCCGCCCGCGCGCGAGGAGCTCGACGCGTGCGCGGAGTACGTGCGCGCGCAGCTCCCCGGTCGCGACGTCGAACGCGCGATCGGCGTGGCCGGGACGATCACGACGCTCGCGGCGCTCGACCTCGGCCTGGAGGAGTACGACGCCGAGCGCGTGCACGGCCACCACCTCTCGCGCGACGGCCTCGAGCGGCAGCTGGAACGCCTCGCGGCCCTGCCGCTCGAGGAGCGCCGCCGGGTCCCGGCGCTCGAGCCCGAGCGCGCGCCGGTCATCGTCGGCGGGGCGGTGATCGTGCGCGAGATCCTCGACCGCTACGGCCTCGGGGGGCTCACGGCGAGCGAGCGCGACCTCCTCGACGGCGCCGCGCTCGAGGCCGCGGAGCTCCCCGAGCCGGTCGAAGGCGATGCGCCCCCGGGCGCGTACACCTGCTGCTGATCACTCTTTCGAGCGATACGACGTCCAGTTTGGCGGCCTACGGTGAGCCGGCGTGACCGCGGCAACGCTTCATTCTCGCCTGCTCTCGTGCACGGCCACGGTGATGTTCGTGGCCGTGACCCTCGGGCTGGTCTTCCTCGAGCACCCGGGCCTCGGCCTCGGGCATTTCTTCTACCTGCCGATCGCGCTGATCGCGGTCGTGCACGGGCCCCGCCTCGGCGCCCTCGCGGGCGTGATTGCGGCGCTGCTCTACGCCGCATCGGTCTCGGTCAACCCGCTGATCCAGAGCGCACAGCTGGTGACGATCTCCGCGCCGATCCGGCTGATCACGTTCAGCACGTGCGGGATGCTCGTCGGCTGGTTCGCACATCAGAACCGCGACCTGATCCAGCGCTTCGAGGTGCTCGCGCAGCGCGACCGGCTCACCGGCCTGCCGAACATGCGCGCGTTCGAGGCGGCCGTCGACCGCCGCTTTGCGTCGAGCGAGCCGTTCGCCATGCTGCTCGGCGACCTCGACGGGTTGCGCGAGGCGAACGAGGCCGGGGGACACGGCGAGGGCGACGTCGTGCTCGTCCAGCTCGCCGAGACGCTCGGCACGCTGCTCCGCGGCGAGGAAGAGATCGCCCGCGTCGGCGGTGACGAGTTCGCCGTCCTCGTGTCGGTGCGCGGCAAGGATGCAGCCGCGCAGCGCGCGAACCGGCTCGAACAGCGCCTCGCCCAGCACGGGCTCGCCGTCACCTTCGGCTGGGCCGCATTCCCGGACGAGGGCTCGAACGCGCTCGGCCTGATCCGCGTCGCCGACGAGCGGCTCTACGCCCGCAAGCTCGTGCGCGGACGCCGCATCGGCGAGCCGCAGCTGCCCAAGGTCCTGACCGGCTAGAGATCCGGATCGGGCGGCGGTGGCTCGTCTTCGGCGAGGCGCCTCCGCACGGCGGCGCGCGAGAGCACGCCGACGAGCTTTCCGTCCTCGACGACTGGGACGCGTTCGAGGTCGCGTTCCTCGAGAGCACGGAACGCCTCGTCGAGATCTTGGTCGGCGGGGATCGTGAAGACCGGCTCCTCGGCGATCTCTGCCAGCGGAGTCGTCTTCGGATCGCGCCCGCGCGCGACGACCTCGCGCACGAGCGTCTTCCGGGTCACGACTCCGGCGAGGCGACCGTCTTCGCACACGAGCACCGCGCGCACCTCGGGCCGGTCGAAGAGCTCTCCGGCGTCCTGCGCGCTCGCGCTCGCCTCGAGTGCGGGCGGGTCGGCGATCATCGCGTCCCGGACGAGCGCCATCGGCTAGGGATAGAGACCGCGCGCCTCGAGGGCCGCGGCGACCTCGTCGATGCCGGCGACGAGGGCCGCGCTTCGCAGGGTCATGCCGTCGGTCTCGGCCCGCGCCCAAACGCGGTCGAACGCGTCGCCGAGCTTCTCCTCGAGCCGCGAACGGATCTCGTTCCGGTCCCAGAACAGCCGCCCGAGGTCCTGCACCCACTCGAAGTACGAAACGGTCACGCCGCCGGCGTTCGTGAGCACGTCGGGGAGCACCGGGATGCCACGCTCCACGAGGATCGCGTCCGCCTCGACGTCCGTCGGCCCGTTCGCTCCCTCGGCGATCAGCTTCGCATCCACGCGATGCGCGTTCTCGCCGGTGAGCTGGTCCTCGAGCGCGGCGAGGACGAGGATGTCGCATGGGAGCTCGAGCAGCTCCTCGTTCGTGACGTGCTGCGCGGGATATCCCTCGAGCGAGCCGTGCGTCGCCACCCACTCGTGCGCCGTGGCGACGTCGATCCCGTGTTCGTCGTAGATCCCGCCCGAGATGTCCGACACGGCGAGCACGGTCGCCCCGCGATCGGCGAGCTCCTGCGCAGCGACGCCGCCGACGTTCCCGAAGCCCTGGACGACGCAGCGCTGCTCGGCGAGCTCCCAGCCGAGCCGCCGGCACGCGCGGTCGACGACCATCACGACGCCGGCGCCGGTCGCCTCTCGCCGGAAGATCGAGCCGCCGATCGAGATCGGCTTTCCGGTGACGATCTCCGGCACTGCGTACCCGTGCTGCATCGAGTACGTATCCATCATCCATGCCATCGTCTGCTCGTTCGTCGCCATGTCCGGTGCCGGGATGTCCTCCTGCGGGCCGATGAAGTTGGCGAGCTCGATCGTGAAGCGCCGGGTCGCGCGCTGAAGCTCTCCCTGGCTGAGTGCGCGCGGGTCGCAGCGGATTCCCCCCTTCGCGCCGCCGTACGGGAGCCTCAGCAGCGCGCACTTCCACGTCATCCACATCGCGAGCGCCGCGCACTCACCGAGCGTCACGTGCTCGTCGTAGCGAATGCCTCCCTTCGTTGGGCCCAGAACGCTCGAGTGCTGCACGCGGTAGCCGGGGAGGACCTTCCACGTCTCGTCGTCCAGGCGGACGGGGACGCTGACGACGAGCGACCGTTCTGGGTAGCGCAGGCGCTCGGCCACGGCCGGCTCGACGTTCGCGTACGGGAGCGCCTGCTCGAACTGCGTCAACGCCTGGCGGAAGAGTGGGGTGTCCCACTCCAGGTACGCCCTGGGCGGCGCTTCTTCGAGCCTGGCCATCTCTCTGAGTCTACGGTCGCCTAGCAGCTGCCGTCCGCGGGCTGCGTCGCGATCCGGGCAAGGTGCATGCCGACGAAGCGAAAGTGACGCGCGTACGGCGGTCCCCGCGGCACCTTGCGCGCGGCGGAGAAGCCGTCGGTGCCGATCAGCAGGTCGGTGTGACCCTTGGCGCAGACCCGGAATTCGAGCTCCCGCACCTCGTTCGGCTCGAGCACCCCGACGACAGGGCCGAGGTCGAAGTTGCGCAGCACGGGGGCGTCCGGAGCGCTGACGGTAACGCGGACGTCGACCGGACCGTCGCCGTAGACACGGAGCATCGCCGGAATGCCGCGTCGCGTCCACCCGTCCGGGGCAAGCCCTCTCGTCGCCCAGGCCGCTCGCGCGGGATCGTCAACGCGCACGACTTCCATGTCGGGTGCGACGCCCACAGTCGGTCCGACAGGCCGGAAGCGGCTGTCGACCGTCGTTCGCACGAGGTAATCCGGCGGGTCGCCCTCGATCGCGCCGGTCGCGAAGTCGACGCGAAGGCTTGGACGCGGAAACGGGTCCGGCGTGTAGTAAAACCAGCCGCCGACGATGTACGCGCGCGTCACGCGGGCGTTCCAAAACTCGATGTTCCACCACGTGACCGCGCTGGGGAACCAGTCCTGGGCAACGGACTGCGCGAGCATGCCCACCTCGGCGTGCGCGGGGACGCTCCGGTCCACCCAGGACTTGGCGTCCGTCGGACGTGCCATGATCGCGGCACCGCTCGGCCCGTTGCTCCCGAGCAGGCGACCCCAGGCGTATCCCGTCTCCAGCCCGCAGGCCACGAGGACGGCGACGAGCACGATCGCGGCTACCGGTCGACGCGGCAGCGCACGCAGCGCGAACACGGTCACAACTGCGACCGCACCTGCGGCCAGGACGATCAGCGTTGGTGCCGAGATGCCGAGGTCGAGCGCCAGCTGCGAGAACGACTCATGCAGCACCGACCCGGGCGAATCGAGGTTCACCCCGAACACGGGCTCGAAGGACTCCCAGCTCACGGTCAGCACGAAGAACGCGGTCGCCGTGAACATCCCGACGGTCGGGACACGTCGGTCGGCGAGAGCAGCAGCGGTCGCGAGGACGAGCAGCGGGGCGACGTAGAACAGATATCGGTCCTTCACGTGGAGACCGAGCGCAAAGCGCGACACGAACGATCCGACCTCGAGTGTGAGGAGCAGCAGGGTCGTGACGACGAAGGCCGCGAAGGCGTGCGGCTCCGGATCGACGCGTCCGCGCACGAGCGTCTCGAGCGCCCAGCCGCCGCCAAGCAGCAGCGGCACGATTCCGAGCGCGACGGCGAGCACGTCGAGGTGCACCGCAGCGGAGCGGAGTGCCGCACGCGAGAGCAGGCTGCCCTCTTCCACGGTCGGCGCGTAGCTGCCGAGCAGCGAACCGGCCGAGCCTAGCGCCGCGGCCAGGACCAGCACGAGGAACGCGAATCCGCACGCGGCGAGTGCCACGCGGTGCGCGCGCCAGCGCCGGCCGAAGCGCAGCTCGTGCGCGAACGCTGTGAGCCCGAAGGCGATCCCGAGAATCGCGAGCTGCGGCCGCGCCACGGCTGCGAGCGCGATTGCACCGAGCGCGACCGCATCGCGGCGATCGCCCGGCTCGATGACGGCCCGTTGGATCGCGAGCGCGGCCCACAGGAACGCCGGATACGCCGCGTTCTCCGTCATCACGAACCCGCTGAGCACGCTCCAGGGGATCGCCACCGTCCCGATCGCGCACGCGACGGCCATCCATTCAGGCACGACCCGCCGCGCGAGCAGATAAGCGGGTACAGAAGCGCTCGCAAACAGCACGCCGTTCAGGCCGTGCGCGACGAGCACCGCAACGGGCATCGCAAAGACGAGGTAGACCGGCGACAGGAGCAGCGGGTACAGCTGGGCGAAGACCCCGACGTGCTCCCCGTGCAGAGTCGGAATCGGCGACCCCGTCTGAGCAATCGACAACGCAAGCCGCTCGTACAGCAACTCGTCCGTCATCACGGCCCAGTCCCCCACGCGAGTCGCGAGCGAGACGAGCACAACAGCCGCAGCGATGACAACCGCAACAACCGGAGGAACGCGAATCACGCGCGCCGGAGGCTAGCGATGCGGGCGGTACCGGCTCAGCCGGTGCCGCCTCGATGACCTTGTAGGGCCACCAGAGCCGACAAAAATTGAGCGGCGAAGCCGCGATTTTTGTCGGCGATGCCGGGGGCGGGACTCGAACCCGCACGCCCTCAGAGGGGCACCCGATTTTAAGTCGGGCGCGTATGACCAGTTTCGCCACCCCGGCAGAGCCCAGAGTAGCCTCGCCGGATAGGAGCTACATCCCCGGCTGCAGGCTCTCCGCCGGGATCCGCTCGGGTCCCTGGAACCGGTACGCCTTGCGGAACGCCTTGAAGGCGCCCTCGTCGAAGCGCGTGCACTCCGCGAGGATGCCTCGCGCCTCCGGACGGGCCTTGCCGTCCTTGCCTACCGGGGCGTACCAGGCGCTGAGCGCGATCTTGTTCCCGAGCTTCGGCAGCGGAGCGAGCAGCATCGCGACCGGGTCGTCGCGGTAGAAGCGCCGCAGCTCCTCGATCTGGGCCTGCGACACGTTCTTGCCGTAGAAGATGACGATGCCGCCGTGCTCGAGGTTGTGCACCGACTCGGTCAGGCGGACGGGCTCGTCGTAGTCGCCCCAGATCACCCACTGCCCGTAGTGCGGGCCGCTCGTCGGCGGGAAGGAGTTCCACTGCTTCGGCGTGACGTCCGGGTTCGCGATGTGGACGCCGGCGGGCCGCGCCTTGAACGTCTTGAAGGTGCAGCCGGGGATGGCCCGGAACGACTTCCCGACGTCCTCGCTCGCCGAGGCCGTGTCACGGAGGACCAAGTAGGCGGCACCGGCCACGGCGACGAGAGCCACGAGCGCGGCTACGAGCAGCACCAGCCCGCGGCGAGCCCGCTCGTCTTTCCTCGTTTTCGGGGCTTGCACGCGGCGCGGGGGAGGCGGCGTGCGGGACTTCCTGGCCAAGTTCGCGGCAAGGGTAGCACCAGCCCGAGAAGGGGCATACGGTCTCTACGTCACGGAGAAAAGGAGGCACCACGGTGTCGTTAATCGACAAGCTGCTCGGTCGCGGGAAGAAGGCCGCCGGCGACCTGACGGGTGATCCGTCGCTGCGGCGCGAGGGCATGCACCAAGAGCACGAGGCAAGCGCGAAGGAGCGTGCCGCGACCCACGAGGAGCTCGCACAGGAAGAGCGGGACCGCGCCGCTCAGCACCGCGCCGAGCGAGAAATGCCGTAGCGCCGTTTGGGGGCGGTCGGGCGGCTCCGTCCGACCGCCTCTCTACCGTTCGTCGGCCCAATGGTCGTCGAACTGCTCCTGACCCTCGTCCTGCTCGCCGCGCTCGGCGCCGGCGGGCTTACGCTCGTCCGTCTGATCGCGCGCGAGCTCCGCGCGCTGCGGGCCCAGACGGGCGAGCAGCTCGCCGAGCGCAACCTGCAGGTCGATCGCCGGCTGCTCGCGATCGACGAGAAGCTCGACCGGCGCCTGGCCGACCTCGACACGAAGGTCGACCGCCGGCTCGAGAGCGCGCAGAAGACGACGACCGAGATCCACGAGCGGCTCGGCAAGGTCGACCGCGCAACCGCGCATATGATCGAGCAGGCCCGCGAGCTCTCGCAGCTGCAGCAGATCCTTCGTCCCCCGAAGGCTCGGGGCGGGTTCGGCGAGCTCCTGCTCGAGAACCTCCTCCGCGACCGGCTGCCGCCGTCCTCGTTCCAGCTCCAGTACACGTTCCGCAGCGGCGAGCGCGTCGACGCGATCATCAGGCTCGATCGCCTGGTCCCGATCGACGCCAAGTTCCCGCTCGACAACTTCGAGCGCCTCATGAACGCTGGGACCGAGCTCGAGCGCCAGCAGTACGAGAAGGCGTTCGCGCGTGATGTGAAGGGACACGTCGACGCGATCGCGTCGAAGTACATCCGTCCAGACGAGGACACCTTCGACTTCGCCCTCATGTACTTCCCGTCCGAGGCGATCTACTACGAGCTCGCGTGCGGAAAGACGGGCGCCCTGCTCACGTACGCGCACGAGAAGCGGGTGCTCCCCGTGTCGCCCGCGACGCTGACGCCCTACCTGCAGACGATCTCGCTCGGCCTGCGCGGCATGCAGATTGAGCAGCACGCGCGCGAGGTGATGTCATACGTCGCCGAGTTGCACAAGGACTTCGGGCAGTTCCGCGAGGACTTCGCGGTCGTCGGGAAACACCTCGCGAACGCACAGGGACGCTACGGCGACGCGCAGCGGCGGCTCGACCGCTTCGAGACGCGGCTCGAGCGCGCCAGCGAGCAGGAGCCGGAGGCCGTCGAGACCGCCTCCGAGCTGCCGCGTGCCCTGGACGCGGCCTAGCTCCGCGTCGTAGGCTTCGCGCCATGCCGTTGCTCAGCCTGCTTCGACGGAAGCGGCGCGACCGTCGCGGTCGCGAGTCAGAGGGACTGACGGAGGTCGACGTGCAGCGCCTGCAACGCGTGCAGCGGGCCTCGCCCTCGGCCGTCAAGGTCCTGCGCCGGGATCAGTAGCGCAGCAGCGCGCCGATACCTTCGACGGGGCGGAGGTCGATGCTGTAGCGAACGGCGAGCATGGTGCCGCCGTGAGCGAGCGTCTGGTGGACGGCGAGGTCGAAACCGGACTCGCGCTCCTCCATCGGAGTCCCGTCGAGCGGGCATTCGGTCATGTCCAGCTCCGCGCGGCCGCACTTCGGGCACTCACGGGCCGGCTTGTTCGCGCCTTCGTTGTAGAGCAGGAGCTCCACGCGGGCATCGGACGCCGCCCTGAGCGTGTCCTTCCAGCCCGCCGAGCCCCGCGCGTTCTTCCCCACCTCCTCGCGCCAGCGCTCGAGCACCTCCGTCTCGTCGGCGGCGTGCGCCTCGTCGAGGAGCGGCTGCACGAGCTGCAGCAGCTCGGGCTCCCCGGCGTGCGCCTCCGCCTCGACCGTGCCGGCGATCACGGACTTCGTATCCTGCGGCAGCGTCTCGAGGAACTCGGAGCGGGTCTCATCCGAGCCGATGACGATGACCTTCGGCATGTGCAGGTGCCGGACGGCGCCGGCGAGCTCGGCCGCCACGTCGCGCAGATGCTCTCCGACGAGCTTCTCGATGTGCCGCTGGTAGCGCGCCTGCGACCAGCCGCCCTGGTCGTGGCGGCCAGGCTGCTCCTCCGTGCGGTCGACGACCTCCTCGAGCCGGCCCGCGTTGAGGCGGAAGAGCTCGCCGCGCTCGCGTCCGACGACGGCGACGAGCGCACCGTCGCCGCGACCGACCAACGGAGCGAGCGGCGCGAGATAGAAGTCACGCCCGAGCTCGACGGCGTCCGGAACGGGATACGCGAGCGCGAGCGTCGCCCAGTAGTCGTTGCCCGACGCGAAGACCGCGAACCCCTGCGCACCGTCGCGGCTGAAGTCGTTGTCGAAGAAGGCCTGGATCCGCCGGACGTCGTTCTTCAGCCCCTCGCGCTCGGCATGTGCTAGCCCGTCGCGACGGGCCTCGATCTGCTTCTCGACGCCGGCGAGGAGCGCGTTGACGCGCGTGTCCACGTCGTTCGGCGTCGGCGAAAGCCTCGGATCGAGGTCCAGGTAGAGGCTGATCGCGCAGCCGTGCTCGGAGCGGAAGGCTGCGAGGTCTCGCAGCCGGTTCCAGGTGAGGGTTTCTGCCATGTGGTCTCCCTTGCCCGAGGCTCGGCGATTGTAGTCGTAGGCTCTCGGCGGCCGTGGTTGGCCCGCAGCTGAGCGGGGAACAACCGTCCGGCGCCTAGCGTTGAATAGTGCGAGCCTATGAGTGAGCTTCGTGACCTGATCGTGATCGGCGGCGGCCCCGCCGGCTATACCGCAGCGCTCTACGCGGCGCGCGCGAACCTGCATCCGCTCGTGATCGAAGGCTTCCAGTGGGGAGGCCAGCTGATGATCACGAGCGAGGTCGAGAACTACCCCGGCTACGCCGAGGGCGTGCTCGGCCCGCAGATGATGGCCGACTTCCGGCGCCAGGCCGAGCGCTTCGGCGCGGAGTTCATCACCGACGACGTCACGAAGGTCGACTTCTCCGAGCGTCCCTTCCGGGTCTGGATCGGCGACGACGAGTACCGCGCCCGGAGCGTGATCGTCGCGACCGGCGCGAGCGCGCGCACGCTCGGGCTCGAGTCCGAGGAGCGCCTGCAGGGCCGCGGCGTCACTTACTGCGCAGTGTGTGACGCGGCCTTCTACCCCGGCAAGGAGGTCGTCGTCGTCGGCGGCGGAGATTCCGCGATGGAGGAGGCGATCTTCCTGACGAAGTTCGCGAGCAAGGTCACCGTCGTCCACCGGCGCCACGACTTCCGCGCTTCCCAGATCATGGAGCAGCGGGCACGCGCGAACGAGAAGATCGAGTTCGTGACGCCCGCCGTCGTCGAGGAAGTGCTCGGCGACTCCAAGGTTGAAGGCGTTCGGCTTCGCAACCTGGAGACGGACGAGGTGTTCGAGCTCCCGGCCGACGGGTTCTTCGTCGCGATCGGCCACGATCCAAACACCGGCCTGTTCCTCGACCAGCTCGACCATGACCAGGCCGGGTATCTGATCACGACGCCGCGCACGACCGAGACGAACGTGCCGGGCGTCTTCGCGGTCGGCGACGTGCAGGACCACGTGTACCGTCAGGCGGTGACCGCCGCCGGCACCGGAACCATGGGCGCGCTCGACGCCGAGCGCTTCCTGGCTGCGGAAGAAGGGCACTTATACGACGCCCTGACCGCACCGCGGCCCGAGGCCGCCGAGGTCTAGCCGAGTCGGTCGCTAGCTTCGTGTCGTGAGTGCGCGGCACGGCTGGGTCGACCTGCTCGACCCGACAATCGACGAGATCCGTGCGAACGCCGGCGTCGAGCTGCACGAGCGGGCGCTCCAGGCGTTGGCACGTCCGGCCGTCGAGGACGCGCCGAGGCCGACGATCGAGGGACACGGAAAGTACGTCTTCGGGATCCTGCTCGTTCCGGTTGCAGTCCCCGAGGAGGACCGCATCTTCACGCAGGAGATCGACTTCGTCCTCACGCACGACCGGCTGCTCACGGTCCGGAAGACACCGCACGGCGAAGCACCCTTCGACCCGAGCGCGATCGTCTCCGTCTGTGAGTCGCGCGAGCGGCTCGACCCGGGCATGGTTGCGTTTCATCTGGTCGACGAGATCGCAGAGCACTACCTCGACCTGCTCGACGCGCTCGACGACGAGGTCGAGGAGCTCGAAGACAACGTCGAGGTGTGGTCACCGTTACGTGTCCAACGTCGCCTCAGCGACCTGCGGCGGGACGTGATCCAGCTCCGTCGGAACATCGCGCCCCTGCGCGACGCCGTTCGCGGCGTCGTCGACGGTCGGACCGACATCGAGGGCCGGCCGCTCTTCCGCAGGGAGGTTTTCTCCCAAGACGTCGAGCTGCACTTCATCCAGGCGTACGACAAGCTGCTCCGCGTCACCGAAGGTCTGGATTTCGCGCGCGACCTCGTGGCGTCGGTTCGCGACTATTCGCAGACGAAGATCGCAACCGATCAGAACCGGGTCACGAAGACCCTCACGGTGATCGCCTCGTTGCTGCTCTTCCCCACGTTCATCGTCGGCGTGTACGGGCAGAACTTCAAGCACATGCCTGAGCTGCACTGGCGGCTCGGGTATCTCTTCTCCTGGGGCGTGATCGCTGTGGTGACGCTCGGTCAGCTGGCGTTCTTCCGCTGGCGGCGCTGGATCTAGCCGCGGCTACGATCGTCGCGTGCCGTTCTTCATCTGCCCGAACTGCCAGAACCGCTCGATCGACCACGACGCGCGTGAAGGCCTGCTTGATCAGCCCGTCGCTTGCGCCCGCTGCGGGTTCGGCTTCCTGTTCGAGCTGATGGACGACTACTACCCCGGGCCGGGCGTCGGGATGATCGTCTGCGGACAGGACGGCCGCGTGCTCGCGGTCGGCCGCGGCGTCTTCGAGCTGACCGGCTACCGAGAAGGCGATCTGCTCGGTCGCGACCTCGTCGAGGCGCTCGGGCTGACCGGCTTCCCGCCCGAAGGCAATCCTGCCGCGACCGCGCTCGAGTGGGGCGTCCGCAGGCTCGGCGAGCGGCTCGAGCTGCGCACGCGCTCGGGGATCGAGAAGACCGTGACCGCCGACTTCTTCCCCTCATACGACGCCGACGGCGGCCTGCTGGTCGCGCTCGCGATGCGATGAGCGCTTCCGACACGCGGGTGCTCGTCGTGGGCGGCGGGGTGATGGGTGCGTCGATCGCGTACCACCTCGCGTCGCGCGGCGCCGACCTCACGCTGTTCGAGCGCGCATCGCTCGGCTCCGGGCCGACGCGCCACTCGACGGCGCTCCTCCGGCTCCACTACACGCAGGAGCTGCTGGTGCAGATGGCGGCGCACGGCCTTCGCGTCTACCGCGACTTCGAGCACGAGGTCGGGGCGACCGCCGGTTTCACCCAGACCGGGATGCTCTTCGGCGTCGCGGAGGACGAGCACACCCTGCTCGAGGCGAACGTCGAGCTCGGCCGGCGGGAAGGTGCAACGACCGCACTCGTTTCCGCCGAAGACGTGCGTTCGCTTGACCCCCGCGTCGTCACGGACGGCCTGGCGTTCTGCTACGAGCCTGAAGCCGGCTACTGCGACCCGTACCTCGCCGTGAGCGGCTACGCGGCGGCGGCAAAGCAGGCAGGTGCGCGAGTCCACGAGGGAACTCCAGTCGAGCGTGTCAACGACGGCGACGTCAGGACCGCTGCCGGTACCTTCGAGGCGGACGCGGTGGTCGTGGCGGCGGGGCCGTGGAGCGCCGGGCTCCTGGCGCCCGTCGGGTACGAGCTCCCGCTGACGGCGGCGCCGGCGGAGGTCGGCCGTTATCGGCTGCCGGATGAGTTCGGTCCCGCCCCTCCGGCTGTCGCCGACTTCTCGCGCGCTGCGCTGTACTTCCGCCCCGCGGAGCCCGGCTTCCTCGAAGTCGGCTCCCTCGCGCCGGAGCACGCCGACGAGCCGGTCGATCCCGACCGGCCGGTCGAAGGCGCGCGGCCGGAGACCCTGCGCAGCTATGCCGAAGCCCTCACCGCGCGCCTCCGAGGGTCGGCAGGCGGCCACTGGCGCGGCGCCTGGACCGGCATCTACGACGTCACCCCCGATTGGGAGCCGGTGATCGACCGCGTCCCGGGCACCGAACGCGTCTACGTCGCGGCGGGCTTCTCCGGCCACGGCTTCAAGCTCGCCCCCGCGGTCGGCCTCTCGATCGCCGAGCTCATCCTCGACGGCCGCGCCGCGACGTTCGACCTCGGTCTCCTGAACGCCGAGCGCTTCGCGCGCGGCCTGCTCGTCGGCGCGCGCTACGGCTACTCGGTCCTCGGCTAGGCGCCTCCACGCACTCTAGGTACACGCGTCAAACCGGGTCCCTCCACGCCCGCCCACCAACAGCCTAGGTGGAAAACCCGTACGTGTCCGTCACGAGCTCGTGCCGGAAGCGTGACGATCTGTCACCACGCGCGCGGACGGGCAGAGGTCGTTCAGAACGCAGATCTCGCAGCGCGGCGCACGCGCGAGGCACACGCGCCGCCCGTGCCAGATCAGGAGGTGCGGGAAGATTCGCCAGTACTCCCGCGGAACGAGCTTCCGCAGGTCGCGCTCGATCTTCACGGGATCGTCTTCGCGCGTCAGCCCGAGCCGCTGCGCGAGCCGCCGCACGTGCGTGTCGACGACGATCCCCTGCGCCTCGCCGAGCTCGGCGGCCACCACGTTCGCGGTCTTCCGCGCCACGCCGGGCAAGCGCACGAGCTCGTCGACATTCCGCGGGACCTCTCCCCCGTACTCCTCGAGCAGCTTCGCCATCGTTCCACGCAGCGCCTTGGCCTTCTGCCGGTAGAACCCCGTGGAGTAGATGTCGCGCTCGAGCTCCTCGGGGGGAACGGCAAGGTAATCGGCGGGCTGCCGGTATTTCTCGAACAGCTTCTCGGTCACGCGGTTAACGTTCACGTCCGTTGTCTGTGCAGACAACAT
>DASYUZ010000244.1:0-3299 GCA_036000665.1 Gaiellaceae bacterium
CATCCACGTGCCCGCGACGAAGTAGCCGAGGCCCGCGCCCGTGAAGGCCGCGCGGCGGTCGCGTGAGAAGCGCGTGTAGTCCGGGATCAGCGGCGCCCAGGAGACGGTGATCGCAATCACGAGGTCCATCCCGATCCAGACGCTGATCCCGCCCTCCGGCCGCGCGTGCCAGAGCTTCGAGAAGTCCGCTTCGGCGAGCGACCACCAGGTCAGGTAGGCGAGCGAGGCAAGAACGACCCAGGCGGCGAAGCGGCGGATGAACCTGCGCACGACGCTCACGGGCCCGACGAGGGCAAGCGTCGCGGCGACCGCACCGAAAACCAGCGTCCATGCCCATTTTGCGCCGACGCCGAAGAGATCGTCCGAAAGCGCCGAGGCTGCCGCGGCGATGATGATCAGCTCGAACGTCGCCCAGCCCCAGCATTGGAGCGCGTTCAGCACCGTCGGCACGTACGAGCCCACGCGGCCGAGCGGTGCGCGCATCAGGACCATCCCCGGCACGCGTCCGTCCGCGCCGATCAGGCCTGCGGCGGCGAGCATCAGGTTCCCGACGATCCCGCCGAGCACGATCGCGACGATCGCGTCGCGGAGCGAGAGCGCTGGCACGAGCAACGCGCCGACCACGATCACGAGCAGCGAGACGCCGAGGGAGCACCAGAGCAGGAAGTGGTCGAACGCACCCAATACCCGCAGGCGGTCGGGTACGGGCTCGATGCCCCAGGATGGTGTCTGCTCGCTCACGTGCCTCCCTTCGCCGGCATTACCCGGATCAGGTTCTGCGGGTGTGATCTCAGCCCTTACTCAGGGGCACCCCGGACGGCGTGCACTGTAACGAAGGCGGGTACGGTCGCACAGTGCGCACGCTTCGCGTCATTGCCAGGCTCGCTCGTTGGCTCGGCACGGCCGCCGCGGTCTCTGCAGGGCTGCTGGCACTCGCGTTGTGGGACGACGGCTGGTGGGTCGCCCTTGCGGTCCTGGCGGCGATCCCGGCGGTCGTGCTGTGGTTCTTCGCTTTCGCGCTGACCGAGGTGATCGAGCTTCCCGACCGGCTGCGCGGCGCGCCGGGCGAGGCTCGCGTGCTCGCGTCGGCGTTCGACGAGTTGCGGCGCGCACGCGGCCCGGGTGTGTTCCGAGCGCTCTGGCGTACGGCGCGCCGCGTAACAGCGGCGAGCGACCTTGCGACGCCGTGGGCGCCGTTGCTGACCCTGCTCAATCTCCCGTTCCTGGCGGCGACACTCGTGTCGCTGCTGGTCGTACCGGTCTGCGTCTTCGCGGCGCTCGTCGCGCTCGCGGTGGCGACCTAGGCCCGAAGCAGCCGACCCGTCAGTCGGCGTACGCCGTGCGCCAGGCTCGCAGCGCCCGGAATGCCTGCGCGCTCCACCAGAGGGCGAGCCCGAGCAGGACGGCGATGGCCAGGTGGACGAGGAAGCCGACAAGGCCGACAAGGATTGCGAGCGCCCACGCGCCGGCACCGTCGAGGTCGCGAAGGAGCGCGATGTGCAGGAGCCCGGACGCCGACAGCAGCGCGGCCAGGATCGGGAGCGGGAACGCCACGAGCAGTGAGCCGAGCCCAGCTCCGAGGCCGAGCGCGACTGCGAGCAGGATCACGCCCATCGCTATCGGCGCGGCACCTGTCCGCGCACCGAACTTGACGTGTGCGGTCATCCCGCCCGCGCCGTGGCAGATCGGCATGCCGCTGATCGCGCCCGTGAAGAGGTTCGCGACGCCGAGAGTCGTAGCGAGCCGCCCCGGCCGGACGCGCCCGGCACGCTCGCCGAAGTACGTTCGAGCTGCGTCGGCGGTCGCAAGACACGAGTTCGCGAAGGAGAGCGGGAGCTGCGGCAGGACGAGCACCGTGAACGCAGTCGCGAGTGTCGCCGTGTCGAGACTCGGCAACGAGAGCGCGGAGGGGCCGAGCTCGATCGACGTCCCAGCCGTCGCAAGCATTACCGCCACCGCGAGCACTACGAGTGCGAGCGAGATCGCATACCGCTTGAGCGCAAGTGCGAGGACCAAGGCGAGAACGCCGAGCATCAGCGCGGCGGGGGGCGCGATCGCATGCTCGGAGAACGACTTTGGAGGATGCGCCACGAGTCCCCACGCGATCTTCAGGAACAGCAGGCCTACGACGAGCTGCACGCCGCGGATGACCGCGCGCGGGAACGCGCGTGCGACGACGTCGAGCAGCCCGGACGCGCCGAGTGCCACGAAGATCGAGCCCATCAGCAGCGCGCCGGCGGCGATCTCGTCAGCCCCGAGCCCCTTCGCGATCGCGATCGCCCCGAACGCCTTCAGCGGCTGGACGGGGACGGGCAACTTGTAGATCAGCCCCGCTGCCACGTACAACAGGCCTGCGGGAAGCAGCACCGCTGTCGGCGAGAGCCCGTTCTTGATGATCAGCGCCACGGCGATCGGGACGAGCACGCCGAGGTCGGCAACGGCGCCCGCGAACTCTCGGCGGTCGAGTCTCACCACCCGAGCCTAACCTCGCGCGGGTCGGTTACGGAAGTGTCGCCACGGCGTGACCGCCGGCGATGCGCCCGCCACCGACAGCCAGCAGCCCGCCGTCCGTGGTCGAGCAAACGATCGTCGTCACGTCGACGTGGCAGGAGAAGACGCCGTTGAACCAGCTCTCGGTCCAGCTTAGGACCGGCGTCAAACCGTCCCACTCGACCCGCTCCCGCGAAGCGCGCGTGCGGCCCTCCGCGTCGAGCACGACCGTCGAAGACGTGGACACACCGCGGCACGCGAGCTTCGTCCCGTCGAAGACGCAGCCCGCAGACCCGTCCCCGAGCCGGAAGGACGCGGGCGCCGGAAGGCCCTCCGTCGTGCCGCGCGCGGTCGCGCCCACCGCCAGCAGGCCGCCGACCGCAAGCGCGGTCAGAGTGACGACGAGACCCCTCCCCATCGTCCGTTCAACGGAGCGGGCCCCGGATCGGTTACGCGGCCAGCAGGCGGCGCAGCACGAAGCGGAGGATCCCCCCGTGACGCAGGTACTCACGTTCGCGCGGCGTGTCGAGCCGCACGCGGGCGCGGAACTCCTTGTCGTCCGCCCGCACCGTCACCTCACGGGCCTCGCCGTTGTCGACCCCGTCGATCGCGAACTCCTCGCGTCCGGTCAGCCCGAGCGACTCGCGGCCCTCGCCGTCCATGAACTGCAAGGGGAGCACGCCCATCATCAGCAGGTTCGAGCGGTGGATCCGCTCGTAGGTCTCCGCGATCACCGCCCGGACGCCGAGCAGTTTCGGGCCCTTCGCCGCCCAGTCGCGCGACGAGCCGGAGCCGTACTCCTTGCCGGC
>DASYUZ010000245.1:0-2982 GCA_036000665.1 Gaiellaceae bacterium
CGACCGGACGAAGCTGACGCAGACGATGCGCTTCGCTACGACCGAGGAGCGCGACACGACGATGCAGTACGGCGTCGAGGAAGGAGCGAAGGGCGGCTTCGCGCGCGTGGACGCGCTGCTGCAGCGGCTACCGCTCGACGCGTGAGCCGCCGACGCGACGTGTCCGATGCCGAAGCGGGACTGGGATCGACGAACGGTCAGGCGCCCGGTACCACCTCTGGCGGGCGGGCCGGCTCCGGATGGGCAGGGGATTCGGCGGCGGGATTTGCTCGGCGACCGACGAGGTACCAGGCCTCCATCTCGCCTTTCCCCTTGAGCGGGATTGTCCCCCTGGGCTCGCAGACGAACTCGTCCTCGAGCAGTTCCTTCGTCGCTCGGGTGATCTGGATCCGTCCCGAGGTCCCGTGGGACTCCATGCGACTCGCGGTGTTCACCGCATCGCCCCAGAGGTCGTACAGGAACCGCTTGCGGCCGATCACGCCGGCCACGACCGGTCCTGAGTTGATCCCGACGCGTAGCTCGAGCCCGAGATGCCCGACCTCGTCGACCGAGCGCATCGCTGTCTGCATGTCTAGCGCCAGCAGGGCGAGCGCGCGGGCATGGTCGGACCGGGGTGAGGGGACGCCCGCGGCGACCATGTAACAGTCGCCGATCGTCTTGATCTTCTCGAGCCCATAGCGCTCGGCGAGCACATCGAAGTGGCTGAACAGGTGGTCGAGCACGCCGACGACCTCGGCCGGCGGGAGGCGCTCCGCGAGCGGGGTGAAGTCCACAACGTCCGCGAAAAGGATCGACGCCGAGCTGAACTGGTCCGCGATCGTCCGCGTCTCGGCTTTGAGCCTGTCGGCGATCGACTGCGGCAGGATGTTGAGGAGCAGGCTCTCCGCCCTCGCGTGCTCCGCTCGCAGCGCCGCGAGCGCGTCCCGGCGCTGGCGGGCGAACACGGCCAGCAGCGTGAATACGATCGTGCCGCCCACTGTCACGTTGAGACCGAGCATCGTGCTCGTGAACCACTGGGGGACAGCCGGCCGCACGCCACCCAGCAGCTCTCCGACGATGCCCGAGCCGAGGAACACCACGAGGTAGGCGACGTACCAGCGAGCCGCGGTTCGCACGTCGCTGAACACGAGCGCCCCGAGCGGGGCGAGGATCCCCCACAGACCGACCCCGCCGGAGTCGAGGAAGCCTCCCAGCGGGACCATCGAGAGCGTGGGAGCGAACAGGATCGCGACCTGGCCGACACGGAGGAACTTGCCGAAGTCCCGTGTACGCGAGAAGACGACGATCGCCGCCAGCAGAATCGCGAAGTACGCGAGCGGTACCCATCCCACCGGCGACCCGAACGCGAGATAGAGGGCCGACCAGAGCAGCGCGACCGGCAGGATCAGCACCGAGATCAGCACGAGAAGCGCCTTGCCGGCGCGCGTGTCGTCGTCGTCCTGCGGGTCCGCGCCGATCCGCGCCAGAGACGCAAGCACCCGATCGCCAATCACAACGAAGACCGTACTGGACGGTGCAGCTACGCTTCGCCGCCGTGGAGGCATCGACAGCCAGCTACGTCGAGGCGCTCGCGCGGCTGAGCCTCTTCGCCGACCTGCCGCACCCGCAGCTCGAGGCGCTCGCGCACTCGTTCGGCGAGGAGGTCTTCGCCGAGGGACAGCGCGTCATCCGGCAGGACGTGACCGGAGCCGGCTTCTACGTGATCCTCGACGGCGAGGCGAAGGTCGTCATCGACGGCCAGGAGCGTGCGCGTCTCACGCGAGGCGACTTCTTCGGCGAGATCTCGATCTTGACGGACGAGGCGCCGACCGCCGACGTGATCGCGACGTCCCTCCTGCGCTGCCTGATCATCCCCGACAACGAGCTGAAGGCGTTTCTGCTCAAGCAGCCGAGCGTGATGTATCGAATGCTTCAGATCGAAGCGCGGCGGCTGCGAGCCGCGAACGTTTGGAACGGCTAGACGAGCGTCCGTTCCCGCCGGGCGACTACGACGTCGTGCTGGTGGGAAGCGGGCCCGGCGGACTGCAGACCGCGTACAGCCTCGCCCGCACGGGGATTCCCCGGTGCGCGGTGATCTCGCGCGACCCGGCGCCGGGCGGCATGTTCCGGCGCTTCCCGGTCTACCAGCGCCTGATCAGCTGGACGAAGCCGGACGCGCCGTTCGAGCGGGGCACGCGCGAGTACGAGTGGTACGACCACAACAGCCTCGTCGGCGACGAGCGTGAGCATCAGGCACTCGCACCGGAGTTCATGGACCGGACGTTCGACGTTCCGGCCCGCTCCGAGATGGAGGCGGCGCTCGCCGAGTTCGCCATGCGCGGGGACGTTCGCGTTCGCTACGGGTGCGAGTGGCTGTCGACGCGGCGCGACGATGCGGGCTTCGTGCTCGGGACGTCGGACGGCGAGTACCGCTGCCGGGTGTGCGTGTTTGCCATCGGCGTGACCGAGCCGTGGGTCGCTCCGGTTCCGGGGCTCGAAGCGGTGCCGCACTACGTCGCGGCGAACGCACCCGAGCGCTATCAGGGCAAGAGCGTCTTCATCGTCGGCAAGCGGAACTCGGGGTTCGAGCTCGCACAGGGTCTCCTGCCGTGGGCGCGGCGCATCGTGCTCGGCTCGCCGCGTCCGGTGGACACCGCGATGCTCGCCTTCTCGCCGCTCAGCATCCGATACCTCTCGCCGTATAGCGAGCACATCCGCGGTGGCACCGGGAGCTACGTCGTCGATGCGGCGATCGAGTGGGTGGAACGCCACGCGGACGGATACCGCATCCGCGCGAGCGGGACGACGTGGGAGGGAGCGCTCGAACTCGAAAGCGACGAGGTGATCGCGGCCACGGGCTTCCGTGCGCCGGTACTCGACCTGCCGAGCGTGGGCGTGGCGATGGTCAACGACGGCCGGATGCCGGCGCAGACGCCGCACTGGGAGAGCGTCTCGGTCCCCGGGATCTACTTCGCCGGCAACGTGATGCAGGCTTCGCCCGGC
>DASYUZ010000246.1:0-3651 GCA_036000665.1 Gaiellaceae bacterium
AGGAACCAGCGGTGCTCGATCAGCTCGTGGAAGAGCTCTGCAGGCTCGCGCTTGCCGCACAGCTCGTTGGGCACCGCGGCGATCGCGGGCTCGAAGACCTCGTTCAGCCAGCGCCCCGCCGCCGCGGTCTCGGAGACGGCCGGCTGGCCGCGCTTCTCGAGCGCCTGCCGGAAATCCTCGACGTCTGCGAGCAGGCGCCGGGCCTGGTTCTCCTGCGCCTCCAGCCCCGTGAGCCGCAGAAGCCGTCGCCGATGGTGGCCGGCTTCCACGACCGGCGAGCGGACGCTCAGCCGGTAGCCGCCGTCCGTTGTCGCAAGCTCGACCTCCTCGACGTCGAAGCCGAGCTCGTTGACGCGGCGCAATCGGTCCTGCACGCGTCCCTGCTCGCCGAGCCTGAGCTCCTCCTCACCGGTCAGAGCATCCCAGAGCCGCTCGTAGCGCGTCCTGACCTCGGCGGCGAACGCGAACGGGTCGCGTGAGACGCGCCTGCTGCCGTACTCCGCCTCCACGTCCGCGAGCTCCCCCGCGAGATTCTCCTCCGCGATGTTGAGGTCGTAGCCGCGCTGCCCGTCCGAGAGCTGCTCGTGCAGCTCGCCGGTCTCGGTGTCGACGAGGTACGCGGCGAGCGCGCCGGCGTCACGGCGGAAGAGCGTGTTCGAGAGCGAGCAGTCGCCCCAGAAGAAGCCCGCGAGATGTACGCGCACGAGCAGCTCCGCGACGCCGTCCAAGAGCAGGTTCATGAAGTCGAGCATCAAGCGACGCCGCACGACGAGCCGGAACGGGAGCGAGAACTCGAGGTAGCGCGTGATCAGGACGCCGCTCCTGTCGCCGCGGTCGACGACGACGCCGGCGGGCTGCACCGTCGGCAACCCCTCCTCGTGCAGGCGGCGGAGCAGCCGGTACTCCTTCTCCGCGAGCGGCTCCGGGAGCTCCTTGAGCGCGAAGAAGGTGCCGCCGTAGTCCACGAAACGCACCACGTGCCGGCCGACGCCGCGCGCGACTTCGACGAGCCGCTCGCTCCGCCACTCGTCGAGCGGCCGTTCCCAGGGGAGATCGAGGAAGTCCGGCTGCAGCGTGTCGGGGACGAGCTGGATGCGCATGACGTCTCCCTAAACGAAACGAGCCCCGGAAGCGGTGCCTCCGAGGCTTCGGCGCCTTGCTGGGCGGCCCTTCCCCGGCCGCACGGCGAGGGTAGCAGCTGCCACACTCAGCCCATGGTCGAGACCATCGATCCGCGCGTCGACATCGGCCACGTGCATCTGAAGGTTTCGGATCTGGAGCTGGCGCTCGCGTTCTACCGCGACGTGCTCGGCTTCGAGCTGATGCAGCGGATGGGCGACCAGGCCGGGTTCCTCTCGGCCGGCGGCTACCACCACCACATCGGCCTGAACACGTGGGAGTCGCAGGGCGGGCCGCCGGCGCCGCGCGGGACGACCGGCCTCTACCACGCTGCGATCCGCTATCCCGACCGGAAGGCGCTCGCGAACGCGCTCAAGCGGCTCGTCGAGGCGCGCTGGCCGCTCTCCGGCGCGTCCGACCATGGCGTGTCGGTCGCGCTCTACCTGAGCGACCCGGACCAGAACGGGATCGAGCTCTACTACGACCGCCCGCGGGAGGAGTGGCCACGGTCGCCCGACGGCAACGGCGTGGCGATGGTCAGCCAGCCCGTCGACCTCGAGGCACTCCTCGCAGAGGCCGAGTAGCGCTAGCCTGAGAGGGGTGAGCAAGCAGGTCGAGCAGCTCCCCGGCGTCGTCATCCGCTTTGCAGGCGACTCTGGCGATGGCATGCAGCTGACCGGCGGGCGCTTCACGAGCGAGACGGCCGCGCTCGGCAACGACCTCTCGACCCTCCCGGACTACCCGGCGGAGATCCGCGCGCCGGCGGGCTCGCTTCCGGGCGTCTCCGGCTTCCAGATCCACTTCTCCGACCACGACATCCTCACGCCCGGCGACCGGCCGGACGTGCTCGTCGCGATGAACCCCGCCGCGCTGCGGACGAATCTCAGCGACCTCCCCGCCGGAGGGACGCTGATCCTGAACCGCGACGCGTTCACCGAGAAGAACCTCCAGAAGGCCGGGTACTCGCTCAACCCGCTCGAGGACGGGTCGCTCGCCGACTACAAGCTGCACGCGGTCCCGCTCACGTCCATGACCGTCGAGGCGCTGAAGGGGCTCGAAGGCGTGACCCCGCGCGAGGCCGAGCGCTCGAAGAACTTCTTTGCGCTCGGGCTGATGTCGTGGCTGTACGGGCGCCCCACCGAGAACACGCTCGAGTTCATCCGGACGAAGTTCGCGAAGCGCCCCGAGATCGCGGAGGCGAACCGGCGCGCGTTCAACGCGGGCTACAACTACGGCGAGACGTCGGAGGACTTCCTCGTCTCTTACGAGGTGCGTCCCGCGGCTTTGGCGCCGGGCCTGTACCGGCAGATCACCGGCAACCAGGCGCTCGCGTACGGCCTGATCGCGGCCTCGGTCAAGTCGAAGCTCTCGCTCTTCCTCGGCGCGTACCCGATCACGCCGGCGTCCTCGATCCTCGAGGAGCTCGCGAACCACAAGAACTTCGGCGTGCGAACGTTCCAGGCCGAGGACGAGATCGCAGCGGTCGGCGCGGCGCTGGGCGCGAGCTTCGGCGGCGCGCTCGGCGTGTGCACGTCTGCGGGTCCCGGCGTCGTGCTGAAGGCCGAGACCGTCGGCCTCGGCGTGATGCTCGAGCTGCCGCTGATCATCATCGACGTCCAGCGCGCGGGGCCGTCGACCGGGATGCCGACGAAGCCCGAGCAGGCCGACCTGCTGATGGTGCTGTACGGGCGGAACGCGGAAAACCCGGTCCCCGTGATCGCGGCCGCGACGCCCGGTGAATGCTTCGACTGCGCGCTGGAGGCCGTGCGGATCGCGCTCAAGTACCGCACGCCGGTGTATCTCCTCAGCGACGCGTACCTCGCGAACGGCTCCGAGCCGTGGCTGATCCCGGACGTCGACGCGCTGCCGGAGCTCGACCCCAGCTTCACGACGACGCCGCCCGACGACGGCGTCTTCCTCCCGTACGCGCGCGACGCCGAGACGCTCGCACGGCCGTGGGCGATTCCGGGGACACCGGGGCTCGAGCACCGGATCGGCGGGCTCGAGAAGCAGGACGGCACCGGGAACGTGAGCTACGACCCGGACAACCACGACAAGATGGTCCGCCTGCGCGCACAGAAGGTCGCGGGGATCGCTGCGGACATCCCGGAGCTCGAGGTCGACGATCCCGACGGCGACGCGTCGCTGCTGGTGCTGAGCTGGGGCGGCTCGTTCGGCCCGGTTGCGGCCGGGGTGCGGCGCGCGCGAAACGACGGACGCAAGGTCGCGCACGCGCACCTGCGCTACCTGAACCCGTTCCCGCGCAACACGGGCGAAATCGTGCGCGCGTACGAGAAGGTGATGATCCCAGAGATCAACCTCGGCCAGCTGCTGAAGCTGATCCGCGCGGAGTTCCTCGTCGACGCGGTCGGCTACAACCGCGTGCGGGGACTGCCGTTCCGCGCGTCGGAGATCTGCGACGCGATCGAGGCGATGCTGTGAAGGTGCACAGCGTGCACGTGCGCGAGCTGCCGGCCTCCGTGGACGTCGTCGGCGCGCTGGTCGACGAGCCCGCGCGGATGTGGCCGCGTC
>DASYUZ010000247.1:0-7000 GCA_036000665.1 Gaiellaceae bacterium
ACGCGATCGGTACGGGGGTTTCATCGACGGCGTCAATCGCCCTCCCGTGTGGGTTCCCGAAGACGCTTGCGCGCGCCAAGGAAGACGCGTGACTGAGGTGGCAGTGTTAGCGTGACGCGCTTGGCGACCTTCGCCGCGGTCGCCTCAGTCTTCGCCGCCGCAGCGCCGAATTCTGTGCTTGCCGCACCCGCCCCGATCGGGGCGACGGGAATGGCGCTCGACGCCCGCGTCGAGCTGGCCTGGAAGCCCGTGCCCACTGCGGGCGGGTACGCCGTCTACCGCGGAACGTCTCCGTCGGCGATCACTGATCAGCTTACGCCGAGCGGGATCATCACTACCTCCTACACAGACACAACCGCGATCAATGGAACGACCTACTACTACGCCGTCCGCTCGCTCGAGAACGGGATGGAGTCGCCCAACGCGGCCACGGTGCAGGCCACCCCGAAGGCGCGCAGCTGTTCGACCGGAAACGCGATCCGGCTCGAGAACTGCTTCTCCGGCGACCTGAGCTGGAAGCTGACGAACCCCGCCACGTTCGGCGGTATCGACGGGTTTACGAGCGCTAACAGCATCAACAAGGGCGAATCGATCGACGTGAAGATCGACGTCGACGGCGCGACTGCGGCGACGCCGATCCGGGTCGAGGTGTACCGGACGGGCTTCTACGACGACGTCCAGGCACGGCTCTTCTCCGTCATCCGCGGCTTGAGCGGCGTGGCGCAGCCGGCATGCACGATCGACGACACGATCGGTTTGTACGACTGCTCGAACTGGTCGGTGACCGCGACGATCACGACCACGAGCTCCTGGCCGAGCGGCATCTACCTGTTGAAGATCGTGCGCGAGGACAGCGGCGCCGACAACCACGTGCTGATGGTCGTCCGCGACGATGGAGGCAGCAGCCAGATCCTCTACGGCGCGGCGGTCGCCACGTACCAGGCGTACAACAACTACGGCGGCAAGTCGCTCTACAACTTCAACTCCAACGGCGCCGTCACCGTCGCCGGCACGCCGCGTGCTGTCAAGGTCTCGTTCGACCGTCCGTACTCGCAGGCGCGCGGCGGCGACAAGAACTGGTTCACCACCTCCGAGCACCAGATGGTGTCCTGGCTCGAGGAGCAGGGCTACGACGTCAGCTACCAGGCAAACACCGACCTGGAGCGCAACGGCGCACGCGTGCAGGCACACCGGCTCTCCGTCCTCCCCGCGCACGACGAGTACTACTCGGCGAACATGCGCGCGGCGCTCGAGCAGGCGCGCGACGCTGGCAAGCACCTGCTCAGCGTCGGCTCGAACCAGGTCTACTGGAAGGTCCGGTTCGAGAACGGACCGGGCGGCGGCCAGGACCGGATCCTCGTCAGCTACAAGTCGACCGAGAGCGGCGGCGCCGACCCGAGCGGTATCCCGACCGGCACCTGGCGCGATCCGACAGGGGCGAACCGGCCGGAGAACGCGCTGCTGGGATCGATGTACGTCGGCGACAACGTGACGACGTCGTTCCCGCTCGTCGTCAGCGAGGCGCAGGGCAAGGACCAGATCTACCGCGGTACCGCGCTCGCGACGCAGCCGGCGGGCGGCTCGACCAGTGTCGGCTTCGCGCTGATCGGCTGGGAGTGGGACGCCCGGGTGGCGAACGGGTTCGAGCCCGCGGGCGTCACGACGCTCGCCGCTTCGCCGGTCAACGGCGATCTGGTGGCGAACAACGGCGCGTCGACCGCCGCCGGCTCGACAACGGCCCAGGTCGTCCGGTACCAGGCGCCGAGCGGCGCGATCGTGCTCAACACGGGCACGAACCAGTGGACGCACGGCCTCACTCGCACGGTCTACGGCGCGGGCGAGCCCGATCTCCGCATCCAGCAGACGACGACGAACATCCTCACCGACATGGGCGCGACTCCGCAGACGCCCGCAATCGACCTGCAGGTCATCCCGACGCCGGCCGGCGGCGCGGGCGGCGCAGGCGTCGGCGTGACCACCACTGGGCCGACCGTGACGGAGAAGATCCCGGCGCCGGGCGCGACCGGTGTGGCGACGACGGCGCAGGTGCGCGCGCTGTTCTCGACCGACGTGAACGCTTCGACGATCACCTCGTCCTCGTTCACGCTCACCGCCGAGGGCTCGACCACGCCCGTCAGCGCGACCGTCTCGTACGATCCAGTCAGCCGTACCGCGGCGCTCGCTCCCACCGCCCCGCTCGCGATTGGTACGACGTACACCGCGAGCCTGAGCTCGAGCATCCTCTCGAGCGCCGGCGCCGCGCTTGCGGCGACGAGCTGGTCGTTCACGACCTTCTCCTGCCCGTGCACGTTCTTCGCGCCGACGTTGCAGCCGTCGAATCAGGAGAACCCCACGCGGGATGGTCGCATCGGCGCGGGACCATGGAGCTACGAGCTCGGTATGAAGTTCACGGTCGACCAGCCGACGCAGGTGAACGCCGTCCGCTTCTGGAAGACCCCGAGCGAGCGCGGCGTGCACACGGGGAAGATCTGGGACTCCGCCGGCACCGTGCTCGCGCAGGCCGAGTTCGCGCTCGAGACGTCGACCGGCTGGCAGCACCAGCCTCTCGCCACGCCGATCACGCTCCAGCCCGGGCAGACCTACATCGCCTCGGTGAACGCGAACGACTTCTTCGCCTACGCCTCCGGCGGTCTCGCCGCGCAGATCGTGTCCGGGCTGCTGCGCACCGTGGTCGGCGCCAACGGCGTCTACGGCAACGCCGCGGGCGTGTTCCCGACGCAGAGCTTCAACAACTCGAACTACTTCGTCGACGTTCGCGGCGTCGCGGACGGCACACCGGTCGCGCCGTCCGTCACGGCGGTCTCGCCGCGCAGCCTCGCGGCGGGTGTGGCCGCAAATGCGGCCGTCACGGCCACCTTCTCGACGGCGATGGACGCGACGTCGATCTCCTCGTCCACGTTCACGCTGGCCGCCGGCGGCGCACCCGTCGCGGCGAGCGTCACCTACGACGCGGCGAATCGCACGGCCACCCTCACCCCGTCGACGGCGCTCGCGAGCGGGACGACGTACACGGCGTCGCTCGCCGGCACGATCCGCGACACGTCCGGCCGCACGCTCGAGGGCGGGGCAACGTGGACGTTCACGACGACGAGCAGCTGCGTTTGCACGCTCTTCTCGGCGCTGTCGCAGCCGACAATCGTCGACAACTCGGCGCAGGACAGCCGCGTCGGGCCGGGCCCGTTCACGCGCGAGCTCGGCGTGCGGATCACCGTCTCGCAGGCCACGAAGCTGACCGCGTTCCGGTTCTGGAAGACGCCGGCCGAGCGTGGCACGCACATCGGGAAGCTCTGGGCCAACGGGGCGCTCGTCGCACAGGCGCAGTACGTGACGGAGTCGGCTTCGGGCTGGCAGCACCAGGCGCTCGCGACGCCGGTGCAGCTGACGCCGGGCGTCACGTACACCGTCTCGGTCAACGCGAACCAGTCCTACGGGCTCACCCCCGGCGGGCTGGCGAGCGAGATCGTCTCCGGCTCGCTGCTCACCGTCATCGTCGACAACGGCGTGTTCAGCGAGCAGGCCGGTGTCCTGCCGACGCAGAGCTTCTCCAGCAGCAACTACTTCGTCGACCTCCAGGTCGCCGACGACGGGACGGCCCCGCCGGTCGCGCCCACCGACGTCAACCCGCGGGGTGGCCAGGCGCAGGTGCCGCTGAACTCGTCGGTGAACGTGACGTTCTCGCGCGACCTCGACGTGACGACGATCAACGCCTCGAGCTTCACGCTCACACGCCAGGGTGACGCGTCGCCCGTGCCCGCGACCGTCGCATATCAGGTGACGAGTCGGACGGCGACGCTTACGACGACCGCCCCACTGCTCGAGAGCTCAACCTACACCGCGAACCTCGCGGCGACGATCCGCGCAACCGACGGTACGCCGATGGCGACCGCAGTCAGCTGGAGCTTCGCGACGCTCGACGCGACGGCGCCCGAGACGACGATCACAGCGAGCCCGCCGAACCCGTCTACCTCGACCGCGGCCAGTTTCAGCTTCACCGCGAGCGAAGCGGGCGGCACGTTCGAGTGCGCGCTCGACTCCGCGACGTTCACTACCTGCACGAGCGCCGCGAGCTACTCCGCGCTCGTGGACGGGTTGCACACGTTCCAGGTCCGCGCCACGGACGCCGCGGGCAACGTCGACCTGACGCCGGCGTCGTTCACGTGGACGGTCGACGCGACGGCGCCCGAGACGGCGGTGACGAGCGGGCCGAGCAGCCCTACGCCCTCGACGACGGCGACGTTCACGTTCACGTCGAGCGAGCCGACGGGCGCGACCTTCCGCTGCGCGCTCGACAACGCGGCGTTCGCCCCGTGTCTGAGCGGCGTCGTCTACCAGGGCCTCGCCGAGGGTCCGCACACCTTCCAGGTCGCGGCGACCGACGCAGCCGGGAACGCCGACGCGACGCCCGCGACGCATACGTGGCAGATCAACTTCGCGCCGCCCGAGACGACGATCTCCAGCGGCCCGACGAGCCCGACGCGCGAGACGTCCGCGACGTTCGCGTTCTCGTCGAGCACGCCGGGCGGGACGTTCGAGTGCTCGCTCGACGGCGCCGTGGCGACGACCTGCATGACCCCGCACACGTACGCGGGTCCGCTCGTGGCCGGCACGCACACGTTCAGCGTGACCGCGATCGACGCAGCCGGGCGGGCGGACCCGACCCCGGCGACCTTCACGTGGACGATCGACCTCGCGGGTCCAACCACCACGATCACGGACAAGCCGGCGAGCCTGACCAACCAGACCAGCGCGAGCTTCGGCTGGACGAGTGAGACCGGGACGACGAGCGAGTGCCGCCTCGACGGCGCCGCCTTCGGGCCGTGCGCGAGCCCGCACGCGTACACGGCGCTCCCGTCGGGGACGCACACCCTCGACGTCCGCTCGAGCGACGCGCTCGGCAACGTGGGCCCGATCGCAAGCACCAGCTGGACGATCGACACGACCGCGCCGAACACGACGATCACGGCCGGCCCGCCCAACCCAACGTCCTCGAGCAGCGCCAGCTTCTCGTTCAGCTCTTCGGAGACAGGCTCGACGTTCGAGTGCGCGTTGGACGCCGCCGCGTTCAGCGCCTGCGCGAGCCCGCAGAGCTACGCGGGCCCGCTCGGGGACGGATCGCACACGTTCCAAGTGAGGGCGATCGACGCCGCCGGCAACGTGAGCACCGCGGCCGGCCACACTTGGACGATCGACACCACCGCGCCGACGGTGGCGATCACGACGCCGGCAGCCGGAGCGACGGTCTCGGCGAGCGTCTCGGTGACGGCCGACGCGGCGGACAGCGTAGGCGTCGCCGGCGTGCAGTTCAGGCTCGACGGTGCCAATCTCGGTGCCGAGGACACGGCCGCGCCCTACGGGATCACGTGGGACACGACGACCGCGACGAACGCCTCGCACACGCTCACCGCCGTCGCACGCGACGCGGCCGGGAACATGACCTCGTCGGCGGTCTTGACGGTGACGGTCGCGAACGGAACGCCGGCCACGCAGCCGCCCGGGCTCGTCGCCGCGTACTCGTTCGACGAGGGCGCCGGCACGACGACCGGCGACAGTTCCGGGCTCGGGAACGCCGGTGCGATCTCCGGTGCGAGCTGGTCCCCCGCGGGCAAGTTCGGCGGCGCGCTGTCCTTCGACGGCGTGAACGACTGGGTGACGGTTGCCGATGCGAGCTCACTCGACCTCACCAGCGGGATGACGTTGGAAGCGTGGGTGAACCCCGCGGTCACGAAGAATTGGCCGACCGTAATGGAGAAGGAGCGCGCACCGGACCTCTCCTACGGCCTGTATGCGAACTCGGACGCGGCCCTCGGCAACCGGCCGAGCATGCACGTGTGGATCGACGGGCAGGACCGCAACATCCGCGGCGGCTCGACGCTGGCCGTCGGCACGTGGTCGCACTTGGCCGCGACGTACGACGGTTCCGCGATCCGCCTGTACGTGAACGGCGTGCAGGTCGCGAGCCAGGCGCAGGTCGGAGCGATCACGACCTCGACGGGCCCGCTGCGAATCGGCGGCAACTCGGTCTTCCCGAACGAGTTCTTCAACGGCCTGATCGACGAGGTGCGGGTCTACAACCGCGCCCTCGACGCAGCCGCGATCAACGCCGACATGGTCGCGGCGATCGGCGGCCCGCCCGCCACGTCGCCGCCCCCGCCGCCGCCGCCCCCGCCGCCGCCCCCACCCCCGCCGCCGCCCGGTCTCGTCGCCGCGTTCTCGTTCAACGAGGGCACCGGGGCGAAAGTCGGCGACGCGTTCGGGCTCGGGAACGCCGGTGCGATCTCCGGTGCGAGCTGGTTGTCCGCGGGCAAGTTCGGCGGCGCGCTGTCGTTCGACGGCGTCGACGACTGGGTGACGGTCGCCGACGCGAACTCGCTCGACCTGACGGCCGGCATGACGCTCGAGGCGTGGGTGAAGCCGTCCGTGACGAAAAACTGGCCGACCGTGATCGCGAAAGAGCGCGCGCCGAATCTTGCGTACGCCCTGTACGCGAACGCCGATCCCCTGGACGGCAACCGCCCGAATCTGCATCTCTGGCTCGACGGGCAGGACCGCGACGTCCGCGGCGACGCGACGCTGTCCACGGGCGTATGGACGCACCTCGCCGCGACGTACGACGGCTCTGCATTGCGCCTGTACGTGAACGGCATCCCAGTCGCCAGCGAGTCGCGCACGGGCACGATCGCGACGTCCACGGGCCCGCTCCGGATCGGTGGCAACTCGGTGCGGCCGAACGAGTTCTTCAGTGGGCTGATCGACGAGGTGCGGGTCTACAACCGCGCCCTTCCCGCTGCCGAGATCGAGCGCGATATGTCGAGCCCGATCCCGTAACGAATCGGCGGGGAGCCTCCGCGATGCTGCGAACCGCGGTCGGTCAGGGAAATGAGCGAGCTCACGCCACGCGTACGCGCCCGAGCCGCAAACCTTCCGCCGGCAGTGTCGTCGCGAGCAGTCGCGCCGCACGCATACCTCGTCGACGGCACGC
>DASYUZ010000248.1:0-7145 GCA_036000665.1 Gaiellaceae bacterium
AGCGTCCGCGCGATCCCGAGGAGGCGCGCCTCCTCCGCGAGCGGGGTACGCCCGAGCGATTGATCGGGCCCGAGCTTCCGCCCGACCCGTAGCTCAGATCGCGCGCGTAATGCCGGACCAGTCCTCCGGCCTGGGATAGTCATGCAGCAGCTGTTGGACCTCGGTGACGATTCGGTCGTGATCCGCGTGGTCGAGGCTCCAGATGAGGATGCAGCCGGCATGCTGCTCGCCGCCGCGAGCCCAGGCGATGAGTAACGGCGCGAAGTCCTTGCTGTTGCGGGTGACGAGGATGCGCTCGTCATCGGCGGAGAAAGCGAGCACGGCAGCGTCGTCGAGCCCCTTCAGCCCGGGCTCCTGCTGGAGGGCGCGCACGTCGTGACCGCCGCTACGCAGCGGCTCGGCGATGCGTTTCCAGGACAGTTGGTTGTCGAGGAGGAGCCGCAGTTGGCGTCCGCCTACGCACGGTTGCCTGTGAACTCGACGAACGGATACAGCTCTTGGAGCTCTTCGATGGGCCGACGATTCTCGGCGATCGCGTCGTCGATCTCCTCAGGGTGTTCGTCGTAGTAGGCGAGCGCAAGCTGGACGTGGCGTCGCTCGAGGTCGTTGTCGGCCAGGAGGCGCTCGACGTCGCCCTCGTAGCTGCGAAGAATGTCGATCAGCTCCCAGACGTCGAGGCCGCTACCGATCACCCACGGCCGTCGATTCCAATCCTCGCCGCGAAACGCCAACCCTGCGAAGCGCCGCGTGAGGATCGCTTCCTCGGCGAGCGCCTCGACGAGGTCGCTCTTCGAGCGTCGCGTTCGCCGGGCCTCGGCCTCTACGTACCGGTCGGCCGGGAGTCGGAAGCGAACGCTGAACGGCTTGCCCTTCTTGCTGTGCGCCATGCCTTTCGCACTCTAGCACACACAAAAATGACACTGTAAGAGCCTACGTCCGCAAGTCGCCGACTTCGCGAAAGCTCCAGGTGCGAAGCCCCCTAAGCGCCCCGCGGTTTCGCGCTCTCGATCACCGCGACGCCCGCCGACGGGGCGAAGATCGTCTCCTTCCCATCCTCCCAGCGCACGCGGTAGCGCGGCGGATCC
Organism: Gaiellaceae bacterium; assembly: GCA_036000665.1. GTDB lineage: Bacteria > Actinomycetota > Thermoleophilia > Gaiellales > Gaiellaceae > JACCTU01. The sequence continues at coordinate 1,086 of DASYUZ010000248.1, forward strand.
TCCGCGAGGACCTCCTCGATCACCCCGCGGCGCTGCGACTGCGTGGTGCGCTCGGACTCCACAACGATGGTCGCTCCAACTTCGCCCTTCATGCGTCGAACCTCCTTCCGGATGCCGGGTCCAACGCTAACGGAGCCGCCGGGCTTTCGCTCGGCGGCTCCGTGGAGCTCTTCGGCCTAAGCCGCCTCGAGAGCAGCTTCTGCCTCGACCGTCTCGGGCACCTGCGCCAGATCCTCCCGCCGTACGACGAAGAGCGCGACGAGGATGCCGACGAGGGCAACCGCGGCGCCGGCGATGAACGCCGCCTGGAAGCCGTCGGTCAGCGCGACGCTCTGCACCGTCCCCGACACGATCCGGTCCTCGGTCGTCGTCGTCGCGATTGCGGAGAGCGCTGCGATCCCGAGCGCGCCGCCGATCTGCTGCGACGTGTTGAAGAGCCCGGATGCGAGCCCCGCCTCGGACGGCTGGACGCCGGCGAGCGCGGCGATTGAGATCGGAACGAACGAGAAGCCGATCCCGATCGAGATCAGGAGGAACCCGGGCAGTAGGTCGCCGACGTACGAACCGCCGACCGACACCTGCGTGAAGTAGAGAAGCCCGGCCGAGAGCATCACCATCCCGGTGACGAGCACCGGCTTCACCCCGATGCGCGTGACGAGCTGCGCAGCGAGTGCGGACCAGACGATCGCCGTCCCGGCCACCGTCAGGTACGCAAGGCCCGTCTTCATCGCCGAGTAGGTCAGCACCTGCTGCATGTAGAGCGTGAGCATCAGGAACATCCCGAACATCGCCGTTCCCAGGACCAGCCCGGCCACGTTCGCGCCGGTCAGGGTGCGGAGCCGGAAGATCGAGAACGGCACGAGCGGCTCGGCCGTGCGCGACTCCCAGGCCACGAAGCCCGCGAGCAGGACGACGGCGGCGGCGAAGAGCCCGATCGTCTCGAGCGAGGTCCAGCCGTAGTCGTTCGCCTGCGTGATCGCGTAGACGAGCACGACGAGCCCACTGGTGACGAGCACCGCGCCCGGCGCGTCGAAGCTCTTCGCATGCGCGTCGCGGCTCTCGTTCAGGAGGACCGGCGCGAGCGCGAGCCCGACGAGCGCGACGGGGACGTTGACGAAGAAGATCCACTCCCAGCTGAGTGCGTCGGTCAAGACGCCGCCGAGCAGCACGCCCGCGACTGCGCCGAACGCGCCGACCGCGCCCCACGCGCCTAGCGCCGCGTTGCGTTCCTTCCCTTCGGCGAAGGTGGTCGTGAGGATGGACAGCGCCGCGGGCGTGATCATCGCCGCGCCGAGCCCCTGCAGCGCGCGCGCACCGATCAGCGCACCTTCGCTCCAGGCGAGCCCGGAGATGAGCGACGCCGTACCGAAGACGACGAGGCCCGCGAAGAAGACCCGCCGCCGTCCGATCAGGTCAGCGACGCGCCCACCGAGCAGGAGAAATCCACCGAACAGCAGCGCATACGCGCTGATCACCCACTGCAGGTTCGACTGGGAGAACCCCAGATCGGTCTGAATGGACGGAAGGGCGACGTTCACGATCGCGATGTCGAGCACGACCATGAATTGGACGCCAAGGAGCAGCGCAAGGGCGAACCACTTCCGTCGAGCCGATGCGATCATGAGAACGTCCTTTCGATTGGTCATCAGGAGCTTGCCAACCTACAGGACAGACTTTCATTTAGCAATCTTCCCCTTGCCAACCGAAAGTTCACCGGCTAGTATCCAGTCGGGGTGACCAAGCGCTTTGACCAGTACTGCCCGATGGCTCATGCGCTGTCGCTGGTCGGTGATCGCTGGTCGCTCCTGATCGTCCGCGATCTCCTCCACGGCCCGAAGCGCTACACCGACCTCGCCCAGAATCTCCCCGGGATCGGCACGAACATCCTCGCCGGCCGTCTCCGCGACCTCGAGCTGAGCGGCATCGTCCAGAAGCGCAAGCTCCCGCCGCCGGCCGCTTCCACCGTCTACGAGCTGACCGAGTACGGCAGCGGCCTCAACGAGGCCATGTTTGCCCTCGCCCGCTGGGGCGCCCGCTCGCTCGGCCCGCCCGGCCCCGGCGACCTGCTCTACCCGGAGTGGGGGGTCAACGCGTTCGCGGCCCTCTTCAACGCCGAAGCCGCCCGCGGCCTGACCGAGACGTACGTGCTGAGGATCGAAGGCGACGCCTTCACCGCCCGCCTCGAGAACGGCGCGCTCGATGCGACCGTCGGCTCAGCCGAGGACGCCGACGTGGTCGTCGAGACGAATATGGAGACGTTCTTCGCCCTCGCCAGCGGCGAGCTCGCCCCGTCGGAAGCGGCAACATCGGGCCGAGTGCGAGTCGAGGGCGACCGCGCCGCGCTCGAACGCTGCTTCCGCGTGCTCAGCCTTGCGCCGCGCGTGAACGCCGCGGCGTAGGCCCTGGAGTCGGGCGCGGGACCCGCGTCGTAGTCAGTCGTCCGGCGGCTGCCGCAACTCGTCCGAGATCGCACGCAACTCCTGCGCGACCGCCTTGTCGTGCGGCCGGCCGGCAGCCTCTTTCATCGCGATTAGATGGTCGACCGACGCGATGCGAACCGTGAACCCCCGAATCTCGACGGGTGCAGCACGCGCGCACAGCTCGCGATAGGGCGGAGCGCCCACGGGATCACCGAGGATGTCGAGCGGCCCGAAGCGCGTGGCGAACGTGAAGTTCTGCCCGGCCATGAGCGTTTCCGCGTCGAGCAGGAACGGCAGATCCGGCGGCGCTCCGCGTAGCGTCGCCTCCGCCTCGCCAAGCGCCCGGGCGAGCCGCTCCAGGTTCTCGCGGTCGCGCGCGTAGGCGATATCGATGTCGAAGGTTGCCCGCGCCGACCCAAGCGCTGCCGCCGCGATGCCGCCGACGACGACGAAGTCGACTTCGTGCCGGATCAAGAGCTCGAAGAGCGGGCTCGGATCGAATTCAGCGCGCGCCACGGGCGACGCTCTGGAGCTCGCGCACGAAGTTCGAGAACGACGCCATGAAGTCGATCCGCTCCTCGGGTGTCCGCTTCAGGTTCTCTTGGATCAGCGTTCGGTCGTGCCCGTAGTCGATCGGCTCGGCATCGAGCACCAGCTCCTCGCCCATCAGGTCGAGCAACCGCGCGAGCATCGCCACCGACGGAGACACCAGCCCGCGCTCGATGCGCGAAATCGCCGCTTGGCTCGTCCGCGCCCGCGCCGCGAGCTGACCCTGTGTCAGCCCGTGTCGTCGCCGGACTTCGCGCAGCAGCGTTCCGGCGGGCTGGGCCACAAGCGCAGCATATCTTTTCTGACGTTAGAGCGCCGCGGCGGTCGAGCGCCCGACCTCGTGCAGGTGGCGCTCGTACGCTCGCACGCGGTTCTTGCCGTCGCCCTTCGCCCGGTAGAGCGCGACGTCGGCGAGGCGGATCAGCTCGGTGCGCTCGACGCCGTCCGACGGGTACGACGCCACGCCGGCCGAAATTCTGACCCTGCCGCCGTGCGCGAACTCGATCCCGGCAAGACGCCTGATGACCGCCTGTGCCGTCTCCATGCCGTCGCGCAGCTCGCGGCCGGGCAAGAGCAGCGCGAACTCGTCGCCTCCGATGCGGAACGCTTCGCCGCCGTGTCGAAAGGCGCCGGCCACCTCGGCGAGCACAGCGTCGCCGACCGGATGACCGAAGCGGTCGTTGATCTCCTTGAACTCGTCGAGGTCGATCAGGCACAGCGTGAGCGGAAACCGCTCCGCCTCCGCCCGCGCCAGCTCCGCCTGCAGGCGCTCGTGGAAATGCCGGTTGTTGCCGAGCCCGGTCACCTGGTCCGTGAGCGCGAGGCGCATCGCCTTGAGCGCGTTGTGCGTCGAGCGCTGATAGAGCACGGTCGCCACGAGTGGACCGACGAGCGCGACCGCGTACACCGGGGCGTCGCGCCAGAGCACGACGAGCATCAAGCTGACGGACGACATGATCGCGAACGGCACCGCCGTCCAGTACGTGCTGGTCCAGAGTAGGCGCGCGAACGGCTGGGAGGCCCAGCACGCGATCACGGCCGCGACGAGGACGATGTTCACGGCGTAGAACGCGGTCGCGCCGACAAGGATCGACAGCAGCAGCGTCTCGACACGCGCGCTGCTCCCAACGGCCGCGATCGCTCCGCCGGCCGCCGCGCCGCCGAGTGCGTACACCGCTCCGTTGTAGAAGAGCTTGATCAGCGGTCGCCGCTGCACAACCTCGAGCGCGACGCGCGTCAGCGAGGCGACGATGGCCGCCGCCGCCCAGCCGTAGAGAAACGCGGTCCCGACGACGAACACCGCCGCGAGCGAGACGTAGCCCGCGGGCAAGCTCTCCATCGGCACCGGGAAAGCCTCGGCCACGACGGCCGCGGCCAGGAGCACGAGCACGCCAGCGAGGACGCTCCACGAGACCGCGGACGCGAAGGACCAGGCTGCGACGGCGACCACTGCGGCGCCGGCGAGGGAAACCGGGAGCACGAGCGCCAGCAGGTGGGGCGGCGACGAATCTCCGCCCTGAGAGCTCATGCCGCCCGCTCCCGCGGGAACGTGGCGGCGGGTCACGGCTTCGTTACCAGTAGAAGCCGCGGAAGTGATCGGCGTGCTCCGCGCAGGCCCCAATGAGCCCCAGAGCCGCAATCGCCGCGAAAACAAGCCCTTGCTTGACCTTCCAGTAAATCACCGCAGTCTCCTTGATTTGGATGACCTCGAGCTGCGCACTCAGCATTGATGGGATCAGCAGGGCAGGCATCCCTCAGATGGAGGATTCGTAGAATCAGCCCGACATGGGAACCACCGTCGCCGGCCGCGTCGACGAGCTCCGAAGCGACCGCTCCCACGGGGGCAGCTGGATGGCCCGCCGGGCGGTCGAGGCCCTCGCCGACCTGGCCGAGACGCCCGCCGACTCCTCGGCCGACCTGCTTGACCGGCTGGACGCGGCAGGCCGACAGCTCGCGGCAAGCCGGCCCGCCATGGGCGCGATCGCGGGCGCGGTTGGCCGCGTCCTCGCGGCGGCCCACCGCGGAGCGCACCTCGAGCCGGAGCACCTGCGCCGACTCGTGCAGGAGGAGGTCCACGCCCTCGTGGCCGGCCGCGACCGGGCCGCGCGCTCGATCGCCATCCAGCTGGCCCCGGCACTCACCGACGCGCTCGTCCTCACCCACTCAGCCTCCGCGACGGTGCGTGAGGCAGTCCTGCACACCCCGCCCGAGCGGGTGGTCTGCACCGTCTCGGCGCCCTTCGAGGAAGGCCGCGCCTTCGCCGAGGAGCTGCGCCAGTCCGGCCTCAACGTCGAGCTCGTCGACGACGCCGAGGCCGAGCAGGCGCTCGAACACGCCTCCCTCTTCCTGATCGGCGCAGACACCGTCTTCCGCGACGGCGCCGTCGCCAACAAGACCGGCACCCGCCCGCTCGCCGAGGCCGCAGCACGGCTGGGCGTCCGCACGGTCGTCGCCTGTGAGGTGCTCAAGCTCGCGCCCATCGACGCGCCCGACCGGATCGACGACGAGCACTTCGACATCACGCCGCCCGAGCTCGTGGACGAGATCGTGACCGAGGAAGGCGCCTACTCCAGCGACGACGTGCGCTCCCTGATCGACCGCACCCCGTTTCTGTCCGAGGGCTACGCCCTCCTGCGGGGCGAGACCGCCGGCTACCGATAGCGCTCGGCGAACTCCTGCATCGACGCAACGGCGCGAACGGGCTCAGTCCCGAAGTTCGCAACGACACCCTCGCACCCCGCAGCACGGAACTCCTCGATCTGCGCCGCGATCTCGCCGGCGGAGCCGGCCGCGAGCCGCGGGATCACCCGCAGCTCGGGAAACCGCCCCTTCACCTCGCGAACGCGCTCGGGCGTCACGCCGCGTGACGGGTGCCAAGCGTCACCGAGCTCGCGTGCGCGCCGGATCGCCCGCTCCGACCCGCCGCCGACCCAGATCTCCGGCGGCTGGGACGGAAGCGGCGCAAACGTCGCATCCTCAAACGACCAGAACTCGCCGCTGAACGAACGCTCCCCGGCCCAGAGCGCCCGCATCAACCGCAGCGCCTCGTCCGCCCGCCGGTCGCGCCCGCGAAACGGCACCCCCATGAACC
>DASYUZ010000249.1:0-8914 GCA_036000665.1 Gaiellaceae bacterium
GGCGCCGGAGGTGTACAAGCGCCTGCCGGAGGTCCTCGACGCGCACGCGGGCTCGATCCGCGTGAAGCACACGCTCCGCCCGCTCGGCGTCGCGATGGCGGGCCGGGACGTGTACGACCCCTACAAGGACTAGGGAGAGGGGTCCGCGGAAGCGGCCCCTCGCGCTTTCACGCCTCGCTGTCTTTCGGTGTGAACGCGGTACGCCGCCTCGCGTACGGCCTCGTCCGACTCGAGCGCCGCTCCGAGAGCTCCGCCGACGGTGGCGAGGGACGCGACGAACCAGGCGAGTCTCGCGTAGTCCTCGACGCCGACGTCGCGGCCGAGCGCCCGGGTGAAGACGCTCGGTGCGATCACGATGCCGGCCCCGAGCAGGATCAGCGCGAAGAGCGCGACGTAGAGCGTGACGATGCCGACGATCACGGTCCCCGCGGTTGCGACGTTGAAGAGGACGACCTGCTCGCGGACACGCGGATCGGGAGCGTGCTCCCAGAGCCTGTGCGCCGCGATCACCGCAACGACCGTGATCGTGATCGAGAGCAGCGACGTGGCCACCAGGCGCCACCACTCCATCGCCGCGGACACGCGCCAGATCTCGGGGCTGACGATGCCGAACGCGCCCGCGGCGAGCGCGGCGACCAGCGCACGATAGAGCCTCGTCGCCAGCCGCCAGGGGCGATTCGCGCGCACCATACCGAGGAGCAGCCGCAGGTTGCCGAACAGCACGGCCGGGACGAAGAGAAACGACAGCGTGCCGGCCCGCTCGTCGGTGTCCATCGCCAGCTCCTGGAGTGCATCGCCTTCGCTGTCTCCGACGAGGTCGCCGACGAGCTCGCGCAGCGTTCGCCGCAGGCGTCGCCGGAGCTGCACCGCGCCGAGCGCCGGCACCGAGACCAAGGCGATCCCGAGAATCGGGCTGACCTGGCGCGCGACGGGCCGCCGCCCGGCCCGCAACGGGAGGTCGGTGACGACCAGCGCGAGGTCCCAATCGCGTTCCAGCAGCTTGCTCCGCGCGGCCTGGAAGATCTCGGTCGTCGCGGGCGACGCGACGAGCTGGTCGACGACGACCTCCGTCCGCCACTCGACCGATCCGTAGTGCTCCCGCAGGTCTTCAGCCAGCTCGGCCGCGATCTCGTGCTCTCGCCCGCGAACCTCGGCGCGAAGATCACGCCGATGAATACCTGCCCCTGGGTCAAGCGCGGGAAGCGGCCACGCGGGGCTCCTGTAACGAACCGTGTGCGTCGCGGACTACGCCTCCGACGACCAAAGCGAAGGAGGACTGATGAACGGCGGTGTGTATCTCCAGACGAACGACGCCGAGCGCAACGAGGTGGCCGCGTTCCGGCGCGGGGAGGACGGGCGCCTCGAGCGGCTCGGCCGCTTCGCCACCGGCGGGCGCGGGACGGGCGTTCCACACTTGACGTCGCAGGGGTCGATCGTGCTGACGCGGGACGGCGCGCACCTGCTCGTGGCGAACGCCGGCAGCGACGACGTGTCGCTCTTCGCGGTGCGCGACGACGGGCTCGCGCTGCTCGCTTGCGAAGGCTCGGGCGGCTTAGCGCCCACGAGCGTGGCCGAGCACGACGGCGTCGTGTACGTGCTCAACGCCGGTGCCGCGAACGTGACCGGATTCCGGATCCAGAACGACCGGCTGATGCCGATCGAAGGCTCGACCCGAGACCTGTCCGCTCCTCGTGCGGATCCGGCGCAGGTGGGCTTCTCGCCGGACGGGACGACGCTCGTCGTCACCGAGCGCGGCACGGACCGCATCGTCACCTACGGCGTGAACCACGACGGCATGCTCGGAAACGCAGCGCCGCATGCGTCGTCGGGCCCGACGCCGTACGGCTTCGCGTTCTCCGGCGAGCGCACGCTGGTCGTCACCGAGGCGTTCGGGGCGCAGGTCGGGAAGGCGGCGGCCTCGTCCTACCGGCTGGAGAACGGCGTCGTCACCGCACGAACGCGGTCCCTCGGGAACGGGCGCAGCGAGATCTGCTGGGCAGTGGTCTCGCACGACGACCGCCACGCGTACACGACCAACTTCGCGGACGGCGCCGTCTCGCGGTACGCCATTGCTCCCGACGGCACGATCGAGCTCGAGGACGCGGCGGCGGGCACAACGGTCGAAGGCCGCCCCGGCCTTCGCGACGAGGACGTGACGCCCGACGGCCGCTACCTGTACGCCGTCGACACAGACGCGCAGCGGGTGTTCGGCTGGGCGGTCGGTGGCGACGGCGCGCTGGAGCCGCTCGGCTCGTGGGACGGTCTGCCCGCGACGGTTGCGGGGCTCGCCGCGCGCTGAGCGCATAGTGTCCGCGCGTGCGCGCGCGACGGCTGGTCTCGCAGAGCCCTGAGATCAGCGTCCTCGGCTTCGGCTCGTGGGCGCTCGGCGGACCGTGGAAGTTCGGCTGGGGACCGTCCGACGACGACGAGGGGATCGCGGCGATCCGCCATGCGATCGACTCCGGCGTGACCTGGATCGACACAGCAGCGGTCTACGGGTACGGGCACTCGGAGGAGGTCGTCGGCCGCGCGGTCGAGCGGTACCGCGCCGGCGAGGAGGTCCTCGTCTTCACAAAGTGCGGCGAGCCGTGGCTCGACGCGGCGGGCCGGACGCACGGAGACGGCCTGCGCCCGGACTCGATCCGCGAGGAGTGCGAGTACAGTCTGCGCCGGCTCGGCGTCGAGCGAATCGACCTCTACCAGTTCCACTGGCCCGACACGAGGACCGGGACGCCCGTCGAGGAGTCGTGGGGGACGATGGCGGAGCTCGCGGACGAGGGGAAGATCCGCTGGGCGGGCGTGTGCAACTTCAGCCCTGACCTGCTCGAGCGTTGCGAGCCGATCCGGCACGTCGACTCCGTCCAGCCGCCGCTCAGCCTGCTCCATCCCGAGGCGCGGGAGGACGTGATCCCGTGGGCGCTCGAGCACGGGAGCGGCGTGATCGCCTACTCGCCGATGGCCTCCGGCCTCCTGACGGGGGCGTTCGACCGGGAACGCCTCGACAAGCTCGCGCCCGACGACTGGCGCCGCCACGCCGCAGACTTTCAGGAGCCGGAGTTGTCGCGCGCGTTGCGGATCGTCGACGGCCTGCGCCCGATCGCCGAACGACTGCGATGCTCGCTCCCGACCCTCGCCGTCGCCTGGGCGCTCACGGTGCCAGGTGTGACGGGCGCGATCGTCGGGGCACGCCGTCCGGCGCAAGTGGACGACTGGCTCCCGGCCGGCGAGCTCGATCTCGACGAGGAGACCCTCGCCGAGATCGAACAGCTGATCGCCGCCTGACCTCGTCCGCGCAAGACATGTCCGGAAGTGCGCCGCGCCGGTTCGCTGACACAGTTTCGTGACAGGGACTGTCCCCGGTTTTTGGCTCGGCGAGCGGCTTCGCGCCGCGGCGAACTCCAGGGACTGTCCCCAGCGCGCTGCGGCGGGCCACTGTCCGAAGTGGACAGTACGGTGACCGCCGTGCGGTTGATCGTTGCGCGCTGCGAGGTGTCGTATTCCGGCCGGCTCTCTGCGTACCTGCCCGAGTCCACGCGACTACTCATGTTCAAGGACGACGGCTCGGTGCTCGTGCATGCGGACGCCGGGGGATACAAACCGCTCAACTGGATGACGCCTCCGACGGTCGTCGAGGACGGCGCCGACGTGATCGTCGTGCGCAAGCGCGCCGGGCGGACCGAGGACCGGCTCGAGATCCGCCTCGTCGAGGTTCTGAGCGATGTCGCGCACGACATGGGCGAGGCGGCCGCGCTCGAGAAGGACGGCGTCGAGCGCGACCTACAGGAGGCGCTCGCTGCGCTCCCGACCGCACTCGGCGAGGAGCTGCGGCTCGTGCGTCGCGAGTGGCCGACGGACATCGGCCCGGTCGATCTGATGTGCCGCGACTGCGACGACCAATGGGTCGCGGTGGAGATCAAGCGGATTGCGACGATGGAGTCCGTGGAGCAGCTCTCGCGCTACGTCGAGCGGATCCGGCTCGACCCGGCGATGTCCGGCTGCCGCGGAATCCTCGCAGCGCAGAAGATCCGCCCGCAGGTCGCGACAATGGCCGACGCGCGGGGCTTCCTCTGCGTCGAGGTCGACCTCGAGCTGCTGCGGGGAGCGCGCGAGCCCGACCTGACGCTCTTCGGATAGGCCACGCGGAGGGCCGGCGCCGAGCCGGCCCTCCGCCTGCCGCGCTCACCTCTGCGCGTAGTAGACGAACTGGGAGAACAGCCCAGGGGTGTCGGACGGGTCGCGCATGTCCGTCCAGACCATGTTGGCCTTGCCGTTCGGGCCGTAGGCCAGGCCGATGTAGTCGCCGTGGAAGGTGGCGCAGTTCTCGCATCCGGCGACGCGCGCGCGGAAGAAGCGCGACTGCGTCGGATGAGAAGGCGCCGTGTTCACGATCGTTTTGGCGCCGGGCAGCTCCCTCAGCGCGGTGTTGTAGTCGGCCCCGAGCCGGTCGTGGTAGAGGACGCCGACGGTCCCGTTCGTGGGATTGACGTCCAGCCACGGGAACCACTGGTCGGTCGCGCTCGCATCGACGCTCATGGGCCCGCTCCAGCTGGAGCCGCCGTCGGTCGACGTCATCAAGAACACGTCCGTGTTCGTGACCGGATTGTCGACATCGTGCGCGCCGTTCCGGTTGTCCGAGAAAACGAGGTACAGCTTCCTCGTCTCGCGGGGACGCGCGCTCGCGACGATGTTGCCCGCGGAGTTGACGCGAAGCTGGTACCCGCTCAGCGTCTGCCGTCCCCTGACGTTGAACGGGTAATCCCGCGACCCGTCCTCGATCCCGACGACGAAGCTCGGTCTCGACCAGGTGACGCCGCCGTCCGTCGACTTCACGAGCAGGTACTGGTCGTCGCCGACCTCGCCGGGATCCTGCAGGGCGGTGTTCTGTTGGTTCTCGAATGCCACGTAGACGGTTCCGTCCCGCCCGACGGTCGGTACCGAGAATTGGTTCTCGTCGCACTGCCCGGCAGGGCCGTCGACCTGGGAGGTGCAGAGCCCTGCGTTCGAGCCGGAGATCTCCTGCGCGTTCGACCAGTGCTTGCCGCCGTCGTCGGAGTGCGCCTCGAAGATCGGCGAGGAGACGTAGGAGCCGCTCGCGGCCACGAACTTCGTCCACGTCAGGTACGTGCGCCCGTAGAACGGCGAGGACGAGTTGTTGTCGGTGACGATCCATTCCTTGTCGTTGAACAGCTGCACGCTCGAGAGATCGCAGCCGACGCCGCTGTCGACGACGGTCGGCGGGTCCCAGACCACCCCCCCGTCGCTCGAGACGGAGACGACGAGGTCGCCGCGGCAGGTCTCGCCCGTCGAGTTCTGGAACGAGAAGTTCAGCGACGAATGGATCGCCGTCCCGTGCCGGCGGTCGAAGACGGTGACGGGGTCGCTGCCAGTGACCTGCGGGCTCTTACGCGAGATGTTCCCCGTGATCCAGGTCGCCCCGTTGTCGAACGTCGTGTACATCTGGTCGCAGCACGTCCCGAAGTCGTTCGAGCTTGCGATCATGTGCCCGGGTGCTGCAGGGTCAACTTCGATGTCCGGCTCGTCGTTCGGGAACGGATCGTCGCAGTCGAGGTTCGTGTTCGCTCCGCCCGAGACCGCAGTGCACTCGAACTGCGAGTGCGGGCCGTGCTGCTTTTCGAAGCCGGCGACGTCCGGTGTCACCGTTCGCTTTCCCGCCATGCCGAGCTCCGGCAGCGGCGGTCGTGCTCCCGCTCCACCCGCCAGCGCGACTGCAACCACGGCCGTCGCGGCGGCGAGGAGCGCAATCGTCAGCGCTCTCATTCCCCGTGTCCTCTCTCCTGGATGACGCAGCCGAACCTATATCGGCCTGACATGCTTGTCCATCCGGCAGATGACGATTTCGTCGCCGTCACGTAAGGTCGAAATCCGTAGGCGCCGTTCGTCTGAGAGACGAGACCCACCGAAAAGGAGGCTGTCGTGGCAGACAAGGTCGTGCACTGGGAGGTCACCGGCAAGGACGGAAAGAAGCTGCAGCAGTTCTACTCGCAGCTGTTCGGCTGGAACGTGAAGGCGGACAACGAGATGAACTACGGCATCGTCGAGCCGGACGAGGCAGGGCTCGGAGGCGGGATCGGCCAGACGCCCCAGGGCGACGGTCACGTCACGTTCTACGTCGGCGTCGACGACCCGCAGGCCTATCTCGACAAGGCAGAGGGCCTCGGCGGGAAGACGGTCATGCCCGTCACCGAGATCCCGAACATGGTCACGTTCGCGCTCTTCGCCGACCCGGAGGGGCACATGGTCGGCGTCGTCAAGAACTAGCGGCTCGCGGGCGGGTGGTGGCCGCTCAGGCCACCCGCAGCCGCTCCCACCGCGTGCGAGACTTGGCGCGCGTGTCGCAGTTCGACCACGAGCCCGATCCGGACTTCCACATCCGTCACGAGGCAGCTGAGGAGTTGAAGCGCCTTGCGCAGCACCCCGTCGAGGAGGTGGCACGCCTCGAGCGGAAGGCGAAGGAGGGGAGGACCGGCGGCGCGCTCGGACTCGTCTTGCTGGGCGTCGGCCTCGGTGTCTCGGTGATCGCGACCCTGATGCTCGCGCTCGTCGCGCTCGGCGTCTGGCTCGCCCTTCGCTAGGAGGGCGGGATCGCCTGCCGGAAGCGGAAGAAGAAGTCCGGGTCGTACGCGCGTTTGACGTTGGTCAGACGCGCGTAGTTCGCGCCGTAATACGCATGCTTCCACGTCGTCAGGTCCGGATCGATGTAGTTCTGGTACGCGAAGCCCGAGACGTGCGGCCGCATCGCCGCGTGGAAGCCGCGGATCCACTGCACCGCCGCCGCCGAGCCTTCGCCCCAGTACGCGAGGTACTGCATCGAGAAGAGCGCGTCGCGATGGACGAACGCCGTGGCGTCTGGTCTGACGCGGTTGATCGCGCCGCCGTACGCGTCGAGCAGGAGCGAGCCGAAGCGGAAGCCCGAGACACGATCGATCCAGCGCAGGACGGTCGCGACGCCGCCCGCGCTCAGCGGCTCGTTCGCGTAGTCGGACTTGGCTGCGAAGGCTGAGCGCCGCGGGACGCGGCAGGCGGCGGGCGATTCGCGCAGGCAACCGGCCCAGCGGAGCTGCGCCTCGTAGTACGAGGACGTCCCGGTCGAGAGCGACGTGCCGGCGACCGACGTTAGCGGACGCAGGAGCGTGCGCAGCTCTTGTTCCGAGCCGAAGAACTGCCCGAACGACTGAATCCCCGCCCGAGTGCCCTTGCCGAGCGAGCAGAGCGAGAAGAGGCGGTCGGGCGCGCCGGGCGCGAAGCCCTGCCACGCGCGGACGACCTCCTCGGCCTGCGACCACGGCCAGGACGCCGCATACCACGAGACGTTCGACACGCGGTGCACGCGCAGGCCGAACGCCGTGACGATCCCGAAGTTGCCGCCCCCGCCGCCGCGGCAGCCCCAGAAGAGGTCGGAGTTCTGCTTCGCGCTGCACGTGCGGAAGCGCCCGTCCGCGGTCACGATCCCCAGCGAGGCGACGTTGTCGCTCGTCGTCCCGAAGCGACGCGAGGCGAGCCCGACGCCGCCGCCGAGCGCGAGACCGCCGAGGCCGACGGTCGGACACGAGCCGGCAGGAACGGTGACGCCGCGCCGCGCGAGTGCCTGATAGAGGTCGATCATGCGCGCGCCCGCGCCGACGGTCGCGATGCCGCCCGAGAGCCGGATCGCGTTCAGGCGCGAGAGGTCGACGAGCACGCCGGTCGTCGTCGAGTAGCCCGCGTAGCTGTGTCCGCCCGAGCGCGCGGCGAGCCGGACGCCGCGCTTTCGCGCCCAGCGCACGATCTGCTGGACGTCGCGCACGTCGACCGGCTGCACGACCGCCAGCGGACGCACGCTCTCGTAGCGCGTGTTGAACGGCTGGCGCGCCTGTGCGTACGCCGCGCTCGACGGCGCGAAGACGGGGCCGCGGATCGCCCGCGCGAGCTCCCGGAGCCGCGGGTCCGCCGACTCGGCCGCCGGCCTCCACGCGCCGAGCAGCACGAGCCCGCCGGAGCGGAGCAGGAAGTCGCGGCGGTCGATTGGCGCAGGGTACTAGCGCGTGTGCAGCTCGTACACGCGACCGTCGCGCACGATCTCCCAGCGCTGCGCGGCGCGTTCGAAGAAGCGTCCGGCAGTCGGGCGCCCCGGCTCCGTGAGCAGGACGTCAGAGCCGAGCAGCGGCAGCAGGTCGAGCAGTGCGTCGACGTTGCGCGGCTCGTAGAGCAGATCGGCGCCGAGGACGAGGTCCCAGGGCGCGGCCGCGACGAGCGACGCGGGGTCGGACCACGGCACGAGCGCGGCCTCGAGCTCGAGCTCGTTGCGCGCTGCGTTCCGGCGCAGGAGCGCGATCGCGTCTTCGGCCCAGTCGGTCGCGAGGACTCGCGCGCCGCGCGCGGCGGCGGCGAGGCTCGGCAGCCCCAGACCGCAGCCGAGCTCGAGCACGCGCAGCCCGTCGAGCTCCCGTCGGGCGACGGCACATGCGAGCTCCACGCCGCTCGGCCAGAGCTCGGCCCAGTACGGCATGTAGTCGTCGTGGTCGAAGCGCTCCTCGTCGATCAGCTCGTCGGCGCTCGGCGGGCGCAGGATCTCCAGGGCGAGCGGCCCCAGGTCGATCGTCTCGGGCGTCAGGTCCACCTACATTCATATGCTCGCCGCATCAGCACCACCGTGCACGTCGATCACAGCTTCCTTCTCCAGAAGGTGCAGCCGGCGATGGTCGGGCTGACCGACGGCTCGCTCTCGACGCTCGCGCCCATCTTCGCCGTCGCGCTTGCGACGCATGAGCCGCTGACGGCGTTCGTCGCGGGAATCGCGACCGCGATCGGCGCCGGCGTGAGCATGGCGTTCTCGGAGGCGCTCTCCGATACCGGCGAGCTGACCGGGCGCGGCAGCCCGTGGGCGCGAGGCACGATCACCGGTATCGGAACGTTC
>DASYUZ010000250.1:0-11407 GCA_036000665.1 Gaiellaceae bacterium
TGTCTACTCGCTGGGCGTGGTGCTCTTCGAGCTCCTGACCGGACGGGTGCCGTTCACGGGCGAGAGCTTCGTCGCGGTCGCGCTGCAGCACGTCAACGAGCCGCCGCCGAGCGTGCTCGAGCGCCGGCCCGAGACGCCGCCGCGGCTCGCGGGCCTGGTCGACGACGCGTTAGCGAAGGAGCCCGCCGACCGCCCGTCGATGGACGATCTCGTTGCGGAGCTCGAGGCGCTGCGCGCCGGGTATGGAGGCGCCGCCCCAACGCCCGTCATTCGCCGGCCTCGTCCTGCCGCTCCGGCGCGCCGCCGCGGGGGCACGCAGCTGCCGCTCGTGCTTGCGGCTCTCGGCGCGGTGTTGCTCGCAGCCGCGCTCACGGCGCTCCTGCTCACGCGGGACGACGGCGGTTCGGCCGGAGCCGTGTCGCGTGGTGCGATCGCCGTGACGGCCGAGCGTTCCGAGGACCCATTCGGCGACGACCGCAGCGAGCACGAGGGCGACGTGCCGAACGCAACTGATAAGGAGCCGGCCACGTACTGGACGACCGAGCACTACCGACACCCCGGCGGTGCCTTCGGGAAGCCCGGGGTCGGGCTCGTGGTGCGTCTCGCCAGGCCGGCGCACGAGCTCGTCGTGTCCTCTGACACGCCCGGCTTCAAGGCGGAAGTCAGGGCCCTGGACCGCCGCGTCGTATCTCCGGAGCGGACGGGGGGAGCAACCACGATCTTCCCCCTGGACACGGAAGCGACCGAGCTGATCCTCTGGATCACCAACAGAGGCCCCAACGCCGCCGTGCGCGTGAACGAGGTGACGGCCCGCTAGGCCTGCGTCACAATCGACACGTGGAGCGAAAGGTCGCCACCGTGCTCTTCGCAGACCTTGTCGGCTCGACGGAGCTCGGCGAGCAGGATCCTGAGCGCACGCGCGCGCTCCTCGACCGCTTCTACGGTGCGATGGCCGAAGAGGTCGAGCGGGCCGGCGGAACGGTCGAGAAATTCGCCGGGGACGCGGTCATGGCCGCGTTCGGCGCGCCCGCCGCGCTCGAGGACCACGCCGAGCGCGCGCTCCACGCCGCGCTTGCGATGCAACGGCGGGTCGGCGAGCTCGACGCCGGGCTCGAGCTGCGGATCGGCGTCAACACCGGCGATGTCGTTGTCGACGTGCCACGAGCAGGGAGCTCGTTCGTCACGGGCGACGCGGTCAACGTCTGCGCGCGCCTGGAGCAGAACGCAGCGCCCGGCGAGATCCTCGTCGGGGAGCGGACTGCAAGCGTGGCGCGAGGCGCGTTCGAGTTCGACAACCCGATGCGCATCGAAGCGAAGGGCAAGCGCGATCAGGTCGCCTGCCGGCGACTCGTCCGGGCGCTTTCGCTGATGCGACCGCGTGGGGTGGGGGCTCTGAGCGGGGCCTTCGTCGGCCGTGATCGCGAGCTCGACCTGCTGCTCACGACGTACCGCCGGGCGGCCGAGCTCGGTGAACCGCATCTCGTCAGCGTCGTCGGCGATGCAGGCGTCGGGAAGACGCGCCTGCTCCGGGAGCTCTGGGAACGGCTGAGCTCGGAGCCGGACGAGCCGCTTCGGCGGACCGGGCGCTGTCTGGCCTACGGCCAGGGCATCACGTACTGGCCGGTCGGGGAGATGCTCAAGGAGCATTTCGGGATCTTCGAGAACGAGGCGCCCGACGGCGTCCGCCGGCGCCTCGGCGCCCGAGCTCAACTCGGTCTTGCCGTCGGTCTCGACCCGGGCGACGTGCATCCACTTGCTGCGCGCGAGGCCTTTCAGGACGCCTGGATCGAGTTCGCGACCGAGCTCGCCACTGAGCGGCCTGCGGTCCTCCTGGTCGAGGACGTCCACTGGGCCGAGAAGCCGCTCCTCGAGCTGCTCGAGCGCACGATCCGAGACGTTCAGGGCTCGCTTCTGCTCGTGGTCACGACCCGGCCGGGGGCCGAGTGGCTCGGCGCCGGACGCAACGCGACGACGATCCACCTCGAGCCGCTCGCCCTTGCCGATGCCTCCGAAATGCTCGCTGAGCTCCCACGGCGTGCGCGTGAAGTGGTGGTCGCGCGCGCAGAGGGCAACCCGTTCTTCGTCGAAGAGCTCGCGGCCTCGCTGATCGATCGAGGGGTCGTGCAGCGACGCGACGGTGTGTGGGAGCTTGCCGCCGAACTGGACGAGCTGAGCATGCCCGACTCGGTGCGCGGCGTGCTCGCCGCGCGCATCGACTTGCTCGACCCGCCGCGGAAGGCCGCACTCCAGGCGGCGGCGGTGATCGGGAGGGTCTTCTGGCAGGGCGCCGTGCGCGCGCTGCTCGAGTCGCAGAGCGACGTCGATCTCCGCGAGCTCGAAGAACGGGACTTCGTCCGTCGCAGGGCGGGCTCGTCGATGGCCGGCGAGCGTGAATACGCGATCAAGCATGCGCTGACCCGCGAGGTCGCGTACGAGACGCTGCCGAAAGCCGAGCGTGCCCGACTGCACGCCCGGTTCGCTCGGTGGCTCGAGGGCCTCGACGCACGCGACGAGCTCGCATCGCTCCTCGCGCACCACTACGCCGAGGCGGTGCGGCCGGAGGACGCCGACCTAGCCTGGGCCGGAGCGGACGAAGAGCTCGCCCGGCTCCGGACGCGCGCGCTCACGTGGCTGCGGGAAGCGGCGCGCCGCGCGGCCTCCCGATACGAGATCGGCGACGCCGTCTCGCTGCTGCGGCGCGCGCTCCCACACTCCGCGGCGGGTGACGAACGTGCGACGGTCCTGCGAGAGCTGGCCCATACGTACGCGCTCGAGTTTGCAGGCGAGGAGTTCTGGACGACGATGCAGCAGGCGATCGCCGAGGCGCAGAGCCTTCAGCTCGAGGCGGAGTTGTTCGCCGATCTCGCCTACGAGACTGCGATTCGCTCCGGGATCTGGAAGCGCATGCCGGACCGCGAGCTCGTCGACGGGTGGGTCGACCGTGCGCTTGCCGGAGCTCGGCCCGACAGTGCCGCGCGGGCGAAGGCGCTGATTGCGCGCGCGCGCTGGCGGCCGAGAGACGCAGGGACCGCCGCTGTCGAGGCGAGCGCGCTGGCCGAGAAGCTCGGGGACGCCGAGCTGCGATCCTCGGCGTGGGACGCTCGCGGGATCGTGTCGTTCGTCGGCGGCGAGTTCGACCTCGGGCGCGCCTGGGCCGAACGTCGCTTCGAGCTGCTCGATGAGATCAGCGACCCCGACATCCGGGCCGACATCTACTCGGCTCCGATCACCGGTTGTGTTTGGAGCGGACGGTTCCGCGAAGCGAGACGCCTCGCGCGCGCCCAGGACGAGATCGCCTCGCAGCTCACACCCCACCACCGGATGCATGCGGTCGCCATCGACGCCGAGGTCGAGGAGCTGCTCGCGTGTTGGGACGTGATCCGCGGCCTCCAGACGCGGATCGAACAGGCGGTGCACGAGAACCGGGCGACGCCGTGCGTGCGCAACGCTCGGTCGCTGCTGGTCTGCGCACTCGCCAATCAGCAGCTCGGGAACGAGGAGACGGCCCGTCAACTCGAAGCCGCCGCGCACGAGCAGTGGATGGAAGGGTACGGCTTCACACTCGATACGCCTCGGCTGCGTCTCGCTCTCGCGCGCGGCGAGCTTGCGGAGGTCGAGCGCCTGCTCGCGTTACCTGACACCGTCCACGGCTGGCACCGCGGCTGGTTCGTCTTCGCGGACGTGACCGCATCGCTCGATGCGCTGGCTGCGCTCGGGCTGCGCGACCGGGTCGAGGCCGAGGCGCCCAGGTTTGCGCGGCGCCGAAGCTACGTCGAGCCGTTCGCGCTGCGCGCGCTCGGGCGGGTGCGCGAAGACGACGAGCTCGTGCTGCGCGCGCTCGCTCGCTTCGAGGAGCTCGGCCTCGACTGGCATGCGGCCGAGACGCGCGCGCTGTTCTAGAACTTCAGCTTCGACCGGCGCTCGTGGCGCTCGAGCGCGAGCTCGATCAGCCGGTCCAGCAGCTCCGCGTAGGGCACGCCCGAGGCCTCGAAGAGCTTCGCGTACACCGAGGTCGGAGTGAAGCCGGGGATCGTGTTCAGCTCGTTGACCAGCACCTCGCCGTCGCTCGTGACGAAGCAGTCGACCCGCGCCATGCCCTCGCACTCCGTCGCGACGAAGGCGTCGACAGAGATCTCCTGCACGCGCGCGCTCTGCTCTTCGGTGATCCGTGGCGGGACGATCAGGTCCATGCCGCCCTCGTCGTACTTGGCGGAGAAGTCGTACCAGTCCTCGCCCGAGTAGCCGTGCGAGACGATCTCGCCGGGAAGCGATGCCAGCGGCGTCCGGTTCCCGAGCACGCCGCACTCGACCTCGACGCCGTCAACGAACTCTTCGATCAGGACCTTGTCGTCGTGCCGGCGCGCGAGCGCGACCGCGGGCTCGAGCTCGTCGGGATCGCGCACTTTCGAGATTCCGACCGAGGAGCCGAGCCGTGCCGGCTTGACGAAGACCGGGTACTCGAACGGATGGTCGAGCGGATCTCCCTCGCGGATCGTCACCGAGCGCGTCGTCGGGATCCCGCGTGCGTGGAGCACCGCCTTCATCAGGTCCTTGTCCATGCAAACCGCGCTCGCGGCGACTCCGGCGCCGACGTACGGCACGTCCGCGAGCTCGAGCAGGCCCTGCACGGTGCCGTCCTCTCCGAACGGTCCGTGCAGGATCGGGAGCACCACGTCCACAGCGGCCAGGTTTTGCAGCGCGCCGTCGGTCGCCGGAACCGGAAGCGTCTCGGCGGGCGACCCTTGTGGCAGCGAGCGACGATCTCCCGCGGTGAGCTCCCAGCGGCCATCGCGGCCGATCTCGACGGTCGCGGTGTCGTAGCGCTCCGGGTCGAGCGCCGCCAGGACCGAGCGGCCGGAAGCGACCGAGATCTCGTGCTCGCTCGAGCGGCCACCCATCAGAACAGCGACGCGGATCCGCTTCACGGGGTGAACTGACCGACGACGATCGTGACCGTGGAGCCGGCCGGCGCCTGCGATCCGCCCGCCGGATCCTGGCTGATCACGAACCCGTTGTCGGCGGGATCGTTCGTCTCCTGTCGCGTGACCTCCACCTTGAACCCGGCTGTCTCGAGCGTGGCCCGCGCGGTCGCTTCGTCCTGCGTCGTCACGTCCGGTACCTGGACGTTCTTCGGGCCCTTCGAGACGTTGACCGTGATTGTCGATCCCGGCGGGACCTGCGTGTTGGCTGCCGGGTCCTGGGCCACGACGGTTCCGGCCGGCTCGGTCGACTCGACGTTCCTCCGCGCGACCTTCAAGCCCGCGCCCTCGAGCGCAGACTTCGCATTCTCGTACGGCTGCCCCACAACCGGTGGAACGACAACGGGCTGCTTTCCCTTCGAGACGTTCAGCCGTACTCGTGTTCCGACCTTCACCTTCTCGCCGGCGGCCGGATCCTGCGCGACAACCGTGCCGGGATCCTTCGTGGAGAAGACCTCCCGCGGCGACGCGTCGAGGTCGTGGCGCGCCAGGGTGGCGATTGCGTCGTCGCGCGTCTCGCCGACCACGTCCGGAACCTCGGTCTGGGGCGGTCCGGTCGAGACGCGCATGTCGACCTTCGTCCCCTTCTCGACCTTGTTGCCGTAGGGCGGATCCTGAGCGAACACGAAGCCCTCCTCGGCGTCGGCGTTCGCCTCGCGGATCACGTTCGGCTCGAGGCCTGCGTCGAGCACCTTTGCGACCGCCTGCCGTTCTCCCAGGTCGACAACGAACGGCACGGCGACCTTGTTGCGCCCAGCGAGCTCGTCCTGCACCTGCTGAAAGACGAAGTATCCCGTGAACGCGGTCGCGACGAGCAGCAGCAGAACGAGGATCCACGGCCACACCGGTCTTGGACGCCGCGGCTCCTCGTAGTCGTAGTACACCTCCGCCGGCGGGCGGGGCGGCGCTCCCACCAGCGTCGGCGGCGTGAGCGCAGAGCGCGAGAGGATCTGCGTCGCGGCTTCCTCCGTCTCGCGCGAGACCGCGATGCCCTGCGCCACGCGCGCCAGATCGCGGTCGAACTCCTCGGCGCTCGGATAGCGCTCCTCGGGTGTCTTCGCGAGCGCGCGCAGCACGACCTTGTCGAGATCGGGCGGGATGTCGTCGCGGATTGCCGAGAGCTGCTCGGGGATCGCCGAGATGTGCTTCATCGCGATCTCGACCGGGGTGTCGCCCGTGAACGGCACCTTTCCGGTCAAGAGCTCGTAAAGCACGATCCCGACGGAGTAGAGGTCGGAGGTCTGGTCGACGGGCGCGCCCTTTGCCTGCTCGGGCGAGAGGTACTGCGCGGTGCCGATGATCGAGCCGACCTCCGTCATCTGCGAGGCGCCCGCGCGCGCGATCCCAAAGTCCGTCACCTTGACGCGGCCCTCGGCATCGACGATCACGTTGTGGGGCTTGATGTCGCGGTGCACGATCCCGTTGCGGTGCGCGAAGCGCAGCGCGTCGAGGATCTGGCGCGCGTAGTCGATCGCGACGTGCACCGGCGCGGGTCCGCGCGAGACGATCAGCTCCTTGAGCGAGCGCCCGTCGAGGAACTCCATCGCGATGTAGTAGGTGCCCTCCGCCTCGCCGCGGTCGTAGATCGAGACGATGTTGGGATGCGAGAGACCGGCGGCGTTCTTGGCCTCGCGCCGGAACCGCTCCACGAACTGGTCGTCGTTCGCGTGGCGGTCGTTCAGGATCTTGATCGCGACGCGGCGGCCGAGCTCCTGGTCCTCGGCGAGGTACACGTTCGCCATGCCGCCGGACCCGAGCTTCCGGATGATCCGGTAGCGCCCGTCGAAGAGCGTGTTGATCAGCGTGTCCGAGACGGCCACAGCAGTGTCCTCAGGTTACGGCCCGCGCCGGAGTAGGGCTTCCAGGACCTGCTTGGCGATTGGAGCGGCCGTGGTTCCGCCGACTCCGGTCTGGTTCTCGAGCATGACCGCGATCGCGACCCGGGGAGCGCCCACAGGGGCGAAACAGACGAACGCCGTCATGTTCCTCCCTTCGACACCGGTCTCGGCGGTGCCCGTCTTGCCGGCGATGCGGACGCCCGGGATCTGCGCGTTCGTGCCCGTGCCTGCGCGGACGACGTCTTCCATCGCAGCGGTGAGCTCCGAAGCGTTGGGCGCACTCATCACGTTCCCGAGCGCCTCCTTCTTCGTGCGCGTGACCGTCTTTCCCGCCGGGGAAACGACGCGATCGACGACGTGCGGGCGCATGAGCACGCCTCGGTTCCCGATCGCTGCAACCGCCATCGCCATCTGCATCGGCGTCACCTGCAGCTCGGCCTGACCGAAGGCAAGGCGCCCGGGATCGACCTGCGTCGAGTCCGTAGGCTCGAACGGCCGGCCTTTCTTGTACAGGCCGCTGATCCGCCGCTCGCCCGCGGGGGTCTCGAGCGGCGGGAGCGAGTAGAAGCCGAAGTCCTTCATCTGTTCCACGATCGGCGCCGGCCCCAACGTCTTGCCGATGTTGCAGAAGACCGAGTTGATCGAGTACTGCACGGCCTGGTGCAGCGTGACGGTCCCGAACGGCGACGACGTGTCGAAGTTGTTCACTCGCTTGCCGTATTCCTCGCAGTAGCCCGGGTCGACGAAGGTCGAGCGCATGTTCCAGTGCCCGCTCTCGAGCGCCGCGCTTGCCGTCACCACCTTGAACGTCGAGCCGGGAACGAACGCGCCTGCCGTCGCACGGTTGAACAGGGGGTCCGGCCTCACACATTGCGCCCGCGCGCGACGATTGATCCGATTGAAATGCTCCTCGGCCAGATTGGGGTCGTACGTCGGGCTGGAAGCCATCACGAGGACGGCTCCGGACTGCGGGTCGAGCGCGACGGCCGCCCCGCAGCGCGGGCCGAGCGCATTCAGGGCGACACGCTGCGCGCGTGCGTCGAGCGTCAAGACGACGTCGTTCCCGGTGACGTGCGTCCCCTTGAGCTTGTCGAGCGTCGTATCGAGTACGGTCGCCAGGTTCGCGTTCGCACCCGTCAGGAAGTCGTTCAGGGACTGCTCGAGCCCGGTGCGAAAGCGCACCTGCGTCGAGTAGCCGACGACGTGCGCGGCAAGGCCGCGCTGGGGATAGCGGCGGAAGTAGAGCGTCTTGCCGCTCACCCGTTGCGTGCGGTTCTCCGCAAGGACCGTGCGGCCGTCGGAGGCGTAGATCCTGCCGCGCTCGATCGTGAACTGTGCGACGCGCTGGATCGCGTTCTCCTTGCGGTCGTTGAGTCCCGGGGCCGCCCACGCCTGCCAGTACGTGGTGGCGACGATGAGCGCGCCCATCAGGACGAGCGCGAACACGGCGACGCGGCTGATCGCGGCGTTCATCGCGGCGCGTTCGCCCGGTTCGAGACGAGCAGGAGCCCTGCGAGCAGCACGAAGTTTGCGAGCAGGCTCGAGCCGCCGTAGGACACGAACGGAAGCGTGATCCCCGTCAGCGGGATCAGACGCAGAACGCCGCCGACGATGATGAACGTCTGCAGCGCGAAGCTGAACGTGAGCCCGACCGCGAGCAGCTTCGAGAAACCGTCCTGCGAGAGCATCGCGATCCGGAAGCCGCGCGAGACGAAGAGCATGTAGACGAGCAAGACGGCAGCGATGCCGACGAGGCCGAGCTCGTGTGCGAGCGCGGCGTAGATGAAGTCCGTGTTCAGGTACGGAATCAAGACGTGGCCGTCGGCGTCCGTGAACGTCCCCCGGCCGAGCCCGGTGCCGGCGAAACCGCCGAAGGCGATCGCGAACAGGGACTGCACGAGCTGGTATGCGGTGTCGCTCGCGTGCGGCCACGGATCGAGCCAGTTCGACACGCGCTCCTGGACGCGTGGGACGACCTGGTACACGAACGCCGACCCCGCGAGGAAGAGCCCCATCCCACCGGCGACGAAGACGAATCGGCTCGTGGCGGCGTAGAGCATTCCGAGGAAAATCCCGAAGTAGAGGAGCCCAGAGCCGAGGTCGTTCGTCTGCACGAGTACGGCCATTGCACCGCCCCAGATCAGGAGTAGCGGCCCAAAGTCCTTGAGCCGCCCCTGCGCGAGCACCTCGCGTTTCTCGCGCAGGTAGCCCGCGAGGAAAACGATCATCAGGATCTTTGCGAACTCGCCGGGCTGGAACTGCAGCGGGCCGATCCCAACCCAGAGCCGGGCGCCGTTGATCTCACGGCCGATCCCGGGCACAGCAGGCATCACGAGCAGGACGAGTGCGCCGAGCCCGATGACGTACTTGTATGACTCGAGCCGCCGGAAGTCGACGCGCAGCGCGTACAGCGTTGCGGCGAAGAGCGCGACACCGATCACGACCCAGAGCCCCTGGCGGAACGCGTCGTCGGGATTCAGCCGGTAGATCTCGGTCACGCCGACCGCGGTGAGGAAACCTGCGAGCGGCAGCAAGTACGGGTCGGCGTGCGGAACGGTGAGGCGTGCGACGACGTGCGCGATCAGGTAGAGGCCGAGGAAGAACGCCGCGTAGGTGAGCGACTGCGGCGAGACGACCTCGGAGCGGGCGATGTACACGCTGGCGAAGCCGAGGCCGGTGAGGATCCCGACGACGAGCAGATTCAACAGCTCGAGATTTCTGGCGCTCAGCGTCCTCAGCGCGAAAGCCCCCACAGGATCAGGAAGGCGAGACCCGCGAGCAGCGCAAGCACGGCGAGATAGGCGAAGAGCCGGCGAAAGAAGCGTCGCGCACGTCTCGGCGGCGGCGCAGCCTCCTGCTCGCGCTCGTACGCCGCCGCGATCTCGTCTGCGCTGATCACCATCGTGTCGACAGCCGGGACGCGGTCGGCCTCGGTCAGCGTGTCTTCGTCGTCCGCCTCGCCCGCGGCGGGCGCGGGCACGACGGCCGTCTGCTCGAGCTCGTCCGCCTCGGGCGCCTGCCCGTCGGCGATCTCGAACGCGACGACGGTGATGTTGTCCTCGCCCCCGCCCTTGTTGGCGGCCTTGATCAGCGATCTGACGAGCTTGTCCAGATCGGCGCGACGTTCCTCGACCAGCGAGAGGATCGTCTCGTCGTCGACCATCGTCGTCAGGCCGTCCGAGCAGAGGAGGAAGAGGTCGCCTGGCTCGGCCTCGACCGTGAACGTGTCCACGTCCACCTCGAGGTCGGTCCCGAGGGCTCGCGTGATCACCGAGCGCTGCGGGTGGGCATCCGCTTCCTCCGGCCTAATGCGACCGCTGCGGACGAGGTCGGCGACGAGCGAGTGATCCTCCGTCAGCTGCTCGATGCCGTCCCGGCGCACGCGGTATGCCCGCGAGTCGCCCACATGGCCCACCGCCACGCCCGCGCCGGTCACGAGGGCGGCCGTGATCGTCGTTCCCATGCCCGACGCCTGCGCATCGCTGCGCGCGCGCTCGTAGATGCGGCGGTTCGCCTCCTGGATGATGGCGGCGACGCGCTCCTCGGGCTCGAGCTCGTCGGCATCGTGGAACTCGCGAAACGCGGCGGCGGCGAGGCGTGAAGCGACTTCTCCCGCCTGCGCGCCGCCCATTCCGTCGGCCACCGCGAACAGGGGCGGCTCGCGGACGAAGGAATCCTCGTTCCGGCGGCGTTTGCGGCCGGCGTCGGTGACTCCTGTGCTGTCGGCGATCCTCATCGCTCGAACCGAAGCTCCGTGTCGCCGATTTGCACGACGTCGCCCTCTCTCAGCAGGCGGCGGCCGTCCAGTCGGGCGCCGTTGACGAAAGTGCCGTTCGTCGACCCCAGGTCCAGGATCCATACCCCGTCACGCTGGGATTCGATCCGCGCGTGGTGTCCGGATGCGAACTCGTCGCCGGGCAGGGCGACGTCGTTGTCCTCGGCGCGGCCGAGAGTCAGCGGCACTGCGCCGGCCTTGAACGAGCGTCCCGTCTTGAGTGACTTGCTCTTCTCGACTACGAGCTTGCCCCCGGACGGCGAGGAGTGGTCTGCGGCGAGCTGCGACGGCGCGAGGATGAAGCTTTCCTGCGGCGCGACCCGCATGTCCCGCGAGGCGGAGCGGATGACGCGCCAGATGAAGACGTACAGCAGGACGAGGAAGGCGGCCTTGAGAGCGAGGAGAACCGGTTCGACGTTCATCGAACGGGTTTTGGTCGATGAACGTGTGGAGGGGGCGCGGGGGAACCGGGAGGTTCCTCCGCAGCGAAGAAGGGGGTTCGCGGGAACGCTGACGCGTCCAGAATGACGCGGAGAGAGCCGAGGCGAGCGACGTTCATCCTGACTGCTCGAAGACGAGCTCCGTTCGGCCGAGGACGATGTGGTCGCCGACGCCAAGGCGAGCGCGGTCGACCCGCTCCCCGTTGACCTCGATGCCGTTCGTGGAGCCGAGGTCGACGATCCACCAGGCGCCGTCCTCGAGGACGACCTCGGCGTGCCGGCGCGAGATGTTCGGATCCTCGAGGGGGATGTCGCAGTCCCGCGAGCGACCCAGCAAGATGCGCTCGCTGGAGAGCTGATGCCGCTTGCCGCCCA
>DASYUZ010000251.1:0-5470 GCA_036000665.1 Gaiellaceae bacterium
GGGCAGATTCCGGTACTTCTCGGCGAAGTCGAGCCCGTAGCCGACCACGAAGCGGTTCGGGATCTCGAAGCCCACATATCGGACGGGCACCTCGATCTGCCGCCGCTCGGGCTTCGTCATCAGGGCGCAGACCTCGAGCGAGGCCGGCTCGCGGGCCTCCAGGTTCCGGATCAGGTAGGAGAGCGTCAGGCCCGAATCGATGATGTCCTCGACCACGAGCACGTGCCGCCCCTCGATGTTCATGTCGAGGTCTTTGAGGATCCGAACGACGCCCGAGGACTCCGTGGTCCCGGCGTAGCTCGAGATGGCCATGAAGTCGATCTCGCAGGGCATTGTGAGGTTCCGCATCAGGTCGCTCATGAAGAAGACGGCGCCCTTCAGGACACCCACGAGCAGGAGGTCCTGACCGGCGTAGTCGTGCGAGATCTCCTCGCCCAGTTCGACGACGCGCCGCTTCAGGGCGACCTCGTCGATCAGGACCTCGGTGATCGCCGCCTCGAGCTCAGCCTGCGACACGCTCCGCCTTCACGCCCGCGCGCTCGACGATCCCCGGCACGGCGACGACCTCGTCCCCGCGCACGACCAGCGGCCAGGCCTCTCGTTCCGAGCGCGGGATCTTGGCGTCGACGAACACGTCCTGGATCTTCTTCCCTCCGGCCGCGAGCCGGTCGCCCGCGCGCCAGCCTCGTACCTTAAGCCCTTTCTCGCGTGCGCTGATCCGCCACGCTCCCCAGCGCACTTCGCCCTCCAGCGCGACGGGGGTGCGCTCGACCCACGCGTGTTCGTACTCGCGCACGAGCGTTACGCCGCCGCCGAGATCAAGGCGTGCGGAGCCGGCCTGCGAGTCGAGCAGCGCCGCGACCTCCGGCGGCATCGTGCGGCGGTCCGCGAGCCGGAGCAGGTTCGCCTCCGCCGCCGGATGCAGCTCGCGGAGCAGCGGCAGCAGGCGCTCGCGGATCAGGCCGCGCTTCGTGTCCGGATTCGAGCGGTCGACGCGGAAGGGCAGGTCCTCGGCGCGGAGGTACTCGAGCACCTCGTCGCGCGTGCGCGCGAGCAGCGGCCGGACGACGCCGTCCTCGCGCCTCACCTTGATGCCGCCGGGCGCGCCGCTCGAGGCGAGGCGGTAGAGGACGGTCTCGACCTGGTCGCTGGCGGTGTGGCCGGTCGCGCGGAGCCGATCGGTCGCGATCGCGTAGCGAAGCTCGCGCAGCTCGTCCTCGGTGCGCCCGCCCCCCGCCTCCACGACCTCGGCGCCGAGCGCCTCCCGGCAGAAGCGTGCGTCCTTCTCCGATTCCGCGCCGCGCCGTCCGTGATCGACGTGGAGCGCGGAGACGCGATACCCGAGCGAGCTCAAGACGTGCCAGAGGCACGTCGAGTCCGGCCCCCCGGAGACGAGGCAGGTCACGTCCCCGCCTGAGGGGATCAGATCGTGCTCGCGCACGAAGGCCTCGACGAGGCCGCGGAACTCCTCCGGCTGCATGCCGGAAGTGTCGCTAGAGAAGGCCTGAGATGTCGCAGCCGTGCTTCTGCAGCTCCGGCGCCGCGTCCATCAGCACGTCGTGCGCGAAGTTCGCCAGGCCGTAGGCGCGGTACATGTGCGGAGCCGCGTCCTTCTTCTTCGTCTTCGCGGTCATCGCCCGTCCGTACTCGGTCAGCATCCCGGCGACGAGCGACTTCGTCTTCTGCAGCGAGGGGTCGCTCGGCTGGAGCTTCTCGACGCGGGTGACGGCCTTGCGGGCCTCCGCGATCACCTGGGACGCCGTCGCCTCACCGGCGCGGTAGTCGTCGCTCCACGCCCCCAGCGCGGTCATGTTCAGCTCGGTCGTGCTGATGAACTGCCGGTCGGTCGCCGAGCATGTGTGCTGAACCGTTGCGCTCCGGGCCCGTCCGCCTCCACTGAGGAGGACGACCGCAGAGAACAACGCCAGCCCCGCCGCAATAAGGCCGTTACGCACCGCCCTCTCATGATCGGGGCGGGCGGGCGCCGCCTCGATCGCTCGTTCGAGTCGCTCGTTCGAGTTACGCCCAGGCCGGCTCGGCAGCCCAGCGCTCAAGGCGCTCGACGGCACGCTCGACCTCCGCGCCGGAGAGCCGGTGCGGCTCGGCGTACTCGAGGCCCTCGATCACAGGCCGTGGCTCGGCGCCCTCCGCCGCGAGCAGCAGGTAGCGAATGGGGAGGCCGTGCGCGACGACCAGGATCGTCTGCTCGGGGCGGGCAAGCACCACTCGGAAGCCGCGGGCGTAGCGGCGGGCAGCCTCGGCACGGCTCTCGCCGCCGCCGGGCGGCACCTCGACGGGCGAGCGTTCGCGCGCCCACGCGCGGTAGGCCTCCAGCAGGCCTCCCTCGAAGTCGCCGACGCGGATGTCGTTCAGCTCTGGTACGACGAGCTGGGGCACGTCGCGCCCCGCGAGTGCGAGGTCGGCGGTCTGGCGCGTGCGCTCGAACTCGGTCACGACGCAGAGGTCGATCGGGATGTCGCGGAGCGCGTAGCCGAGCCGCCCTGCCTGCTCCTCCCCCGCCGGAGTGAGCGGGCACGCGATCGCGGGATCGCCGTTCATCGCGCCGCGCAGCGAGAACTCGCTCTCGCCGTGCCTTGCGAGGATCACCTCGCGCACGCGGCGAGCCACCCCCGGTCGCGGTCGAGCCACGCAATCCCCGTCACGCGACAGCCCTCCGGCGGCAGAAGACGCGGGGACAGTCCCTCGCGGTTCGCGCGCGAGAAACGGCGGAGCTACGCGAAATCGCAGGGACAGTCACCGTGACGGAAGTGTGACCGCGAACGGGTCGGGACTGTCCCTGAACCGAGGGCCGGTGACGACCGCACGTGGGGACAGTCCCTGTCCCGGAGCGAGCTGTCGCGCGGGGCCTAGAAGACCAAACTGCGGTAGTCGAGTACGTGGCGCATGCCGATCCGCACGTAGAGACGGATCGCCCGTTCGTTCTCGGGGCGAACGAACAGGCAGACGGCGGGTGTGCTCCGCAGGAGCAGACGGCAGAGATCGCGGAGGCCGCGCTGCCCGAAGCCCCGGCCGCGGGCTTCCGGGTCGACCCAGACCTGTTGCAGCTGGACGGCCGAGGCCGTCCACGCGGAGGCCTCGGCCTTGAACCGGATCACTCCGCCCTCGAGCCAGAGCCACGAGCGGCCCTCCTCGATCTGCGCCCGCGTGCGCCAGCGGAAGCTCTCGGGATCGCTCGCGAGCGGGTCGACGCCGAGCTCCTCCTGGTGCGCGGCCGCGCACGCCGGCAGCAGGCGGTCGAGGTCGCGCACCGTCGCCGCGCGCAGCCCCGTCTCCCCCGGCTCAGGCAACTCGTCGAGGACGTAGACCGGCTGCCCCGGCCGGTCCTCGCGCGGCTCGCCCAGCCGCTTGCCTGCCTCCGCCCAGAGCTCCCCGACTGCGCGCTCCTCGCCGATGATCATCCGCGCGCGCGAGCCTTCAACGTGTTTCGCGAAGCAACCGCAGTCCTTCCCCGCCGGGACGACGTTCGCGCCGAGGTGGCAGAGCGCGCTCAGCACGCCGTCCTCCTCGCGGGCCAGGAACCGTCCGAAGCCGCGACGTGCGACGTCCTCGAGGAACACGCGCTCGATCGGATCGCGCTCGCAGAACTCGATCACCTGCTCCAGCCGCGGCTGCACGACGTCGGGCATCGTGCGCATCTTCGCAATGTAGGGTGCCGCGGGATGCCGATCCATGTTCGCGCCGAGCCGGGCGACTACGCAGAGGCCTGCCTGCTCCCGGGCGACCCGCTTCGCGCCAAGTACATCGCCGAGAACTACCTCGACGATCCCGTGCTCCGGAACGAGGAGCGCGGCATGCTCGGCTACACGGGGACGTTCGAAGGGAAGCCGGTCTCCGTGCAAGCGACCGGCATGGGCTGCCCCTCCGCGGCGATCGTCTTCGAGGAGCTCGTGATGCTCGGCGTCAAGCGCTTCCTGCGCGTCGGCACGTGCGGGGGTCTTCAGAAGGACATGAAGCTCGGAGACCTGATCGTCGCCGTCTCCGCCGTCCCTGCCGACCAGACCGCCGTGCACCTCGTGAACGAGCCGCACGTCCCGACCTCGGACTGGGAGCTCGTGCATTTGGCGGTCCACGCCGCGAAGGAGCTCGGCAAGCCCGTTCGCGTCGGGCCCATCGTCTCGAGCGACCTGTTCTACAACCCGGACAGTGGGCAGTACGAGCGTTGGTCGCAGCGCGGCGTGCTCGCCGTCGAGATGGAGGCTGCGGTGCTCTTCACGCTCGGTGCGCTCCGGAAGGTGCAGGCCGGGTGCGTCCTCACCGTCAGTGACGTCGTCGTCGAGGGCGAGTTCATGCGGATCTCCGACGACGAGATGCGCGCCGCCGTCGACCAGATGACGCAGCTCGCGCTGCGCACGGTCATCGGACATCACTGAGACGGTCTTCCTCGTCAACCCCGCGTCGGCCAACGGCTCGACCGGGCGGCGGTGGCCCGAGTTCGCCCACGCAGCCGCGCGCGAGGGCCTGCAAGGGGACACGTTCTTCTCGGAGCGGCCGGGCCACCTGACCGAGCTCGCGCGCGAGGCGGCGGACGGCGGCGCGAAACTCCTCGTGGTCGTCGGTGGGGACGGCTCCGTGAACGAAGTAGCGAACGGGATCGCCGGCCGAGACGACGTCGAGATCGCTGTCTTCGCGCGCGGGACCGGCTGGGACTTCGTCCGCACGTACGGCATTCCGCGGCGCATCTCCGAAGCGATCCGCGTCGCCCGGGAAGGTCGTACGCGCATCATCGACCTCGGCCGCGTGACGTACCGCGCGTGGTCCGGCGACGACGCCGTGCACTGGTTCGCGAACGTCGCGAGCGCGGGCATGAGCGGCGCGATCGCGCAGCGCGCGAACAACACGACGAAGGCGTTCGGCGGGAAGGTGTCCTACCTCTGGGCGACGTTCGCGGTCTTCTCCGGCTGGCAGAACGACGTCGTCCACGTCGAGGTCGACGAAGAGCGGCGTAGTGGGCGCATGCACGACGTGGTCGTCGCCAACGGGCGCTACTTCGGAGGCGGGATGATGATCTGCCCCGACGCGGAGCCGGATGACGGCCTCTTCGACGTGCTCCTGATCGGCGACCTGACGAAGCGCGACCTGCTGCTCACGCTCCCAAAGACTTACCGCGGCACGCACCTGCCGCACCCGAAGGCCGAGGTGCTGCGCGGCGCCGTCGTCACGGTCGACGCGCCGACGCTCCCGCCGATCGAGCTCGACGGCGAGCAGCCGGGCACGACGCCGGTGCGCTTCGAGCTCGTCCCCCGCGCGTTGCGCGTCCGCGTCCCGAAATGAGAGACGGGAGCTCGCGCTCCCGTCTCGGAGACCAACTCGTGACGCTGACGCGGCTAGGTGGCCGCGGCCTGGTTGACGCCCGAGCGCAGCAGGCCGCCTGTTGCGATCTTCGTCAGCAGCTTGTCTGCGTTCGACTCCTCGTCCAGCGTCTGGTCGAGGAGATCCTTCGCGTCGTCGA
>DASYUZ010000252.1:0-11947 GCA_036000665.1 Gaiellaceae bacterium
GCTCGAAGTCGAAGCCGCACACCAGGCAGTACCGGAACGCCGCCCGGCGGACGCTGTCACACGCCGGGCAGCGAGCGGCATTCGACGGGCTCATCGCGGATCAGGCTCCAGGCTGCGGGCCAGGTGCCCAATCTACCGCCATGCCTCGTCGGGCGCGCGGACGCCGCTGGCGCCCCCTTTCAGTGGGCTCCCGGGATCAGAACGTGAAGCACTCGAACAAGTCGCCGATGTCCGATCGTCCGTCGCGCGGCGGCGCAGGTGGACCGCTCGTCGCCCCCGGGGCCGCGGCCTGGTAGTTGCCGCCAGCCGGCGTCGCGGTATCGAAGATGTGGTTCACGGAAGCGAGCGTCGGCAGGTTGAACACCCGCTCGATGAACTTCAGCGTCGAGGTCAGGTCGTAGTTCGCTGGCTCGATGTGGCCGGCCTTGGCCCACGGCGAGATGACCCATGTCGGGATCCGCACGCCAAGCCCGAACGCGTCCGCAACTGGCGGCGCAACATGGTCGAAGTACCCGCCGTGCTCGTCGTACGTGATGATGTACGCGCTGCTCTCCCAGGCGGACGACTCGCGGAGCGCGCTGATGAGCTGCTCCTGGATGCCCATCCCGACCGAGACGTCCGCCGGTGGATGCTCGTCCCAGCCACGGGCGAAGCTCGGGATGATCCAGGACACCTGTGGCAGGCGGTCCTGGCGGAGATCGTTCAGGAACGAGCCTCGATTGCCGCGGGTGCGGTTGTCGTGGGCGTACTTCTTCCAGAAGACCGCGACGTTGTCGGTGTTGCCGAACGGGACGCTGTCCCAGCCGAGGTTGTAGATCTTCCACGTCACGCCGGCGGCGTCGAGCAGGTCGAGGATGATCGGGTAGTCGAAAATGCCGTAGCCCCAGATGCCGTTCGTCGTGATCCCGCCCGAGGTCGCGGCGGCGAAGTAGAAGCGATTCGGCCACGTCGGCCCGAGCAGCGAGCAAAAGTGGTTCCCGACCAAGGCCGAGTTCGCGAACAGGCTGTAGTAGAACGGGATCTCTTGCGCCGTGTAGTAGCCGATCGCGGCGTCGCCGTCCCCGATCCTCGCCGCCGAGCTCCGATAGAAGCCGTCCATAGCCCCGCCGTTCCATTGCTCGTGGACGGCGTTCCACGAGTGCGGTGGGTCCGGCGTCGACAGCGCGGTGAACTCGAACGGGAAATGCGGATTCCCTGCTGCGTCGGGCTGCGCGTACCCCGGCGGCGGACCGAGCCCCGCGGCCTGCACCTGCCGCGCGTAGCCGAAGTAGTGGTCGAACGACCGGTTCTCCTGGCAGGAGATGATCACCTGGCGGAGCGGCGTTCGTACTTTCTGCACCCGCCGGGCGCGCGCAGCAGCGGGTGCGGTTGCGTACAGCGACCCGCCGAGCACGGCGGCGGCACCAACTCCGGCGCGTTCGAGAAACGTGCGACGCGTCAAGCGGTCGCTGAACGGGTCACGGCGATCGTGCGGCATCGATCCTCCTCGATTCGACCCTGTGAAGTGGCGAACCTACGCCTGCGTCAACGGCCTTGCAAGATCGAAATGGCGGCTAAACGAGGCCTCGTGCTGCCCAGGCCCGGGCGCTCAGCACGAACGGTGCCGGTGGCAGGAGCTCGCGGCAGCGTTCGCGGAGCTGGGCTTGCCGCTTCGCGTCGAGACCAGCCGCGTACCCGCCGGCGGGGCCCACGCCGAGCGTGAACGGCTCCCACCAATCCTCGAAGCTCGGATGCTCGACGTCAATCGAGAGAACGCTCTCCTCGATCTCGTGCAGCCCGGCGGACTGGAAGAGCTGAGCAAGGTGGCCCTCGCGGGCGCCCGCAAGCTGCGACTCACCCTCGACGTCGGGATCAAGCTCGTGCGCCGCCTCCCAAAACAGGCTGAGCGGCCCCTGGGCGCCGGCGTGATCCCACACGCACGCCGCGATGACACCATGCTTGCGCGTCACGCGTGCCATCTCGCGAAGTCCCACGACGGGGTCTGCCATGAAGTGAACGACGAGTTGTGCCAAGGCGGCGTCAAACGCCTGATCTGCAAAGGGCAGCTGCTCCGCCGCAGCGCGTCGCACGCTGACCCCGGGGTGGCGCTCTTGAGCTGCTGCAACGAAGGGTTCCGAAGGATCGACGGCCGACACGGCGGCCGGTCCCAGCCGCCTGACCAGCTCGGCCGTGAGTGCGCCCGGGCCGCAGCCGACATCGAGCACTCGTTGACCAGCGGCGACCGCCGCGAAATCGGCGAGCTGGGGCGCGAGCGGCACTGAATACCTGCCCATGAATTGGTCGTACGCGTCAGCCCCAACGGTGAAGCTCACCAGCGGAACCTACGCGCTCAACGCCGATGTCCAACGCGGGGATGAGTTTCCTCGGTCACGATCGGCGGCCGAAAGAGCTGGGGCGCTTCCAGGTTGACGAAAGGATCGTTTCGAAAGTAATCTTTCGACATCCACCGGGAACCCAAGAAGACAGTCGAGCTCAGCGATCCCCGCGCGCTGCGTGCGCTTGCGCACCCGACGCGGCTGAAGCTCGTGGGGCTCCTGCGGCGGGAGGGGCCGCTAACTGCGACGCAGCTGGGCGAGCGGATCGGCGAGAGCGCCGCGAACTGCTCGTTCCACCTGCGCCAGCTCGCAAAATGGGGGCTCGTCGAAGACGCCGGCGGCGGTAGGGGTCGTAACCGGCCGTGGCGGGCGACGGCACACATGACGAGCTGGAAGGTGCAGACGCAGGAGCTTGCGGAGGCCGCCGCGATGTTCAGCAGCGCCGTCGCGGAGCGGTACGCCGAGGAGCTACTGCGCTGGTTCGAGCGCATGCCGGCCGAGACGCCCGAGTGGCGGGAGGCGCACCACGTCGGTGACACGCAGCTCTATCTGACACCGGCTGAGCTCCATGAGCTCGGCAAACGGGTTTGGGAGCTCGCCCAGTCGTACGAGGGGAACCGGCGGCCTGGCACGCGCCGGGCGACCTTCCTTTACGCCGCATTCCCGCATCCGGAGGAGGACTGATCCCGCCCCTACTCCGGCAGCTGCCGAGCTTCCGCAGCTTCTGGATCGGCCAGACGGTTTCGCTCTTCGGCGACCAGGTGTCGCTTCTCGCCGTCCCGCTCCTCGCGGTGCTCGTCCTGGACGCGGATGCCACCGAGATGGGCTACCTAACCGCGGCAATGCTCGCGCCGAACCTGCTCTTCTCACTCCACTTCGGCGCGTGGGTCGATCGCCGCGGCCGCCGCCGGCAGGCGATGATCGCGGCCGACATCGGCCGCGCGGCGCTGCTCGCCTCCATCCCCTTCGCCTACGCGGTCGACGCCCTGACGTTCGCGCAGCTGCTCGTCGTCGGCTTCCTCGTCGGCACGCTCAGCGTCCTCTTCTTCGTCTCCTACTCGACGCTCTTCACAGCGCTCGTCCCGCGCGACCGCTATGTCGAGGCGAACCAGCTGATGCACGGGAGCCGCGCGTTCTCGTTCGTCGCCGGCCCGAGCGCTGGCGGGGCACTCGTGCAGGTCTTCTCGGCCCCGGTGGCCGTCGTCGCCGACTCAGCCTCTTACGTCGTGTCAGCATTCTTCCTCAGCCGGATCTCCGCGGCGGAACCGGCGACGGAGCTCGCGGAGCGCGGGCACCTGCGCGGCGGCGCGCGGTTCATCCGCCGGACGCCGCTGCTCCTCGCCTCGCTCATCTCCACCGCAACGATCAACCTCTTCAACTTCGTCTTCTTCGCACTGTTCATCCTCTACGCGACGCGCGACCTGCACGTCCGCCCAGGGACGCTCGGCGTCGTACTCGGCGCGGGCGCCATTGGCGGCCTCATCGGGTCGGTCCTCACCGGGCGGATCGCGCGCCGACTCGGGATCGGCCCCGCGTTCGTAATCGGCTCGTTCCTTTTCCCGGCGCCGCTCGTGCTCGTGCCGCTCGCTGGCGGCCCAAAGCCTCTTGTCCTCGCGCTCCTCTTCCTCGCCGAGTTCGGCTCTGGCTTCGGCGTGATGATTCTCGACATCACCTTCGGGTCGATCCAGCAGGCGCTCGTCCCCGACCGTCTCCGCGCACGTGTCTCAGGCGCATACATGGTCGTCAACTACGGCGTCCGGCCGCTCGGCTCGCTACTCGGCGGCGCCCTCGGCGCGTCAATCGGCCTGCGGCCGACGCTGTGGATCGCAACCGTCGGGGCGACCCTCGGCGTGCTCTTCCTCCTCGCCTCGCCCGCTCCCCGGCTGCAGACGCTGCCGGAACCCGGCGACTGATCCGGCTCAGGCTAGAGCCTCGGTTGGTTCGGTGACTACAGCTTGTCGGCGCGAGGAACGTTCTCGAAATGCGACTCACGCCAGGTCGTCGAGAACGGACCTTCGCTGGCACCAACCGCAAGAAGCATCGTCCCCGGCGCACGAGCCACGGCCCGCCTCTTCACCGTCGGGTCGGTCACGGCGATGACCATTCCCCTCGTCGCGCGAACCTGCTCGCCCGCCAGCTCGAAGTCGGCTTCACCTTCGAGCACGACGTACAGCTCCTGTTGGCCACTCGACCGCTCGTCATGCTCGCCGACGAGGGTCTCGTACCCTCTCGTGGCGACGAAGGCGTTGGCCCCGAAGGTCGTCAGGCCGAAGAAATGCTGGAGCGGATGCCAGTCCGGATCGTCGGCCTCGCCATCCGTCACCTTCGGAACCTCGCCGATGTTGCGGGCGGCCCATCCAGCCATCACACGACAGTATCGGCAGCTGCGAGGTCCTGTTCGGGTGACATCCCCGCACCCTCGCGCAGACGAGGCGTTTGTTGGCAAGAGGATCGTTGTCAGAACCTCGCGACGAACTGCGGGGAAGCCTCAGAGAATTTCAGCGGGGCCACGGGCTGTCGACGCGCGCGACGTACTCCCGTGTGGTCGTCGCCGGCGAGCGCGCCTCCTCGGAGCCGCACCCGCCGACGAGCACCAGACCGAGCAGCGCCAGGGCTGCACGGCGCATTGCTACTCCCGCGGGCTGATCGACGCGATGCTGCCGTCGGCGGCATCCACGCGGACTTCCTGGTTGCCGACGTCGACCATGTAGACGACATGGTTGCCGCTCCGCTCGAGGTCGACCTGGCCGAGGTCCCCCTGTGCCGCGCGCTGTGCGGCAGCGACCGCCTGAGCGAGCGTGATCTTCGTCTGCGGCAGGAGCTCCTTGCCGTCGTCGAGCGATCCGGGCTTGTAGTACTGGCCGTCGTCCCAGATCAGCCCGCTGCGGGCCCCGACCGCGAGCGTCGCGCCGCCGAGAGCGACCACGAGAGCTGCGGCGATGATGACGAGTCGTTTTCTCATGGTCTCCAGCGTAGGGAGGCGCCGTGAAACGGCGATGAGAGGCCGAAGGCGGGTTCTCATCTTTCTCTCACGAGGCTGCAGGAAAGATGCGGGCGTGCGTGTCCTGATCGTGGAGGACGAGGTGAAGATGGCGCGGCTCGTGCACCGCGGCCTCGTCGAGGAAGGCCACGCGGCCGACGTCGCCTCGACGGGCGAGGACGCAGTCTGGATGGCCGAGGCGCATCCCTACGACGCGATCGTGCTCGACGTGATGCTGCCGGGCCTGAGCGGCTTCGAGACCTGCCGCCGCTTGCGGAACAACGGCATCTGGGCGCCGGTCCTGATGCTGACGGCCCGCGACGCCGTTGACGACCGGGTCGCCGGCCTCGACGCGGGCGCCGACGACTACCTGACCAAGCCGTTCTCGTTCGCCGAGCTGCTCGCGCGGCTGCGAGCGCTCGCCCGGCGCGGCGGAGTCGAGCGGCCGACGGAGCTCGTCGTCGGCGACCTGCGGCTCGATCCGGCGTCACGCCGCACGTGGCGCGGCGACACGGAGATCAGCCTCTCGCCGAAGGAGTTCGCCCTGCTCGAGACGTTCATGCGGCGTCGCGGGGAGGCGTTGTCGCGGCTCCAGCTGCTCGAACACGCGTGGGACTTCGCCTACGAGAACCGTTCGAACGTCGTCGACGTCTACGTCCGCTACCTGCGCGAGAAGATCGACCGTCCGTTCGGCAGCGACTCGATCGAGACCGTGCGCGGCGTGGGCTACCGGCTGCGGGAGCCGTGAGCCGCCTCCCGATCCGCCTGCGGCTCACGCTCGTCTTCGCGGTCGCGATGGGGCTCGTGCTCGCGGCCGCCGGCTGGTTCGTCTACGCACGCGTCGCCTCAGACCTGAACCGCGCGCTCGACGAGCAGCTGCGTGCTCGCGCACAGGACCTCTCCGCGCTCGTGCGCCGCGGCGGCTCCCTCGGGACGACCGTCGGTCCGTTCATCGAGCCCGGCGAGTCCTTCGCCGAGCTCATCGCTGCCGACGGACGCGTCCTCGACGCGACCGAGCCGATCGGGAGCCGGCGCCTGATCTCTCGCGCCGACCTCGCCCGCGCCCGACGCGAGACGGTGTTCGTGAACCGGTCGTCGGTTCCAGGTCTCGACGAGCCCGCCCGCATGCTCGCGGTTCCGCTCGAAGAACGCGTGCTGATCGTCGGCGCGACACGCGAGAACCGAGCGGAGATCCTTCGCAGCCTGCTTGCCGCCTTCCTGATCGGCGGCCCGCTTGCGCTCCTGCTTGCCTCCCTCGCCGGCTACGCGCTCGCGGGCGCCGCGCTGCGGCCGATCGAGGCGATGCGAAAACGAGCCGCCGAGATCTCGACGTCGTCGCTCGCGGAGCGCCTGCCGGTGCCGCCTGCGCAGGACGAGGTCTCCCGGCTCGGCACGACGCTGAACGAGATGCTCGCGCGCCTCGAGGACGGCATTGCGCGCGAGCGCAGGTTCGTCGCCGACGCGAGCCACGAGCTGCGAACGCCGCTCGCGCTGCTCAAGACCGAGCTCGAGCTCGCCCTCCGGCGCGCCCGCTCGCCGGAAGAGCTCGAGGACGCGGTCCGCTCGGCGGCCGAGAGTACCGAACGCCTCTCGCGCATCGCCGAGGACCTGTTGCTGCTCGCCCGCGCCGAGCAGGGACGCTTGCCGCTCGACGCCGCACCGACCGACGTGACCGACGTGATGGGGACGGTCGCCGAGCGCTTCCGGCCGCGCGCGGAGACGGAAGGCCGTCGCGTCTCGGTCGACGCCGACGACGCGCTCGTGGTCAGCGCCGACCGCGTCCGGCTCGAACAGGCGCTGAGCAACATGGTCGACAACGCCTTCCGTCACGGCCGCGGACAGATCACCTTGACCGCGCACGCGCGCAGCGGCGCCGCCGAGCTCCACGTCCTCGACGAAGGCACGGGCTTTCCGCCCGAGTTCCTCGACCGCGCCTTCGAGCGGTTCAGCCGCGCAGACGAAAGCCGCGCCGGCGACGGCTCCGGCCTCGGCCTCGCGATCGTGGAAACGATCGCCCGTGCACATCACGGCGCCGCGCGCGCAACCAACCGCGAGGGCGGCGGTGCGGACATCTCGATCGCGCTCCCACTCGCGTAGGTCACCAAAAGCAGAGACGCCGCAGATCGCCCTCGAGCGAGGCGGCGTCGAACCAGGGGACTCGTTCGTCCTCCGGATGTGGCACGACCAAGCCTTCGTCGAACAGCCTGATCACCGCCGCGACGAACTCGGCGAGCGAGCCGAACTGCGGCGGTGGGGGTTCCGGGAAGCCCTCGTCGAGAATGTGCAGCTCTGCGGCATCGTCCGCGCAGAGCACCGGGGTCCCTTCGAACTGCAACACGGGAAGCCAGTCCTCCGGCACGAGCTGCGGGGCGGTGCTGCGCCACCAGCGGCGAATGCGCAGCGCGTCGTCCAGTGAGATGACATGCCACGGCCCGACGAGCGTGTTCTCCGGCCGGAAGTAGATACCGGGGCCGGAGTAGTCGGCGGCCACTCCGCCTGCGTCCGAGCCGTCGTGCCAGCCCCACCACGTCACGAGGTCGTCGTGAGCGCTCAGACCCTCGGCGGCGATTGCCGCGCGGACCTGCTCGAGCGGCGCACCCGGCCGGAACGCATCGACGACCGGCGCGCCGAACGCGCGCAACCGGTCCTCGAGTTGCTCGAGGAGCGCCCGCAACGGACCGCTCCCCGTCACCTCCCGCAGTGGAACACCGTCGCAGGTGCGGCCGGCACGGGAACGACCAGGAACGGGACGCGCCGCGCCTCGCGGGTCACGTCCGAGCAGGCGAGGAAGAACGTGCCGAGCCTCGCGCCTTCGCCCGCGTTGTCGGCGGACGGGATGTACCGGAGCGACGCTTTCCCGGGGCCTGCGTCCTGCATCGCCCAGTTCGGGAACTCGTCGCACGAGACCGGTACGCCGAATCGCACCTCGGCCGCCGTGCGGTCCGCCCCCGTGCAGCCCGGCTGACCCAGGTACCACGCACGACCGAACGGACGGGCGGCGCGCTCGGCCGGGGTGGCGTAGCGCTGCAAGACGCGCTCGGGTACCGCGGCAATCGCGGCGACCCGGTGCTCGGCGGCAGTCTTGACGTCGCCGCCGGGCGCGTACGTCGGCAGCACCTCGCACGGGTGAAGGAACGCAAAGAGCCGGCGAACGACCTTCAGCGCGGGGCCCTCGATGCAGTTCCGGATCGTCTCCTCCAGCGCGGCCGCGGTGATGCCGGCGGCGACCGCCGCCGCGGTCCTCGCCAGGATGGCGGCGATCCGCCGCGCGGCCTCCGGATTCGCGAGACCCGGCGCCGGAATGGCGATCGCGCCTGCGGCGAGCAGGTCCGGGAAGTCGTTCGGATCCTGCGAGTTGAACCGAAGCTTCGACGCCTCGTCGGCGCAGCGCGTCGAGTCCGCGAACCAGATCGCGCACTGCATCGCGACCTGCTCCTGCAGAAAACGCTGGTCGAGGTTGCCGTTCGAGTCGAAGATGCCTTGAATCCCTCGCGCCTGCTCGACGAGGTCGCGCATCTGCGACTCGTCGGTCACGCACGCGCCGATCCCGAAGAGGCAGATGCCCCAGCCGTTATCGTTCGGTCGCTGGACCGCGAGCGCGCGGATCGCGTCGCACGTCTCGACGCAGTTGCGGTCGTCGTCGTAGCGAACCGGGTTCGAGTTGTAGAAGATCTCCTCGAGGGCCTCGCGGTCGGGCGTGAACTGCAGCCGCCGTTCGATCGCCGGCTTGTCCGCGTAGCGCGCGGGCTGGAAGAGCGTGAACCGCGGCAGCTTGAGGCCGTCGATGCCGAGCTCGCTGCCGTCCGGGACGAGCGGATCCGTACCGTTGAGCAGCTCGACGCGGTCGTCGACGCCGTCGCCGTCCGTGTCCTTCTTCGTCGGATCGGCGATCAGCGTGTAGTACGTGTCTAGGCCAGCGTCGACGAGGAATGCATACGTGGTCCCGGGCTCCGCGGCCTTCGTCAACGGATGCGCCACGACCTCCTGTCCGTCGGTCAAACCGTCGCCGTCCGTGTCGCGGTTGTTCGGATCGGTGGCGATGAACGAAGCGAGCTGGATCGAGACGTTGATGAACGGCAGCGTCACGCTGAGCGGGACGAACATGCCGTTCCGCTCTACGCAATCGGTCAGCCCGTCCTCGTCGGTGTCGGTGCCGCCGCCGATGATGTCGCCCGCAAGCTGCCGGTAGAGCGCAGGCAGGTCCGCCGGATTGTCGAGCTGGCGGTACGTCGCACCCGTGCCGACCGCGATCTTCTGCAGGAGCGTCGGGTTAACGCCCCTCCCGAGCCCGACCGTGTGGATCCCGATCAGGTTGCTCTTGGCCTCGGCCGTCAACGCATCGTCGTAGCCCGACTGTCCGTCGGTGAGCAGGACTGCGACCCGCAGACGAGGCCCTGGCTCATCGGTGTTGTTCTTCAGGATCGAGATCGCGGCCTCGACCGCCGCTGAGATGTTCGTGCCGTCCTGTGCAACGCGAGTCCGCTCGAGCGCGGTGTCCACCGCGGCCTTGTTCGCGTCGCTGTCGAGATGCGTGAGGCCGATTTGCCGACGTGCGAAGAAGTCGAACCCCACGACGGCCGCTCGGTCGTTCGGGCGCATCTGAGCGACGAATGCCTTTGCACCGTCGACGCGGAGCCCTCGCGGGTCGTTGACCGACATCGAGCCGGAGATGTCGACGAGGAAGACGACGTCGATCCCGTTGTTTCCGCCTCCGCCCGTGCAGAGGAGCGGGGTTTGACCGAAGATCTCCTTCCACTCGGCGGGCGTGCGCAGCTTCAGCACCGCGTAGACCGAGAAGTGCGTGAGCGGCGTGGTGACGGTGTTCGTCGCCGGGTCCACAATCTGCCGTCCGGGCACGGGAAGCCAGAACTGCGACTTCTCGTCGAACGTCCAGATGCGGAGGTCGGACTCGTCCACCCCACCGAGGTTCTGGTCGTCGTAGGGCAACGTCAGGCTGCCGCCCCGGATCGGCGGCGCACCTTTCGGGACCGAGATGTCGAACGCGGGCCCGGCCTGTACCTGCGCCGCGCGCCCGGCCATCTGGAGACCGGCCTGCATGATGCGCACGTCCCACGGATAGATCCCGCCGCCCGTCTCGAGCGTGAGCGTGACCCCGGGGAAGGTTCCGTCGACGGTGAACGTCAGCGGGCTCGCCACGGGCGCGGTGATCGGAATGGGCGAGGCGAGCTTGTCGAGTGCCTCGGCGCCCCGTTCGCAGCCGGAGGTGACCTCGCCGTGCGTGCAGATGTCGGTCCCGGCCGCAGCGTCGAGCGTGTCGATTCCGTCGCCGCCTTCGAGCACGTCGTCGCCGGATGCAGCGGAGAGCGAGTCTTCCCCGTCGCCGCCGTCCAGGCTGTCGTCGCCGGACGCGCCCGAGAGGACGTCGTCGCCGTCGCCGCCGGACAGACCATCGTTGTCGACAGCGCCGTTCAGCGTGTCCGCTCCCGCGCCGCCGAAGAGGCCGTCGTTCCCGGTCCCGCCGTCCAGCGTGTCGTTGCCCTCCTCGCCGAACACCTGGTCGTCGTCGGCGCCCGCCGAGACGGCGTCGTCGCCGGGGCCCGCGTCGATGACGTCGTTCCCTCCGCGTCCGTCGATCTCGTCGTTGCCGGCGAGCGCGCAGATGACGTCGGCGCCCTGAGTGCCGACGAGCGTGTCGTTCCACGCGCTGCCGTAGAGCACCCCCTCCTGTCCCGGCGCGCACAAAGAGTCCGGCTGCGGCGTGTCGTCGCCGCTGCGCGCAACGGCAAGACCTCCTCCGCCCAGCGCGGTCGCAGCGACGGCGCAAAACAGCGCCAGGACGAGCGCGGAGCGGCTAGCGCGCATTCCCCTGCCCTCCTCTTCAGTGTGACGCCGACAGTCGGGCGTGACACAGCCCAGGCGCGATCATATGAGCGCCGGCGCAGCGATTACAAGAGCTACATTCGGCCGGTGGCGAGCCGCCTGACTGCCCAGCAGCGGTCGGAGGACCGTGTTACTCCGCTCGAGCTGTTCTTCGACCTCGTCTTCGTGTTCGCGATCACGCAGGTGACAGGGCTCGTGTCAGCCGATCCGACGTGGGCGGGCCTCGCCAGAGGACTGCTGGTGCTCGGCATGCTCTGGTGGGCCTGGGCTGCCTACGCGTGGCTGACGAACACGGTGAACCCGGAGGAAGGCTTCGTCAGGCTGGCGATGTTCTTCGCGATGGCGGCGATGCTGATCGCGTCGCTTGCGGTCCCGCGTGCGTTCGGCGACGACGCGCTCGTGTTCGCTGCCGCCTACGCGGCCGTGCGCGTCGCGCACCTGCTCCTGTACGCGCTCGCGGGACGCGGCGACCCGGAGCTGCTCGCCGCGATCGTGCGCCTGGCCCGTGGGAGCGCCGTCGGCTCGGGCCTGCTCTTCGTGGCGGCCTCGCTCGACGGCGTCGCGCAGGGTCTCGCGTGGGCGGTCGCGCTCGCCATCGACCTCGCAGGCGCCTACGTCGGCGGCGCTCGGGGCTGGCACCTCTCGGCCGGACACTTCGCGGAGCGGCACGCGCTCGTGATCATCATCGCGCTGGGCGAGTCGATCGTGGCGCTCGGTGTCGGCGCCACGGGCCTACCGCTGGACGCCGGCGTCATCGCCGCCGCCGTGTTCGGGATCGTCGTCGCGGTCGCCCTCTGGTGGCTGTACTTCG